>JBBRED010000263.1:0-11967 GCA_038203335.1 Haliangiales bacterium | reverse complement strand
CCGCTGCCGAGGTGTTCGACGTGCCGCGCGAGAGCGTCACCGCCGAGCAGCGCCGGATCGCGAAGGCGGTCAACTACGGCCTGTCCTACGGCCAGTCGGACTTCGGCCTCGCGCGCACCCTCGAGATCTCGCGGAGCCAGGCCGCCGAGTACTCGCGCCGCTACTTCCAGCGGTTCCCCACGATCCACCGGTTCATGGAGGACATCGTCACGCTCGCGCGCGCGCAGGGCGGGGCGCGCACCCTCCTCGGGCGCTGGCGGCCGATTCCGAACTTGATGTCCAAGTCGCCGCAGGCACGTCACGCCGCCGAGCGCGTCGCGCAGAACACGCCGATGCAGGGCGCGGGCGCGGACATCATCAAGCTCGCGATGCTCGCCACCGCGCGTCGCATCGCCCGCGACAAGGTCCCGGCGCGCATGCTGCTCACCGTGCACGACGAGCTCGTGTTCGAGGCGCCGCCGGGGATCGCGACCGAGCTCGGCGCTGTCCTCAAGGACGAGATGGAGCGCGTTTTCCAGCTCTCGGTGCCGCTCGAGGTCGACGTCGGCATCGCGGACAACTGGGCCGACGCGTGACCCTGCGCAAGCGGTCCACGATCTTTGTCGGTGCGGCCGCTGCGATCTACGTGTTCGTGCTGCTGCTGATCGCGCCCGTGCCCGGAACCGTCGTCGCGCTGTTCGGTGGGGCCCGCGACGGTGTGGCGCGCTACGGCGGGCTCGAGCTTCGCTGGAAGCCACCGGCCGGCGTTGACCTCACCTCGCTCGCGGCCACGTTCGAACGCCGCGATATCGCCGCGCGCTTGCGTCGCGACGGTGACGCCGTGCTCGTCGAGGTCGCCGGGATTCCCGACGCGCAGGCGAGAGAACTCGCGGCGAGCCTCGTCGCGCCGGGTCTCGAGTTCCACGAGGTGATCAAGGCCACGGCGATCGCCGACCTGGTCCGCTGGGGAATTGCATCCAATCCCGACGAGCGCCGCCGAGGCGGATGGGGCGACGAGCGCGCCGAGCCGACGTTCGAGGTCGATCAATGGCGGCTCGAAGACGGTGGACCGATGCAGACCGACTACTACCTGGCGGCTCACTCGCGCGAGGTGCTGGCCGCGGCGTTTGCCGAGGCCGAGCGCCGTGGCTGGGCCCCGCCGGCCGGCACCATGATCGTGTTCGAGCGGATGGATCCCTCGCGTGGGTCGCAAGGCTGGCGGTCGTACCTCGTCGCGAGCGAGGTGGCCCTCGAGGGGTCGTCGGTCGCGAACGCTGTGGGCGCTGCGGACCCGTACACCAATCGGCCGATCGTGCTGCTCGATTTCGATCGCGAGGGCGCGAAGAAGTTCGGCGATCTCACGGCGCGGATCGCAGGCAAGAAGCTCGCGACGATGCTCGGAGGCGTGGTCCGCTCGGCGCCGATCATCAACGGCCCGATCCGCGGCGGGCGCGCCTCGATCACGATGGGCGGAACGGATCCGGAGGCGCGGGAGCACGAGCGCGACCTGCTCGTCGCAACGCTTCGTGCGGGCACCCTCCCGGTCGGAGGGCAGGTCCTGGACACGCGGTTCGTGCCTCCTCCGGCGGGTACCGCGGAGTGGCTCGGTCGGCTCGCGCTCGCGCTGGTCAGCGGCATCGCGGCGGCGATGCTGGCGTGGTTCCTCGTCGGCTACGCACGGCCCGAACAGCGCGCCGTCGCGGTCCTTCCGGGGGCCGGATCTGCGGTCAAGCCGATCCTCTGGACGATCGGCGCGATCATGTTGCTGGTCTTTGGCACGACGATCACGCTCCCGGGCGTGAACGACGTCGAGCTCGCGCACATTCTGTACAAGAGCGGCATCTCCGAATGGACCGACACCTCGCAGTTCAGCGTGTTCGCGCTCGGGATTTCCCCGCTGCTCACCACGTTCGTGGTCGTGGAGATGGTCGCGTCGATCGTTCCGCGCTGGCGTCCGCTGCGAGACACGGCGCTCGGTCGGCGGCGGCTCGGGCGCGTCGTGGCGATCGGCGCCGTGCTGGTGGCAGGAATTCACGGCCACTTTGCCGTGCTCTATCTCGAGGCGCTCAACCGCGGCGGCATCGATGTCGTCGCACGGGGCGCGCACTGGCCGATCGTGGCGACGCTGATCGCGGGCACGATGTGTCTGGCCTGGCTCGCATCGGTCATCGCGAATCGCGGCGTGGGGAACGGCTACGCCGTGCTGTTCCTCGCGTTGCTCGTCGTGCGGCAGGACTGGTCGATCCTCGGTACCCTCTCGCCCGATCGCGTCGCGCTCGTGGTCGTCGTGCCGCTCTCGATCGTGGCGATCGTGATCGCGATGGTGTCCTGGCGCGTGTGCGCACCCGGTGGCGGATCGATCCCGCTGCCATCGGCGGGGATCACGCCGGTCAACGAGGCCGGTGGTCTCCTCGCGACCATCGGCGCGCTGGGGATCCTCGGCGTGGCGCCGGCGCTCGGCGTCTGGATGCAGTCGCTCGCGGCGAGCGTGTGGATCGGCGTACCGCTGGTCCTCGTGATGACGGTGCTCTGGTCGTGGGTGTTCACGCGTCCCGGGCGTCGCGGCCTGCAGCTCGACCGTGACACGTGGCGGCGTGCGACCACCCTCTCGGCGGGGATGCTGCTCGCCATCTTCGCGCTCGGGCGATCGGTCCTGGCGGAAGCGCCCGGCCTCTCGCGCGTTCTCGATCCCGTGACGCTCGTCGTCCTGATCGCGATCGTCCTCGACGTGGTCGACGACGTTCGGACCCGGCGTCGCGCGCTCGTCCCGGTGTGGCCGCTCCACGATCCGTTGCTCGTCGACGCTGTTCGCGACCGACTCGATGCGGTGGCCATCCCGCACTCCATCTCGTCGACGCGGCTCCGCCGGCTGCTCTGGCTGTTCGGCTCGTTCGCGCCGATGTACGTGATGGTCCCGGCCGAGCACGCCGAGGCGGCCGAGACCCTGCTCGGCGCCTGGCTCGCACCCGCTACCGCAACGTGACCCGCGCGAGCCGCACGTCGCCGCGGAACGGCTCCGTCGGGCGCGAGTAGCCGATCACGATCGAATCCTCGCCCGCGAGCTCGGGATGCTCGACGCAGAGGTAGTTGTATTGATCCGCGTCCGGCGGCGCGAGCACGCCCGTCGCGCTCGGCGCGATCTCGACCGGCTCGCCCCACGGCCCCTCGATGCGGTCGCTCGTGCGGAGCAGCACCGTGCTCGAGACGATCTTGCAGCTCACGGCGAGGAACTTGCCGAGGTGCGCGTTGTAGGAGATCGACGGCGCGACGCTGGTCTCATCGATCACGAACGCGGCGCGGGCAATCTCGGCGGTCCACGCGGCGCCGTCGTAGAACTCGTACGCCGCGCGCTGCTCGACGCTGGCGCGCGGCGCGCGCGCGATCCGGCAGGCGAAGTCGAGGAACCCGCGCTTGTCGCACGCGAACGCGTACGCGTAGTCGCCGATCACCGCGTGCGGCACGTAGAGCGGCTCGGGCGGCGCGAACAGCAGGCCCGGCGTGCGCGTGGCCGTGGCGGCATCCACCGCGATCCGCGCGGTGCCGACGCCGATGCTCGCGAAGCCGCTGCCGCTCATGCGCTTGATCTGCTGGAACGCGATCACGCCGGTCGTCTCGCCGATATCGAGCAGTGTGCCCGGCCACAGCGCGTAGCCGTTCAGCGCATCGGTGGTGTTCGCGGCGACCTCCGCCGGCGTGTACGGCACGAGCTGCGCCGGTTGATCTCCCGTCATCGCCTGATCGACTACGAGCGGATCCGCCGTGGTGCTCCACGCCGCCGTCGCGGACAGGACGCTCGAGTTGTCGATGTGGTTGTGCTCGGTGAGGAACGTGTCGCCGAACGTCCACAGCAGCCTGCCGCCGAGCGTGCCGCTCATGCCGCCGTCGCGACCGACGCCCTTCGGCGGCAGCGGGAGCAGGCCGAGATCCACCACCGAGGCGATCACGAGCGGGCGCGTCACGTGCGCGTCGGCGCTCGGTGCATCGGGGCCTCCGGGTGAGCCGTCACCACCACAGGCGGGCAGGGCAGCGATCAGCGCGAACGCGACGGCGATCTTCATGATGCGATGACACGTATCAACCCCCGTGCCGCCACCCCCGTTCCACGATTTGCCACCCCATCGGGCAGGCGCAGCCCGTGGCGGGTGCGCGGTAGCATGCGCGCCATGAGCGAGAAGCCCGTGCCCACCGTGTTCGACTGGATGGGCGGGCAGTCCGCGCTCGAGCACTTGTTCGTGCGGTTCTACGCGCGCGTCCCCGAGGAGCCGCTGCTCGCGCCCGTGTTCGCCGGCATGGATCCGCACCACGCGCAGCACGTGGCGGCGTTCGTCGGCGAGGTGTTCGGCGGGCCGAGCGCGTACACCGCCGACCACGGAGGGCATCCGCACATGATCCGCAAGCACCTCGGCCGCATGCTCTCGGAGGCGCAGCGCCGGCGGTGGATCGAGCTGTTGCTCGATTGTGCGGACGAGATCGGTGCTCCGAACGACCCGGAGTTCCGTTCGGCGTTCGTCGCGTATCTCGAGTGGGGCTCGCGGCTCGCGGTGATCAACTCGCAGCCCGGAGCGCAGGCCGACGAGAATCAGCCGATGCCCAGGTGGGGCTGGGGCGAGGCAAAAGGGCCGTACCAGCCGTGACGCCCCAGATTTTCCGAACGATCGCCCAGCGGCCGGCATTCTAGGGGGGATGCAGACGCTCGACGACCTGACCGCGGAGATGGCGTGGATCCGCCGCCTCGCGCGCGCGCTGGTCACCGATACCGCGACCGCGGACGATGTCGCGCAGGATGCGTGGCTCGCCGCCGCAGGGAAGGCACCCGCGGATCGTCCGCTGCGTCCGTGGCTCGCGCGCGTGGTGCTGAACGTCGTGCGGATGCGCTCGCGGAGCGCGAGCCGTCGCACCAGGTACGAGGGGCAGGTCGGGGAGGGCGAAGCCGTCCCCGGCGCCGACGAGGTCATCGCGCTGGTCGAGACGCAACGGCAGGTGGCCGGCGAGGTCCTCGCACTCGAAGAGCCGCATCGATCGACGCTGCTCTTGCACTACTTCGACGGTCTCTCGAGCGCAGAGATCGGGCGACGGTCCGGGGTGCCTGATGGCACCGTGCGCCGTCGCCTGAAGGAAGGGCTCGCGCTACTTCGCGCGCGCCTCGCGCGGGCGCGCGGCGGTGACCGGAAGGCGTGGATCGCGCCTGTCGCCGCGCTCGCTGACCGTGGTGGTGCCGCTGGCGCCGGAGGAGCCGTACTGGTGAAGAAGCTGGCGATCGTGATCCTGGTCGTCGCCGTCATCGCGACCGTCCTGCTCGTGGTCGCCGCGCGAGCCCGTCGCGAGGCGGCGGTGGCATCGACGCAGCGTGACGCCGACGTCCCGCGGCATGAACCGGGACGCCGCGCGGCCACTGTGCCGGCCTGGCTCGTCCCGCCGGATGCACCCGCACGGGTGGTCGGCGGAACGGTCATGTTTCGCGGCGCGCCGGTCGCCGGTGCGGCCGTCGCGCTTCGCGTGAGCGCGCAGCCGGAGGTCGCGATCGCCGACGTGGTCACTCGTGTCGACGGCACGTTCTCGTTCGGTGCGGTCCCGTCGGCCTCCTATCGGGTGACGGCGAGCGCGCCGGGCCGCAGTCCCGCGATCGTCCTGGTCGAGCTCGCCAATCCCCGCGCGCATCCCGAGGCGCTCGTCCTGGTCCTCGGAGATTGCGGGTGGCGTGCGTCGGGCACGGTCGCGGATGCGGCCGGCACGCCGATTCCGCGGGCGACCGTGCGCATCTCGGCGCTTGCCGGCGTCGAGACCGACGCGCGCGGACACTACGACCTGTGTCGCCCGCCGGGCTCCTCGCTCGTGACCGTGGCCGCGGCGGGGTACGGGGCCGTGACCGCAGAGCTCGCGATCCCAGGCCCGATCGCGCGTGACTTCACGCTCGTGCCCGAAGCGATCCTCGTCGGGCGCGTGGTGCGTGCCGGGTCCGAGGTCGCGGTGCCAGCCGCGCAGGTGGTCGTGATCCCCGCCGAGAATCCGGTGCCTCGCGGCGGTCCGGCGCACGCACTTCCGACGAGCTCGGGCCCGAGTGACCCGAGCGGGAGGTTCCAGATCGGCGGATTGTCTCCGGGCCGGTTCCGCGTGGTCGCGACGGCACCGGGGCTGGGGAGCGCGCTGATCGGTCTGCATCTCGAGGCTGGGACGTCGAAGGAGATCACGATCACGATGGACGCTCGATCACGGGTCAGCGGGCGCGTCCTCGCGAGTGGCGGAGCGGTCGTCGGTGCGCGGGTGACCGCGACCGGGCCGTACCACCTCGCCGGTGCCGTGCCGGTGTGGTCGCAGGCCGATGGCAGCTTCGTCGTGGAGGGCGTTCCTCGCGGCACGGTGACCTGGGAGGTTGGCGGCTACGAGGTCCGGGTGCCGCAGACCACGACGGTGGATCGCGCGGAGGTGGCGGGTGTCGTCCTCGAGGTGACCGCGGCGGCGTCGATCCGCGGTCGCGTGACGTTGCGCGACGAGCCCGTCGAGGGAGCGGTGATCGAGTGCAATCGCGTCGACTGGGAACGCGGCTTTCGCCGCATCGTTCAGGAGGTGCGCAGCGACGCCACGGGGGCCTACGTCATCGACAACGCGGCACCGGGACGCTGCCGGCTGTTCGCGAGCAGCCCGGCGCTGAGCGCCTTCTCGGAGTACCGCCCGCTCGAGGTCGCTGCGGGCGTGGTGACGCGCGCCGATATCGATCTCGCGCTGGACGCCTCGATCAGCGGTGTCGTCGTCGACGAGAACGGCGCGCCCGTGGCGGCGGCGTACGTTCGGGTCGCGGCCGGTAGCGACGGCAGCGAGACGATGAGTGATGCGGCGGGCGCCTTCACGATCCCGATGCTCCGCGGCGGCGCGGACTATCAGCCGCAGGTCTCGCCCTCGCCGATCGACGCGCCCCCGTTCAAGAGTGCGAGGGGCGGCGAGCTCGCGACGATTCATGTCGCCGATGCGCACACCGCGGTGACCGGCGTCAGGCTCGCGATCCGTCGCGAGCTGGGATGGATTCGCGGCAGGGTCATCGACGATCGCGGGGCACCCGTGATGGATGCCCGCGTGGAGATCGCGAGCGGCGTGTTCCCCGACTACGCGTCGCCCCTCGGCCCGGTCGTGATCTCGCTGTTGCCGAGCTCGTTCCAGCCCAACCCCGGCATCTTGAGCCCCGGCCCGAGCGCGATGACCGACGCCGCGGGGACGTTCGAGCTCCGCGGCCTCGTCGTTGGCCACTACGACGTGATCGCGTTCGGCGCCGACGGCAGCTCGGCGACGACCCGGAACATCGCGACCGGCGCTTCCGATGCGACGGTCACGGTCTCGCGCGCCGGTGCGATCGAAGGAGAGATGGTCGGGTTCTCGGCGACGCCGTCGGTGCTCGCGACCGACCACGTCTACAACGAACAGATCGCGATCCCCGACGGCAACCGGTTCACGTTTCGTGGCCTCAGCCCGGGCACGTACACCGTGACGGCCAAGGACGCAGGCGGCGCGGACTCGCGCGCCGTCGACGTCCGGCCCGGCGCGACCTCCCACGTCGAGCTACGGAGTCGCGGAAGCGGCCGCGTCGAGGGCCGCGTGATCGAGGTCGGGACGGGGACCGGCATCGCCGGCATCCGCTGCACGGCCGCGCCCTCGGCCGATGGTTTCGGGCAGTGGTGGAACGGGGACGTCGCGGCGTACACCGACGCGGCGGGACACTTCGTGATCTCGCCGGCGCCCGCGGGGAGCGCGCACGTCGAATGCTGGGCTGCTCCCTGGTCGCGCGCACAACGCGAGGTGATGGTGACCAGCGGCACCGCATCGACCCAGGTCGAGCTGATGGTCGTGCACGCGTCGGAGACCCCGTCCAACCCGGGCTTCACCATGTACAACGAGCAGCTCCCGCCGACGGTGGCCGATCTCGATCCGCACGGCCCCGCCGCCCTGGCCGGACTCCTCGTCGGAGACCGCATCGCGGCGATCGATGGCATGTCGGTCGAGCCGTTCGGTGTGGGTGGCCTCGCCACGCTGCTCGGTCGCCATCCGGCAGGCAGCGTGGCGACCCTCGCTATCATGCGCGGCTCGCTGCGCCGAACGGTCGCGCTCACGCTTCGGTAGACGTGATCCGGTAGGATCGCGGCATGGACGCCGATGTGTTCTGGACCTTGATCGAGCGGATCGATCGCACGCAGCTCGAGACCGGCGACGAGGACGCGGCGGTCGCGCCGCTCATCGCCGGCGTGTCGCTGCTCGTCGAGCCGGAGATCGAGGGCTTCGAGGAGCAGCTCGCGCAGGCGCTCTACGCGCTCGATAGCCGGGCGCACGAGGCGAGCTCCGGAGAATCGAGCGGCTCGGACGACTGCTTCCTGTACGCGCGGTGCTTCGTCGTCGCGCGCGGCCGCAAGCACTACGAGCTGGTGCTCGAAGATCCCACGCGGATGCCCAAGACGCTCGAGGAGTGGTGCGAGGCGCTGCTCTTCGTGGGGCCGCGGGCGTGGGCGCAGAAGACGGGCGGCGATCCGGATGCGTGGCCGTTCACGCCGTCGGTGTCGTACGAGAGTGGCTCGAACACGGAGAAGTGGGCCTGACCATTGCGCGCGATGGCCATCTTGCTCGCGGTCGGATCGATCAGCGCGAGCGCACGGGCGGACCCACTCGGCCACGATCGGCTGCGGGCCTACGTTGCGTCGCTCGACGTTCGCGACGCGACGTTCGACGACCTCGACACCAGCCGCCTCGCGTTCTCCCTCACCGCCCTGGTGCCCGGCTGGGGCACGTACCGTCTCGAGAAGCGCGTGTTCGGCGGGCTCCGGCCGTCAGCGGTCCTCGGGGATTGGCTGCTCGGCGGCCTGGTCCCCGCGGGCCTCGCGGTCGGTGCCATCGCCGCTGACGATCCCGACACCCGCGCCGCGCTCGCCTGGACCGCGGCAGGTCTGTACGTGGGAACGCGAGTCGCGATCCTGGTGATCGGCAACCTCCACCTCTCGGCGTATCGACGTGCCCTCACGCTGCGCTTCGCGGCGACGCCCGCGACGGCCGGAGTCGCGTTCTCGTGGTGACCGATGTCGGCACCGCCGCCGCTACCGGTGTTGCGCGCGCCAGTCATCGACCAGCGCGCGCAGGTCGGGGCGGTCGGTGTGGGCCGTGGCGACCCGATCGGCGATGGTAACGGCGGCCCGGGCGCGGGCCTTGTCACCGAGAGCGTGGAGCGCGGCGGCCAGGACGGTGTGGGTCTCGACCACGAGCAGAGGATCGATCACCTGATCGGTGGCGAGGACGTGCGCTTGAGGCGTGAGCAGGGCCCGGGCCTCCTCGGATCGGCCCATCGCGTTCCAGGTCTTGGCGAGCTCGACGCGGAGATTCTGGATCTCGGGATGTTCGCCGAGTGCCTTTCCGGCCTCGATCGCGCGCGCGAAGTCACGCTCGGCGTTGGCGTACCTCTTGAGGTCTCGCTCGACGGTGCCGCGGACGAGGAGCCCGTTGAGCAGTGCCGTGAAGCCGCGCGTCCGATCGGCGGCGGCGATCAAGGCGTCGGCCGCAGGGGCGGCGCGCTCGAGATCGCCTATGCGCAGGAAGTACATCGTCCGTTGCGTCTCGATCGCAGAGAGTAGTTCCGGATCGTCTCCGTGGCGCGCACACGCCAGCGCGCGGTCGAGGTACGGCATCACGGGATCGAGCTCGCCGGCTCGCGAATAGGAGTCGCCGAGGATCAGCAGCACATTGGCGAGCTGGACCGACTCCGGGCCGTACCAGGTGCCGAGGATGGCGAGCCCGGCCTTGGCGTCGGCGATCGCTTCGTCGAACCGGCCGAGGTTCATGAAGTACGAGGCGCGAAGTGCGCGATAGCGACCAACCTCTGCGTGATCCGCGCCGTAGTGGGTCACGCCCCATGCCAGCGCCTCGTCGATCGCCGGCAGTGCGTCGGCGAAGTGCCCCGCGGCCGCGAGCACGCTCGCCACCTGGTGGCGGCTGGTCATCGGGTTCAGGTTCCGTGTGGGGTCCTTGTCGGCGCTGGCGACGAGTTGCCGAGCGAGCGCGACGGCCTCATCGTCCTTGTGGGCACGCGAGGCGACCGCGCTCCCTGCCAGCAGCACGCGCTGCATCGGCGCCCGGCCAGCGCGGTCTCCGTAGGCGCGCGCGGCGAGGAGTGCGACCTCGGCTGCGTCGATCTGATCCTGTTCGGCGAGCAGCGTCGCGAGATCGGCGAACGCGATCGCCCCCACATCGGTGAGATTTCGGGCGATCGCGATGCTGACTGCTTCGTGCAGCTCGGCGATCGCGTCGGTCGAGCGCTCGGCGAAGCTCAGCTGCTGGGAGTGGATGAGGAGCGCGCGGGCGACCAGGGGAGACCACCCGACCTCCCGCGCGCGAGCGAGGGCGGCGTCGGAGAGCTCCTGCCGGTCGATGCGCTTGGGGGCGAAATCCGCGACGTGGACGTCGGCGAGCTGGCGCGCGGCTTCATCGAGGCGCCGCCGCACGGCGGGATCGGTCGGCAGCGGTTCTTCCTGCGCCAGCGCCTCGATATCGCCGCAGCGATCGAGGCCGGGCAGGCGTCCGATCGCATCCACGGCGATCGCCTTGCCCTCGGGATCCGCGGCGCTCAAGGCGCCAACGGTGGCATCGATCGCGGCGCGGGCTGCGAACAAGCACTGCATGCGCCGATCGAGCATCTCTGCGCTCTGCGAGCCGGTGACGCGGGTATCGCGACATGCTTGCTGATGCGCGGTGGTCCACTCGCTCGCGTACCGATCGAGGCCGTCGCCGACGAGCACACCTGCCCGCGGCCCCAGCACGCCGAGCAGTGTGGCGCGGCGCGCGGGATTCCAGGTCGCTGCGATCGCGGCCTCGCTATCGGTGCAGGGCTCGGGTTGCGAGGTGTTGCGCAACACGAGCGGCACCACGATCGCCGCGATCGCGACCAGGCCACCGGCCCCGTAGGCGATGCGGCGCCGTCGCGCATGCGGATCGCGCGCGAGCTCGGCGAGCAGCTCGGTCATGCTCGCCCAGCGCGCCGCGGGCTCGGTGCTGAGCGCTCGCCGCAGTGCGAGCTCGATGTGGCGTGGGATCGGCCGCTTCGGCGCGGCGATCGCTGCGTCATCGTTGCCGAACGGACGGGCTCCGGTCAACGCCTCCCAGAGCGCCACCGCGAACGCGAACTGATCGGCGGCGCCATCGACCACACCGCCGAGCCGCTGCTCCGGTGCCATGTACGCCGGAGTCCCCATGCGCATGCCGGTCGTGGTCACGGTCTCAGGTACCGCCCCAGACTCGTCGCCACCGTCAGGCATCGACGTCGCGGTCTGGACGAGGCCGAAGTCGGCGACGCGAATCCGACCGTCGTCGCCGACGAGGACGTTATCGGGCTTGAAGTCGCGGTGGACCAGATGAGCGCCGTGAGCGGCTTCGAGCCCGCGTCCCGCGGCGAGGTACAGCGCGAGGATCTCGCGCCAGGTTCGCGGCGCGGCCGTGATCCAGGTGCGGGCGGTCCCACCCTGCACGTACTCCATCGCGACGAACGGCTGCTCCTCGTGACTGCCGATCTGAAACACCGTGACCACGTTCGGGTGGCTGAGCTGAGCGATCGCTTGCGCCTCGCGAACGAGCCGCGCCACGCTGGTGCTCGAGGGCGCGGCGCGGATCAACTTGAGCGCGACGTTACGGGCTAGATGCCGGTCGCGCGCCAGGTAGACGATGCCCATGCCGCCGGCGCCGAGGCGATCGATGATCTCGTAGACGTCGGCGATGACCTGGCCTCCGCTGAGCGGCGGCTGAAACGTCGGGGCGGCCGGCTCGCTGGCACCGAGCACGGCGCGCAGGAGGCGATCGCCGGTGGTGAACGGCGTCCGGATGCTGTCCTGGGGAGCGCTCGAGTCGGCCACGGGGGCGGTCCCCCCTTCGCCATCGCGCTCGTTCGCCACGGGACGATCCTACGCTCTGGCATGTGCAAGATCGACCGGGATAGCCGGCCCCCGCGCCGGATGCTGGACCTAGGCAGTGAGC
>JBBRED010000262.1:0-11981 GCA_038203335.1 Haliangiales bacterium | reverse complement strand
GGTCAACGCCAAGGGGTGCACTGCCACGGACCTCCAGACGTTGAGTGGTGTGACCTGCCCCCCCTCGAATCAGGGAACACTGAGCTTGATCGCGAACTACACGAAGGAGCTCGCGAGCATCGGGCGAGTGTCGTCGTTGTTCGGCTCGATCGTGTCGTACGTCACCACGGCGGTCAGCCTCTCCGCGTTGGCCATGTCCGGTGGCGCGGGGTTCCTCATCGTCGGAGGCGTCGCCGCGATGGCCGCGACCGGCCGTGATCTCGATCAGGCTACGTCGCTCCGCCAGCAGCAGCATCAAGCCACCATGGACTCGCGCGCGATCATCGCCGACATCGAGGCGTGCTGGATTACCGCGGACCAGTATCAGCGCGGGATCGGTAGCGCGGAAGCGCAGGCCAGAGAAGCGACGGACCGGTTCACGGCAGCTGCGATCAGTTTCGACAACGGACTCCGACGTGCGCGCGCGATCGTCGTCGAGGCACCGATCGCGATTGCCCGGGAGACCAACCGACCGGCGGTGCCGATCGCGCAGCAAGAATGGTTGCCTACGTTGCTGGCGCACTACCGGTTCGAGATCGCGCAAGCACGTCGGTACACATACCTGGCGCTGCGCGCCGTGGAGTACGACGAGCTGACCACGTACACGCACGTGGTACCGAACCTTCCGCTGCGCTCGGAGGTCCTGCTGGCGAAGCGGCCGAGCGTGCTCGTGCAGCAGCTCGCGCTGCTCAGGGCACAAACCCAGACGCGGCTGATCGGTGGCGCGCAGCCGGCGCCCGGCCACCTGACCTTCGACTTCACGCAGCGCTACTACGGTGTCCCCAGTGTCGCCGTGAGTAGCTTCGGTTCGGCGATGGTCTCGCACGCCCGTCCGGTCTACTCGAATGGCGAGTATCTCGGCCTCGGCGTTCGGTTCTCGTTGACCCCAAACAACGCCGCGGACTCGCCGACCTGGCGCTGCGGTGAGCGGCTATGGCGCGTGAACGCAGCGGCGGCAAGCATCCCCCAGGCGCCGAGCGGCGAGGGCATTCCGCACATCAAGTTGTACAAGCGGAATGTGTTCGCGAGCCGGACGTGCGATCGCACGGGCTTTCAGATCTCGAGCCTCCAGCCGTCGGTGAACCTGTTCATTGCGGACGGAGAGCCGGGGCAGTTCGTCGACCCACGCACGTACACCGTCGCCGATATCCCGGTCGCGGATCTCGGGGCGGACGCAGGCGCCCTGACCGCGTTGCAGAACAGCGGCGTCGACTCGCAGGGAACACCGTCGGCGGAGCTCGCGCTCCAGGGGATGTATGGCGACTACATCCTGCTGTTCCCCGCAACGGTGTTCACGGGCCCGCGTTCACTCACGAGCATGAAGGGCAGCTGGAACCAGCTGTACCTCCGCTTCGACTTCCTCTCGGCCGATGCCTCGCCGCCGCCAACCAGCGCGACGAGCTCGGCCTCCTCTTCGCACTGATCACCCAGAAAGACCCTGCATCATGAATCCCTTCAGATCTCGAACGCTCTTCGCCGGGCGCCGCCTCACAGCGGTGATCGCGGCTGCTGTGTCCGCGATACCGGTCTCCGCGTACGCCTTGGGTGGGCCGGTCCCCGGCGCGGTTTCGGCCCAGACCGTCAAGCTTCCATCAATGCCCGGCTCGGTGCGCGGCCTCGCCGACGACGCCGCCGTGACCAGCTTCACCGGCCAGGTCCAGTACCAGATTCCGATCGAGGTACCTACGGCGGCGGGTGGGGTCGCGCCGTCGCTCGCGCTTGGCTACAACGGAGACCTCGGCAACGGCCCACTTGGGGTGGGCTGGTCGTTCAGCCAGCCGGGGATTCGTCGCTCGTTGCGCCTCGGCGTTCCGGCTTACGATGCCACCGACGAGCTCGAGCTCGTCGGCATGCCGGTCAGCGGACAACTCGTCCCGCTTCCGGACGGCACGTACCGGGTCGAAAGTCAGGCAAACCGCTACACGGGGCGCGCGGTCGCGGGCGGCTTCGAGCTCGTCGATCCGAACGGCGTGATCTACCGACTCGGCGAGACTACCGCCGGCCGCAAGGCCTCTGGCTCACAGGTCGCGTTCTGGTACCTCGAACAGATCCAGTACACCAACGGCCAGACCATCGACTATCGCTACGCGCAAGACCAGGGCGAGGTCTACCTCGCCGGTATCACCTGGGGACCGCCCCTCGGCGCCTTGAAGGTGTTTCGAGCGGAGATGGTGTACGAGTCCCGCGGCGACGCCGTGGTCAGCTATCGCACCGGCTTTCGCGTGGCGACGGCGCAGCGCCTGGCGAAGATCAACATCCTGTCGTACGCACAGGTCCAGCGCACGATCGCGCTGTCCTACGACGAGCAGTTCGCGCTCTCGCGTCTGCAACAAGTGAAGGTCACGAGCGGCGATGGCCTCGACGCACTTCCGCCGGTGACGTTCAGCTACGCGACGGCGAGCACCGGAACGGTCACCCAGGTCCCCGATGTCACCGGTTGGGGGCTGAACCTGTCCGGCACCAGCCTGTTCGACGTCGACGACGACGGCGCGATGGACCTGTTGCGGATCACGCCGACCGGACACAGCTACCGCCGGAACCTCGGCGGGAGTTTCGGGGCGTCACAGCCGGTGACCGGCGCTGCCGGCGCCTCGCTCGGCAGCGTGAGAATGCTCGACCTGACGGGGGACTCCGGGGCCGAGATGGTGTGGCAGCAGGGCGCGTTGTGGACGGTGTTTCAGCTCACCGGCCCCGATCCGGCGCACCGCACCTGGACCTCGCTTGGAAACTGGGGGGGCGTCGGCGGGATCACGCTCGGGAGCGTCGCCGTTGCGGATCTCGACGGCGACTATCGAATGGACGTGCTGTCGTCGTCCGGCGGGCTTGTTCAAGCCCGCTTCGGCGGCGCGAGCGGCCTCGCTCCTGCGGTCTCGCTGCCGGCGATCGATCCTGCGCGGACGTTCATCGCGCCGGGCAACGCCAATACGCTGTTCCCCGACATCAACGGCGACGGTCTCGCGGACGCGGTGTATCTCGCCGGGACGTCGATGTACCTCTACCTCGGCACCGGCGACGGCCACTTCGCGAAGTACCGCGACGTCGCGTACCCGTGGACCACGACCGTCACAACGAACCAGATCCGGATCGGTGATCTCGATCGCGACGGCCTTCTGGATCTCGCGATGGTCGACGCCGGAAACGTTCGCTGGTACCGAGGCAAGGCCGATGGAACCGTCGCTTCGACGCCGGTGACGGTGGCGCGCCCGGCGGGGACTGACTCCACGGTCGTGGTCGCGATCGCCGATGCGAACGGCAACGGCTCCGAAGACATCGTGTGGTCTTCGGACGCCGGAATGTGGATCCTCGACCTCGCGGGCGCGAGCTCGGCCGGCATGTTGACGGCGATCTCGAACGGCCTCGGCCAGACGCAGAGCTTCGGCTACACCAGCTCTGCGGCGCTCGCGTTCGCCGCGGCGAACGCAGGTGCGCCATGGGCGACATCGATGCCGGTCTCGATCCCGGTCACGGTGTCGACGCAGCGCACCTTCGCCAGCGGTGAACCTGCGCGCATCAGCCAGCTCGCCGTGCGGGATGGCCTCTACGATCGCGACGAACGCCGGTTCATCGGCTTCGAGACCGCCCAACGCACGGAGCCCGGCGCGACGACGGCGGACGACGTGGTCACCTTGACCAGGTTTGCGCCCGGTCTGGGTGATCTGCGAGCACTGCGTGGACAGGTCGTGTTCGAGCGCGTTCTCGACGGTCTCGGCAAGGTCTATCGCGAGACCGAGAACGACGTGATCGCCGCAACGGTCGCCGGGATGCCGAACGATCCACGGCTTCGCCGCGCGGTCGTCACCGAGACTCGCGTTCGCCACCTCGAAGGCACGGTCACGCCGATCGTCGTGCGCACGCGGTATCTCACCGATCCCGAGGGGCGTGTCATCGAGCGAGACGAGGACGGTCGCACCGATCGCACGGGTGACGAGACGATCACCACGTACCTCTACGCGAGCACCGACCCTGTGATCGGGGTCAAGGACAAGGTGTGCGAGGAGGCCGTGCTCAGCGCGAGCCGCGTTGCGGTTTCACGCACGCGCCATCTGTTCGGTGACTCGACCCAGGTCATGCCGCTGTGCCAGACCGGAAAAGGTTGGGAGCGCGAGCAGCAGGGCTTCCTGGCCTCGAGCAACCGGTGGGTGTCGACGACGCGCACCACCTACGACGCCAAGGCCAACGTGCTCAGCACCGACGAGGGCGGCGTGCTGCGCCGCTTCGGGTACGATCCATACGGTCAGTTCGCGTTGAGCGAGACCGTGACGCCCGAGGCCGGTCGCGACCTGACGTGGACAGCCGAGTGGAACACGGCGCTCGCGCTCGTCCGCCGTGTCACCGGACCCGATGGTGTCGTGACGACCGCGGACTATGACGGAGTCGGGCGGGTGAGGTCGTTGGCGAATGGCACGGCCGCGCCACACACGTACTACCGCTACGCATGGATTGGTCCGCGCCCCAGCACCGAGACGTTCGTCTACGACGGCGAGGGTCCGACGCCGGCGACGCTTCCGACGACGTGGACCGCGACCGGCGGCTGGCGGCGCTCGGTCCAGGTTGCAAACAGCGCCGGAGAGGCGTTGTTCACGGCCACGCAGGTCGATGTCAGCCGCTGGATCGTTCCAGCCTTTCAAGCGCGTGACGCGCGCGGTCGCGTCGTCACCGAGACCCGGCCGTTCTACGCCACGGCGACCGACCCGCTCGTCATCGCGGTGCCGGCGGCGACGGCGGCGCGAACCGTCGCATACGACGCCCTCGATCGTCCGGTGCTCGAGACGCAGGCCAACGGCGGCAAGCGCAGGTTTCTGTACTCGGCGCTCGCGCTCACCGACACCGCAGATCTGCTCGCACCGGTGCGCACCCAGCTCGACGGTTTCGGCCGCACGATCCGCACCGAGCGAACCGTCAACGGCATCGTCGAATCGCTCGACGCCTCGTATGATCCGGCTGGCAGAGTGCTGGGCTACGCGCTGCAGGGGACGCAGGCGGTCCACTCGTTCACCTACGATACCCTCGGCCGGATGATCGCGGCCAGCGATCCAGACCTCGGCGCACGCTCGCTCCAGTACAACGATCAGGGTCAATTGACCCGCCACACCAACGGGGCCGGTGAGGTGGTCGTCTACACCTACGATGGTGCCGCACGACTCACCAGTGTCGTGTCGAATGCCGGTCCCCTCCGGTTGCACTACGACGTGGCGCGGACCAACGGTTACGACCGAACCTCCAGCCGGCTGGCGTGGGTGGAAGAACCGACGGGAACCGTCGATCTCGGCTACGACGCATTCGGACAGCAGAGCCAGTTCCACCGCAACGTCATCGACGGAACGACGATCACCGACGCGGTCGAGACGCGCGTGTTCTCGCCGTCGGGCCTGCTGCGTACGAGGAGCTTCGACGATGGACTCGCGCTCGTGATGCGCTACGACGCGGCGGGTCGCGCGACGGGAATCAACAACGAATGGAGCCTCGATCTCCAGGACGCCGAGGGCTTGCCGCTCAAGGAGCATTTTGGCAATGCCGTCGGGCAGTCCTACACCCGGCTGCCGATGGGCACTCCCAACACCGTGCATGTCGCGAAGGGCGCCACGGTGCTCTACGACGTCGCGATGGGCTACAACGCATACGGTGCGATCACCCTGGTCGTGGATCGCGACGGGATCGCGCTCGACCACGCGGCCACCTTCACGTACGACGGCGGCGGCCGGCTCACCGCCGCGACCCTCGGCAGCGTCGCGGCGACGCAGTACAAGTTCGGTTTCGCCTACGACGGCCTGCAGAACATGATCCGCCGCGACGTCTCCGGGCCGACCTCGCTCGGTGTGCTCGCCGGTACCTATACGTACGCGGCGGCTCATCCGCGGCAGCTCGCCGGCGTGACCGGTGCCGGTGGAACCTCGCTCGCGACCTTTGGATACGATGGCGCGGGGCGGCAGATCAGCGGGGAGGGGCGGAGCTGGGCCTACGACGCCTTGTCGCAGCTCACCCACGTCGGCGGGGTTGCGGGTAGCGCGGTCGACTATCGCTACGGTTTCGACGGTCAACGCGTGGTGACTCACGACGCCGCGGGTCACGCGAGCTACTGGCTGACCCCGGACCTGTTCGAGCACGACAACGTGCGTGATCACTACCTCAAGGTCGGCGATCGCGTCGTCGCGCGAATCACCCGCACGCGGGTCGCGCCGCTTGCCATGATGACGGGCAACAGCTCGGTGATCGGCGCACTCGCGGGGACGACGCCGCTCGACCTCTGGTTCCTCGGCCTGGTCGGTGTGGCGTTCGTGATGGGTGCGTCGATCGTGGTGAGGCTACGCCGCGGTGATCGTCGCGTCGGAGCGCGGATCATCGCGACAGCTGCGGGCTTCGGCCTGGTCGGCTGCGCCACCGCCGCCGAAGGGGACCTCTCGACGAGCGCCCAGAGCGCGACCTGGCAGACGAGCCAGACGATCTACTTCCATGCCGGCGCCGGTGCAGGGCCCGTGCTCGCTACCGACGCCACCGGCGCGGTGTACGAGGAGCGGCGTTACGAGCCGTTCGGTGGCGCGATCGACGAGCTTCGCAGCGGCGGCAGCATCGGCGCGGTCGACTACCGTCGCGAGCCGATCAACGGGCTCAACAAGCCAAGCGATCCGGACACCGGCGCGTCGTATCATGGTGCTCGATGGATGGCGGCTGACAGCGCTCGGTGGCTGACGCCCGATCCACCCGTCCAGGCACCGAACGCGACGTTCCTCCGGTCGCCATGGACGCTGCACCCGTATCAGTACGTGAGCCAGAACCCGATCCAGTACTGGGATCCGGATGGGCGCGACAAGGAGAGGGCCGCCAATGGCAACAGCGGGCCTCTGGTGGTTGTTCCCCTGACGAGCGGCGAGTTCTCGCTGTTCTCCATGGTGTCGAGAGACCGAGGGGTCGAGAACGGCAACATCAAGTTCGTTACGGTGTCCGGCCTGTTCGGCCTGAGCGAGACCGGCCCGGTCGTGAAGGTCTCGGCAACGGCGTTCTCCACGGAATCCCACGCCCCCGGCAATGTGGCTCACGCGAAGATCTCGCTGTTCACGGCGACGGGGACCGCCGGGTACGATCCGAAGACCGGCGAAGTTGGGCTTCACGGCGGCGCCACCGTCGTTGACGGCGAGGTCGGCGTGGGACCCGTCGCTGGCCGATTCCACGGAGGCCTGACCTTCGGGGTAAAGCTCGGCTGGTCGCACGCGGTCCTCGACGTCGGCCCCGTCGGGATCGAGGTCGGCCACGAGTCCGTGGATCCAGTCGAACCGGGGATTCCCGATCTGTCGGCTGGCATCCACGAGCCGGCGGATCCCTCGCTCGATCGCGTCCGTTACCACGCTAGCGAAGATCCCCGTGCGCCTGGTTCGCTTGTCCGATGAGCCGCGTGGTCGTGAGCGGGACCGGCCGGAGCTCGCCGCCCAGCAACGCGTTCACTTCGTGCACGGTTGGCCCCTCGAACTGGGTGTCGTAGATCGCCGTTCGGGGGGCGACTTCGTTCGGACGCCGTGATCTCGTCGAGGAATGAGCATCGAGCGCTGGGAGCCCCGCGAGGACTCGAGATTTGACAGTAGCAGGCCCTGATGACCGCCTGGTTCGAGCTCGCAAGCTGCTCGGTTCCTCGCGCATCCACCGCCGTCGTCGACTTGATGACGCGTTTCAGGCAGCTGTCGACGATGGCGCGTGTCGCCAAAATCTCGAGCCTCGAACGGTCGCTCCGACAGCAGAGGGCCGCTGCGCGACGAGCCGGCGGTGATGCGAGCCCGTGGTCGCTGTCGCAGCCTCGTGCGATCTGCTCGAGGTACGTGGTCGATTACCGGTGCTCGCGTCGGTCGCGCATCAGCTGGTCGCGGAACACACGGAGCTTCTCGTGGAAGTCGTTCGGATCAGGAGGCGTCAAGGGGCTGGCTGTTCGAGGCGTCGGCACGGCCGAGGTCGCAAGTGTTCGCGGAACCTCGAGCCTGGCGGTGGACCGGGTCAGCGCGCCGCCGAGATCGCGGCTGGCGATCTGACGCGGCGAGAGTCGTGGTGGAGCAGCGCGCAAGAACCGGCGGATGATTGTCTGTGTGATGGCGGTGTGCTCGAAGGATTCGCGGATGACCTGTCCGGGCTCGACCCACGGCGAGATCACGAACGTCGGCACTCTGACGCCCCAGTTGTCTGGTGGAACGACGTGATCGAAGAAGCCGCCGTGCTCGTCATAGGTGATGACGAACAGCGTCCGGCCCCACTGCGGGCCCGACGCGAGCGCGTTGTAGATCGAGGCGACGAGGTTCTGGCCGTCGGCCACGTCGGCAGGAGGGTGGTCGTCGTTCCAGGTGGGGGTCGGCACGTTCATGAAGTTCGGATCGATGAACGTGACCGACGACAGCCGCCCGGCCGCGGCGTCGGCGAAAAAGCCGCGTGCCGGGTCCCGAACCGACACCACGTGGGTGTCGTCGTACCGGAACCGCGGTAGCAGCCGCGCGAAGCAGATGTCGTCCTCGTAGTAGCGCCAGCTCACGCCCGCGGTAGTGAGGTGGTCGAAGATTGTCAGATCATCGAACGCGCCAAACGTCTGTGACCCGGGATCCTCCACCAGCGCGGTGCCGTCGCTGCCGTGCGGGAGCTTGCCTGCGACGCAGAAGTAGCGGTTGTTGAACGTCGGGCCGGGATGCGACGAGAACCAGTGGTCGCAGATCGCGAACTCGCGCGCGAGCCGGTCGTAGGTTGGAAGCTGCGCCGCCCGGTAGTAGCCCATCACGTCGCCGGCCTGATCGGGGTAGGATCGCGCGTAGTTGGCGACGAACCCGCTCATGTCGCCGGTGCCGATCGGCCCGGGGCCGCGGCGTGACTGGTCGGGGCGGCGCTTGCCGATCTGCTCGAGAGTGCCGCGGTGCGAGTGGTCGGGTTGACCGGTGAACCGCGTGGTCGCGAGCGGGAACGGCCGGAACTCGCGGCCCAGGAAGTGGTTCACCTCGTGCCCTGTTGGCCCCTCGATCGGCCAGCCGTCGTCTCGGCGCAGGTAGCCGAGCATGTGATCGAACGACCGATTCTCCATCATCAGCACGACGACGTGATCGATCTTTGCGAGCAAGGCGGCAGAGGTGTCAGGACCGGGCTCGACCCGCGGTTCGGTCGTCGCCGGCGGCTCGATGCGTTCGGGTGCGAGCGGTTTGGCGTACGCCACGTGGAGCACACCAGCGTCGGACCACACGCGCAGGGCGTCGTTGGTCCCCAGACCGAGGAGGGCGGTCAGCTTGGCGGCGATCATCGGGAGCGCGGACTGAAGTTTGGACAGCACGCTGCCCTCGATCGCCGACGTGACCTGGCCGTGCGCCCCCTTGGCCCAGGCATCCGGGACGTTGTTGACGTTCACGATCCGGCACGCGAACTCGACAGCCGGTAGGCATCCGACGACGCCACGCCCGCTCGCTGGATCTTTCTGAACCATCAAGTAGAGATCCATGGTCAATGAGATGTCCGCGAGGTCGACGTCCGGCGCCAGCAGTCCGAGCTGCTCGATCTCGCGCGGCCCTCCATCTTCGAACTCGATCCGTATCCGGACCCGTCCGGTCGGCACGCTGAAGTGCGGCGGTACGGCGCCCTCCGCGCTGATCCGGAACGAGGTACTCGCGATGTTCTTCAACCGCTTGGTGATCGCTGCGCCCGGCTGGTCGAGAGCGCGGACGAACGAGGGCACGCCGAGTGCGGTGGAGACGTACGGCGCGAAGTTGACGAACAGGTAGTTGCATCCGTGCGGGTAGTCCTCCGGACGATCGGGGGATACTGGCTGCGACTGGTAGTTGATGATGAGGGCGACCGGCGGAGGCGTCACGTTGACGATCGCGTCGAGCCTGGCCTGGACCGTTGCCAGCGACACGTCGACGACGACCTCCTCCTGCCAGCTCGGAAATCGGACCTGGATCTCGAACGTGCCGACGCGCGCGCTGGGGTTGGTGATCTGGACGTGCCAGTTCGGGCCGTGCGGCGCCAGCGGTGTCGCGGCAAACGCCGGGGCCGCGAACGTCAGGTGGTGGGCGAGCGCGGTCGCGACCAGCGTGTCGCCGCGATACAGCTCGATCTTCGCGGTGGTCGGCGCATGGGCCGGTCCAATCCCTGTCTCCGAGTCAGCGCTTGGTGGTCGCTCGTTCGCGAACACATCGATCATTCCGGACCGCACGGGCCCGAAAGCAAAGGTATGGCCATAACGGCCGGGGATGGTCGCTGTCTCGTGCACGGATATGCTGGCGTATTCGGTCATGCCGAAGCGCGGAGCAACCGTCGCGCCACCGCAGAATCGCGGTGCACCGCGGACGCGGGTCGGGGCAGACACCACGACGACGCGGTCTGGACATCGTGTCTGGACACGATGACTCGCTTGGGCGATCCGGCGATCCGGACCGGGGATGGGCTATGGCGTCATTCCGTTCGGCGACGGTAGCGCGCGGTCCGTTCGAGCTCTGAAGACGTTCCGCGTTGTAGGGCCCCTCGGTCTGGTGTGCTTCGCAGCGCTGCTGGTCGGGACCTTCCTGCGGTGATCGAGCGATTCTCTGGCAACCACTCCTGCAGCGGCTCGGCTCCGGCGGGATACGAGGCGTCTACGAGGCGTTTGATTCCGAGCGCCGCAGCAACGTCGTGCGCTTGGTCGACGCGGCGGCGCTGTATCGGATGTCGCCGTGGCCAGCTACTTCGTGGAGACTCGGGCTCCGCGCTCGCGACGAGCTTGCCGCACTGTTCGAAGAGCGCGTCATCTTTCCCGCGATCACGACCCTCCGCGACGAGGTCCAACCGAGATCCTCTCGGAGATGCGCCGAGGGCGCCGAGGACCCCGCGTGCGATCGAGGGATCGGCGACGAACGCGACGATGGTGCGGCGCCCGCCGCACGGGCAGCGGAGGACGTCGTCGGCGAACACGCGGCGTAACAGGTCGGCCCACGGCAGTCGGCGGGGGCGCGAGCTGCGAGCCGATTCGGAATGGGTGCAGCTCGGGTCGACCGTGTGATCTGGATCGGTGGGCACGAGTGCGCGGAGCTTCGTGCGGTATTTGCTGGCGGGCCCGAACACGCCGGCGTAGCGAACCAGGTGACGGCGCGGCGGCGGGATGATGCCGACTAAACGACGCAGAAACGCGACGGGCTCCATCACGAGGTGGGTGCGGCCGTCGGGCCAGGGTCGCTTGAGCTTGTACGAGATGCGGCCGTCGGCGGTCCACGCCAGTCGGTCTTGCGCGAACGCGGGCGCGCGCCGTAGCGGCACAGTCTCTCGAGCGCGTCGCGATCGTGGTCGGCGATCACGACGGCGGCGTGGAGCGAGAAGCCGTCGCACCACGCACGAAGGCGCTCGCTGCCGCATACGGACGCGGTGGAGATCGCCGGTGATCGCCACGTCGTCGCAGCCTCGGCCTGGACCTGCGCGAACACATCGGTCGCCGGACCCTCTTCGAGGTCGTCGACCGCTTCGTTCGCGATCCGGCGTGCGATTCGACGCATGATCCGCTCGAGGATCGCAAGCACGTGGGCGCTGGTCGGCACGGGGAGCATCACGAACGTCAGGCTGTCGCCATCCTCCACGAACACGCCGTCGGGCACGACGAGTTGGAAGTGGACGTTCAAGTTGACCAAGCCACCGAACCGCTGCACGAACGTGATCGCGCCGGTTATCGGTGTGCGCTCGACGAGGTGTGCCGCGGTGTCGGTCACGCGTCGCGCGGTGCACGACGGGCAGATGCCGCACCGCTTGCACGAGAACGCAACGAGGAACTCGTCGCCGCACGCCTGGCAACGCACGCGGGCGAAGCCGTGGGCGAGCATCCCGCAGCGCAGATACTCGGCGAGCTCCCGATCGACGTAGCGTGGCAGGCCGCATCCGTCGGCATCGCGGAGCTCGGCGATCAGGGGCTGCGCGTGGCACGAGACCAGCTCGTGCAGCATCGTGTGCTCGTCGCTGGTAGCTGTGTCCCA
>JBBRED010000261.1:0-11993 GCA_038203335.1 Haliangiales bacterium | reverse complement strand
GGCGCGCAGCTCACCGGCCTGTTCGCCGCCATCCCAGCCCCGCGCCGGCCAGCACTGCCGGCGGAGTTGCTCGGGACGGAGACCGGGTTCGGGGCACGCGAGTTGTTTGCCGCCGCTGCGAGCTCGGCCGGAGCTCAGCCTTGCGCGTCATCGTTCATCGCCGGTGCGAGCTCGGGACGCGCGTATTGGGCGGCGGAACGATCGCCGACGCTGAGCTGCCCGGTCCCGCGGCGTTGTTCACGCGGCTGGCGCGCCACGTCGTGCCCGAGCTACGCCGGATCCTGCACGGCCGCGGCCTCGCGGCGCCGGAGGGGATCCGCGCGCTCGCCGTTCGCGAAGTCTGCTGTTTTCAACGAGACCACAACAGCCTCGGCCGGTCGACGCGGCGGTCATCGCGCGCGGAATCCGCATGCTCGCCGGCTTCCAACCCGCCACGCCCGTCCGGCGAACGGACGGACGAGATCTCGGCCGGTCGTCGTCGGGCGGCGATGACAGGCCCCCGGCGTAAAGTCACGTCGTGGAGCTGGTGATCGCAGAGAAGCCGTCGGTCGCGCGCGACCTGGCGCGCGTGCTCGGCGTGCCCGCTTCCGGCCGCCATATGTTCGAGGGCGAGCGGTACGTGATCACGTGGTGCATCGGGCACCTGGTCGAGCTCGAGGAGCCGGCGGCGTACAACCCGGCGTGGAAGGCCTGGCGGCTCGATCGCCTGCCGATGCTGCCGGAGCAGTTCAAGCTGCGCGGCGCGAAGCACGCCCTTCCGCAGCTCCAGGTGGTCGAGAAGCTGCTGCGCGAGCGCTTCGAGACGGTGATCAACGCCTGCGATGCCGGGCGCGAGGGCGAGCTGATCTTCCGCTACGTGTATCAGCACGCGAAGAGCCGGCTCGCGGTGCGACGGCTGTGGATCTCGTCGCTCACGGACGACGCGATCCGCCGCGGGTTCGCCGCGCTCAAGCCCGGCCGGGACTACGAGGCGCTCGCGGATGCGGCGCGCTCGCGGTCGGAAGCGGACTGGCTGGTCGGCATGAACGCCACGCGCGCGATCACCGCGCGCGGTCGCGAGGCGGGGCACGATGCGCTGTACTCGATCGGTCGCGTGCAGACTCCAACGCTCGCGATGATCGTCGAGCGCGAGCGAGCGATCCGCGCGTTCGTGCCGCGCGACTACTGGGAGGTCACAGCCGCGCTGCGTACCGCCGAGGGCGGGGCGTTCGCCGCGCGCTGGCGCCACGACAAGTCCACGCGCCTCGGCGCCGCCGCGCTCGCCGACGAGGTGGTCGCGCGCGACACCGCTGTGGCCGTGCGTTCCGGGCCGGCTGCGGGGCGCACGCTCGAGGGTCCGGTCGTCGAGCGCGTGCGATCGCGTACGGTCAAGGAGCCGCCGCCGCAGCTGTTCGATCTGACCACGCTGCAGCGCACCGCGAACCGCCGGTTCGGGTTCTCGGCGCAGCGCACGCTCGAGCTGGCGCAGGCGCTGTACGAGCGACACAAGGTGATCACCTACCCGCGCACGGATTCGCGGCATCTGTCGGCGGACGTCGCGGCCGAGCTGGTTCCTGCGTTCACGGCGCTCGCGGAGGTGCCGGTGTATGCACCGTTCGCGCAGCCGCTCCTCGATCAGCCGCCGCGCCCGAACCGCCGCATCGTCGACGACTCCAAGGTCTCCGACCACCACGCGATCATCCCCACGGGCAAACGCGTCAACCTCGGCGCGCTCGACCGCGACGAGTCGCGGTTGTTCGATCTGATCGCGCGCCGGTTCCTCGGCGCGTTCTTCCCCGATGCGGAGATCGCGGTCACCGAGGCGTGGATCCGCGTCGGTCCGCCCGTGGGCACGATCCCCACCGGTGTCGCCGACAAGGATCGGATCACCTCGGTCCTGCCTCCGATGCCCGATCGATACCTCGCCCGAGGTCGCGTGCGGCTGATCGCCGGCTGGCAGGACGTCGCGGGGATCTCCGCCGAGGGGCCGCGCCGCGCGCCGGAGTCCGGCGACGAGGACGACGACCGCGAGCCCACGGCACTGCTGCCGCCGCTCGTCGAGGGCGCGTCGCTCACCGGCACGTTCGCGAGCGTCGCGAAGCAGACCTCTCCGCCGCCGCGCTACACCGAGGCCACGCTTCTCGGCGCGATGGAGTCCGCGGGCAAGGCGATCGACGACGAAACGCTCCGCGCCGCGATGAAGGACACCGGCCTCGGTACGCCGGCAACACGCGCATCGATCATCGAGACGCTGCTTCGCCGCACGTATATCGAGCGCGAGCAGAAGTGGCTCGTGCCCACGCCGACCGGCATCGGCCTGATCTCCGCGATCCCGGTGCCGAGCCTCGCATCGGCGGAGTTGACCGGCGGCTGGGAAGCCAGGCTCGCCGCGATCGCGCGCGGAGCTGACACCCGCGTGGCGTTCATGGCGGACATCGCGCGCTACGTGACCGAAATCGTCGACGCGATCCGCGGCGCGAGCGCGCCCGGCATGCCGCCACCCTCGGGCGGATCATCGGCAAGTGCGCATCCACCGCGCGCGCCTTCGAGCGGCGGTAGCTCGTCGCTGTCGTCTGGTCCGCGCGGCCCCCGGCCCACGACGGTCGGCCTGGCTCCGCCGAACCGCGCGTGGTCGGTCGGCGCGCCGCTGCCGAACGGCGGCGATCCATCGCGCGTTGTCGAGCTGCCGTCGCCGGGCTCCGCGCGTGCGAGCGTGCCGGGCGGGGTCAGCGGCCCGGGCAAGAAAGTCCACCGCGATCCCGCGCGCACCGCGGGCTGGGCGCGCCTGCACGCCGCGAAGCCGAAGCCGCCGAAGAAGGCGCGCACGGTGGCGCCGAAGATGGCAAAGGGTGCGTCTCCTACGACGGATGCACTGCCGTGTCCGCGGTGCAAGCGCGGCGCGCTGATCACCGGCGGGCGAGGGTGGGGCTGCTCGCGCTGGACCCAAGGTTGCGGCTTCGTGATCTGGTTCGAGACTGCCGGCCGACGGCTCACGCCGACCCAGCTCCGCGATCTGGTCACCAAGGGCAAGACCCGCAAGGGGGAGTTCGCGGGCGGCGAAGGCCGGCTCGTGCTCGATCCGGGGATCACGGGCGGAGCGCGGTTCGAGCGCGGCTGAGCGAGCTCGAACCGGTCAAGGCGGGCAGTCCTGCGGACACGAGCCGTCGTCTTCGGTCGAGCGGTAGCAGATGCCGTCGCCGCAGATCACGGGATGGCAGCTGTAGTTGTGCTCGCGCTCGACGCGATACACGGTGCCCATCCCTCCCGCGCAGCTCGACGAGCGGAACTTGCCGGCCTCGAACCGCTGCTTCGTGATCATCCCGAAGACGTCGCCGCTGGTCTCCCGGTACATCAGCTTCGGATCGAGCACGAGCTTCTCCGCGGGAACGCCCGCGGCCACGAGCGCGCGCTTCGCCGCCTCGGCGCGGTGATGAGCGATCTCCGGCGCCTCGCCATCCACCGTTCCGGCGCTCAACGTCACGGTCCGGATCTCGGGGAACTCGTCGAACACCTTCTTGTGCTCGGCGATCTCGCGGGCCGGCATGTTGGGCGTCCAGATCGGCGTGATGAAGAAGCAATCGCTGACCGAGGTCGTGATCGTGCACCCCTCGGGGCACCCCTCGCCGCCCGTGCCCGGCAGGTCGAAGCACAGGTCCTCCTCGTCGGGGACGCCGTCGTGGTCGTCGTCGAGATCGGGACAGCCGTCGGCGTCGTTGTAGAGATCGTAGTCCTCGGCGACGGTCGGGCAGCCATCGCGATCGTCGGGCACGCCGTCGTCGTCACGATCGGCGATGACGATGGGCGCCCCGTGGTGCGAGAGGTCGTCGGGCGTGCGCGTGCTGCCGCCGCAGGCCGCGAGCAGGACGAGCGCGAACCTCACGCGGTCGCGGCGAGCGCATCGCCGAGCACGCTGATCAGGCGATCGAGCTCGGCCTTCTCGCTGATGAACGGCGGCGCGAGCTGGATCGTGTCGCCGCCGTAGCGGACGTACATACCGTTCTCGAGGCACTTCATCGCGATCTGGTACGGGCGCTTCGCGGGCTCGCCGGGCAGCGCTTCGATGGTGAGGCCGGCGGCGAGGCCGTAGTTGCGGATGTCGGTGACGTGCTTCGTGCCCTTGAGACCGTGGACCAGATTCTCCCAGTACGGCGCGAGCGCCTTGACCCGCTCGGGGCCCTTCTCCGCGATCAGCAGGTCGAGCGCGGCGTTGCCCGCGGCGCACGCGATCGGGTGTGCCGAGTACGTGTAGCCGTGCGGGAACTCGAGCATGTACTCGGGGCCGCCGGTCGACATGAAGGTGTCGTAGATCTCCTTCTTCGCGACCACGGCGCCGAGCGGCTGCGTGCCATTCGTGACCTGCTTCGCGAGATTGAGAATGTCGGGCGTCACGCCGAACGCCTCCGCGCCGGTGAACGCACCCGCGCGACCGAAGCCGGTGATGACCTCGTCGAAGATCAGGAGGATGTTGTGCGCGGTGCAGATCTCTCGCAGCTTCTCGAGATAGCCGACCGGCGGGATAACGACGCCCGCCGAGCCCGCGAACGGCTCGACGATCACCGCCGCGATGTTCGATGCATCGTGCAGCGTGATGAGGGAGAGGAGGTTGTTGGCGAGCTCGGCGCCGGTCTCCGACATGCCGCGGGTGAACGCCTTGGACTTGTCGGAGAGTGCGAGCTGCGTGTGCGGCAGGTGGTCGGCCTCGACGGCCTGCCCGAACGTCTTGCGGTTACCGACGATGCCACCGACGGAGATGCCGCCGAAGTTCACACCGTGGTAGCCCTTCTCGCGGCCGATCAGGCGCGTCTTCGTGCCCTGGCCCTTCGCGCGCCAGTAGGCGCGCGCCATCTTGAGCGACGTGTCGGCGGATTCGGAGCCCGAGTTGGTGAAGAACACGTAGTCGAGGCCGGCCGGCGTCAGCTCCTTGATCTTTTTCGCGAGAATGAACGACTGCGGGTGGCCGTACTGAAACGCCGGCGCGTAATCGAGCGTGGCGGCCTGCTTGCTGATCGCCTCGACGATCTCGCGGCGGCCGTGGCCGAGGCCCGAGCACCAGAGGCCCGAGAGACCGTCGAAGATCTTCTTTCCGTTGGAGTCGATGTAGTACGCCCCCTCGGCGCCGACGATCATCCGCGGGTTCGCCTTGAACTCGCGGTTGGAGGTAAACGGCATCCAGTGCGCGTCGAGCCAGGCAGCGTCCATCCGGGCGGTCTTCGGGTCGGGGGTGTTCACGACGCGAACCTACCGAAACCCACGCCGTTCGCAACAGCTCAATGGCGCGGAGGCCCGGGGCGCGTCAGCATCGTCGGATGCGCGTGTCGCTGCCGTCGCTGCCGTCGCTGCCTGCGGCTCCGAGTCGGCGCGGCCACCGCCTGCGCCCGCGGTCGTCGAGGCGCCGCCGATCCTCGCGCCGACGGGGGCGCCGGGGCCCGTCGCGATGCCCTCGACCGATCCGGATGTGATCGCGCGGAACCACCGGGCCGGGGACACCTCGCTCGATCGCGACGCGCGCTGCGCCGCCGTGTTCGAGCTGTTCGACACGTACGTCCCGCCCGGCACCACTGCCCCCGCGGTCGCCTCGATCATCCAGGACCGGAGCTGGATCGTGGTCGACGATCCGATCCGCGTGATCGCCGGTATGGTGCCGATCGAGGTCAACTGGAA
This sequence comes from Haliangiales bacterium, assembly GCA_038203335.1. Taxonomy (GTDB): domain Bacteria; phylum Myxococcota_A; class Polyangia; order Haliangiales; family Haliangiaceae; genus JABFXX01. The sequence goes on along the minus strand of JBBRED010000261.1, from coordinate 6,353 downwards.
TGACTCGATGTTCGTCGTGCATTGCCTCGCCACGCCGAACCCACAGGTCAGCAATGCGCTGTGGAGCCCAGGGGTGATCTACGGCCGCGCCTCCGGCACCAAAGCGCCCACGCTACGCCCGTTCCTCGCGGCGGGAGCGGACATCACCCTGATCGAGTACGCGCTCGTCTATCCGGGCGGTCGCATCGTGCGTCGCTCACTGCGCAAGTGAGCGCGTGTCGAGCAGCTGCCGGATCTTCGCGGCGAGGGCGTCGAGTCGGAATGGCTTCTCGAGGAACGGCACCTCGGTCTGGCGCACGCCGGACCGCAGGATCTCGTCGTCGGTGTAGCCGCTCATGAATAGCACGGACAGCGCGGGCACCCGGACCTTCGCGGCATCGGCGAGGACGCGGCCGCTCATGTGCGGCATCACCACGTCGGTCACCATGAGCTCGATCTCGTGGTCTTCGAGGAGCGCGAGCGCCATGCGGCCCTCGCTCGCCTCGTGCACGGTGTAGCCGCGGTTGCGCAGCGCACGCGCGGTGGCGGCGCGAATGTGCGGATCGTCGTCGACGAGGAGGATGGTCTCGTCGCCGCGGGTGTTCACCACGATGGTCTCGATCCGCTGAGAGGCCTCGCGCATCGCGGCGGGGAGCGTGATGCGAAACGTGGTGCCCGCGCCGACCGCGGTGGTCACGGCGATGGTGCCGCCCGCTTCCTCGACGATCCCGTGCACCACGGAGAGCCCGAGGCCGGTGCCCTCGCCGACACCCTTGGTCGTGAAGAATGGCTCGAAGATGCGCGCGCGAACCTCGTCGGTCATGCCGCTGCCGGTGTCGCGCACCGAGATCTCGACGCCTCGCGTCGAGGCCCGGGTCTCGATCCACAGCGTGCCGCAGCGCTTCATCGCGTCGCGGGCGTTGACCGCGAGGTTCATCAGCACCTGCGCGAGCTGGCCCGGATCGCACAGCACGCGCGGCGCATCGCGATCGAATGCCACGCGCACCGCGACGTCATCGCCGACGAGCTGCATCAGCATCTTGCGCGTCGCCTGGATGTTCTGGTTGACGTCGAGTACGACCGGCTCGACGATCTGCTTGCGGCTGAACGCCAGGAGCTGACGGGTCAACGAGCTCGCGCGCGCCACGCCGGCGCTGATGTCGTCGACGAGCTCGCGGTCGGGGTTCGTGCAATCGAGCGATTCGGCGAGCATCTCGGCGTTCGCCTTGATCACGCCGAGGATGTTGTTGAAGTCATGCGCCACGCCGCCGGCGAGCAGACCGATCGACTCGAGCTTCTGCGTCTCGCGTAGCCGGTCCTCGAGAACGCGACGCTCGGTGACGTCGACGTAGGTCGAGAGCAGGAGCTTCTCGCCGCCCTGGTCGATCGCGCGCCCCGAGACCTGGCCGGTCCGCGTCTCGCCGTTCGGCAGCCGGATCGTGACCTCGAGATCGCGGATGTCCCGCTCGTGGCGAACGAACTCGTACAGCGCCTCGCGCGCGCCGGGATCCAACACGATCCCGGCGGCCGCGGTCGTGCGACCCACGATCTGATCGCGCGTCAAGCCGAACGTCGCGAGATAGGCGTCGTTGACGTCGAGCACGAGGCCGTCCGAGAGCCTCATCACGGAGTTCGCGACCGGGCTCGCGTAGAACATCTGCTGGAACCACTCCTGCGAGCGCCGCGATCCTGCGAGCGCCTCGGCCGATCGATCGCGGGCGGTGCGCAGCCGCTCCGAGAGGATCGCCATCACGATCCCGAGCAGCGCCATCATCGAGACGCGAAGCGCCTCCACGCCATCGGTCACCGGCGGCGAGCCGACCATCGGCATGATCAGGGTGGTGCCGAGCACCGCCACCGCGGTCGCGGTCAACCCGCCGCGCAGCCCGCCGAGGTACGCGCTGAGCACGAGCGGCGGGACGAAGCCGAGCACGAGCGGGCGCTGGTACGTCCAGTACACGAGGGCGACGAGCGCGACCGCCGGGGCAGTCAGCACGACGGCGAGGACATACGGACCGAGCTTGCTCGCACGCGACACCACCCCGGATGGATCGGCCGATTCGCCGGCTCGTGTAGGCATGTTCGTCGCGGAAACCTCCAAGGATCTCGCAGCACTGGTATCGTGCGGGCGTGACGGAGATCGCCTTCGAGCCGCTGTCGCTCCTCGGGGCACGGCTGCGCGCGCTCGGGACCCAACGGATCCTGGTGCTCGCATCGAGCCAGCGCCACGTCGCGGCCGCGCAAGCGGCGCTTGTCGGGCTCACCGTGACGGTGTTCGACGGCGCCATCGTCCACGTGCCGATGGCCACCGTATCGGCGGCCACCGAGGCGCTGGTCGCGAGTGGTGCCGACACCATCGTCGCGATCGGCGGCGGCTCGCCGATCGGGCTCGGCAAGGCGCTTCGCCTGACGCACAGCCCCCGGTTCGTGGCGGTGCCCACCACGTACGCCGGCTCCGAGATGACGCAGATGTTCGGGATCACGCGCGATCGGGACAAGCAGACCGGGCGCGACGAGCGCGTGCGGCCGTCGCTCGTGATCTACGACGTGGACCTCACGCTCGGCATGCCGCTGACGATCAGCGTGCAGAGCCTGTGCAACGCGCTCGCGCACGTGGTCAGCGTGCTGTCCACCGAGTCCGTGCCCGCCGCCGAGCGCCCGAACGCGATCCGCGCCGCGCACGACGTGGTCGCGGCGATCGAGGCCGTCGTCGCGGCGCCCGACGATCGTGAGGCGCGCGCGGCGGCCCAGCGCGCGGCATCGACCTGCGCGCGGATCTACGATCAGGGCAAGGCCGGCGCGCAGCACGGGCTCGCGCATCTTCTCGGCGGTGCGTTCAACCTCGAGCACGCCGCGCTCCACGCGCTGCTGCTGCCGCACTTCCTCGCGCACCTCGGGCGCACCAAGCCGGCGCTGCTCGCCGAGCTCGAGACCGCGATCGGCGAGCCTCCGGCGCAGGCGCACGAGCGCGCCACGATCCGCGACATCAACCTCGCGATGCGCGAGGCCCACGCGATGGCCGCGCTGCCCGCCGTGGCCGCTCGCCTGCGCTATCTCCTCGTCGCCGCGCATGCACCGGTGACGCTCGAGGCGCTCGGTGTGGAATGCGCGGAGCTCGAGGCCATCCTGCAGACGCGCCCCGAGCTGCCCGCCCAGATCGCGATCGACGCTATCTGAAGCTCGGCTTGTCGCGCTGCCACGTATCGAGGTGCTTGCGCGCCTCGTTCTTCGCCGGATCCATCTGCGCGTCGTGATCGGGCCGCTTCGCGGTCAGCTCGATGACGTAGCCGTTCGGATCGCGCAGGTAGATCGAATCGATCATCTTGTGATCGGCGATCCCGCGGACGTCGATGCCCGCCGCCTTTGCCTTCGCCATCATCGGCTCGAGCGCGGCGTGCTCGACCTCGACCGCCATGTGCAGGTCGTAGTCGTGCTGCTTCTTGAACTCGAAACCCTTCCCCTCCTCGCCGGGGACCTCGAAGAACGCGAGGCACGAGCCATCACCCATCTTGTAGAACGAGTGGAGGACGTGGGTGTCTCGCCCGCTCTTCGTCTCGGTGATCTCGAACGCGTTGACCAGCGGCAATCCGAGGAAGTCCTCGTAGAACTTCCGGGTCTCCTCGGAGTCCTTGCAGCGGTACGCGCTGTGATGGAGCCCCTTGATCATAGGTTGACGAAGTCCTTGCCCTTCATCGAGGCCGCGAAGCCGTACATCACCTCGTTCGTGCTCGCCCAGGTCGACAGCTTCTTCATGTTGCCGAGCCAGCGCTGCACGTTCGGGAAGCCTTCGTAGGTGCAGCCGATGACCTCGCCGACCGTGGCGATGCAGGCGCCGAAGTAGTCGGCGATCGAGATGTTGTCGCCGGTCACGTACGGGCGCGATCCGATGATGTTCTGGTCGAGCACGGCAAACCAGGCGGCCGCCTTGTCCTTGCCCCACGCGATCGTGCCGGTCTGGTGCTCGTCGGTCGGGCGCTTGTGGTTCGGGAAGATCTGCGGGTAGGTCAGGCCGTACGCGAAGTCCCGGTAGAACTGCGTGTTGAACCAGTCCATCGCCTCGTCGACCTTCGCGCGCGCGCGCGTCTCGGTCGGATACTCGGGCAGCTTGTTCTCGCTCGCGAGGAACTTCAGGATCGCGGAGCTCTCGGTCAGGCGGAAGTCACCGTCGACCAGCGCGGGCACCATGCGGCTCGGGTTGATCGCCCGGTACTCGTCCTTGTAGTGCTCGCCGGTCATCAGATCGACGACCTTCTCCTCGAGCTTGATCTTCTTCTCCGCAACGAACAGGCGCACCGGGCGGCTCGCAGTGGAAACGGGGTGGATGTAGAGGGTCATGGTCATGGTCTGTCTCCTCGGTTCGGGACGGAAGCTTTGCCAGCGTGCCACAGCCCGCGCAGCGATGGGGCGCGCTGCTCCTTGTGAAATAGGGCCGAGGAGGCCGCCGCACCGCGCGCTCAACGGCCGCGTTTCGGCCAGGTGAAGCGCATGCTCGCGCCCTCCTTTGCCGAGGGATCGATCCACGCGCGACCACCGTTCGCTTCGACCTGCTTCTTCACGATCGAGAGGCCGATGCCTGTCGACTCCTGGTCGCGGGTCCCGAGCGTCTGGAACATCTGCCACACGCGTTCGTGATGCTCGGGGGCGATGCCGACACCGTTATCGGAGACCACGATCTCCACGTCGTCGGGCCGCTCGAGCGCGGTGATCCGCACGACGACGTCGTTGCGCCCCGCGTGCTGCAACGAGTTCGTGATCAGGTTCAGCAGCACCTGTTGCATCGCGACGCGCTCGGCGTTGAGCGTGGGCATCGCGCCGATGATCAGCACGCGCGCGGTGGTAGACGGGCTCGCGAGATCGATGGTCTCGTGCAGCAGCTCGGTGACATCGACGCGCTCGCTCTGCTGCCGCGTGCGACCGATGCGCGCGAGCTCGAGCAGACCGTTGATCAAGCGATCCATGCGCGCGGCGCGACCCTTGAGGAGGGCGAGCTGCTCCGCGACCTTCTTCGGCGTCTGCGGACCGAGATCCTCTTCGATCCACGTCGCGAGGTTCGAGATGCCGCGCAGCGGTGCGCGCAGATCGTGCGACGCCACGTACGCGAATTGATCGAGCTCGATGTTCGTCTTCGCGAGCTCGGCGATCAGCCGCTGGCTATCCGCGTGGAGCCGCGCGTTGTCCATCGCCGTCGCCGCGTGCGCCGCGACCGCCGACGCCACTTGCTGCGATCGCTCCGTAAACATCTCCGGATCGGGGTGACCGGCGAACAACCGCCCGAGCACCACGCCGCTGCGGGTGACCACCGGGACCGCGAGGTAGCTGCGCACCGCGAGACCGGTCTCCGGTACACCGCGCGCCGCCGAGCCCTTGCCGAACCGCGCGTCCTTCGTGATATCCGCGATCCTCATCGGACCTCGCGCGTCGAACGACGTGGCGAACCGCTGGAACGCTTCGCGTGGCGCACCGGCGATCGTGTAGAGCGAGTAGCTGTCGCCGTGAGCGTCGCTGACCCGGTAGAAAAATGCACCGTACTTGGCGCCCGAGAGCGTGGTCACCGCATCGGTCGCGGTCTGCACGAGCGACTGCACGTCGCGCTCGGATGCGATCTGACGCGCGACTTCATCGAGCCGCATCAGCGTCTCGCGCTCCTGACCGAGCTCCCGGGTCGTTGCCGCCGCGGCCTGGGTCAGACGAGCAATTTCTTGTCGAAGCTCGTCGGTTTCAGTGGCGTCGCTCACGACGCCCTGACTCTAGATCGCGGCCGCCATTTCGGGGGTGAGTTTTCCGCGAGACCCGTGACCGTGCGCTGGCGCTCGGGCCGTCAGCTGGAAGTCGTCGAGTCGGATCTGCCGGGTTCGTCGCCAGTAGTCGAACGTGAATCCAGGCCATAACAGCACGTCGCCATCGGGGGCCTGGTACCAGCTGTTGCAGCCGGACGTCCACACGGTGTTCTCGAGCTTGCCCTTCAGCTCGGCGCGGAACGCCTGTTCGACCTCCGGCCGCACCTCGATCGAGGCGAGCGCCTGCGCACGCATCCGCTGGACGGCATCCACGACGTAGGTGGCCTGCGCCTCGATCATGAAGATCATCGAGTTGTGGCCAAGGCCCGTGTTCGGGCCCATCAGGAGGAACAGGTTCGGAAACCCGGAGACGGTGATGCCCAGATAGTTCCGGACCCCTTCCGTCGCCCACACATCGGAGAGGTCGCGCCCTCCGCGACCGGTGATCCGCATCGAGGCCACGTAGTCGGCGACCTTGAAGCCCGTGCCGTAGATGATCGTGTCGCACTCGTGCAGCACGCCGTCGGTGGTGCGGATGCCGGTCGGCTCGATCGCCGCGATCCCGTCGGTGACGAGGTCCACGTTGTCGCGGCACAG
>JBBRED010000260.1:0-12019 GCA_038203335.1 Haliangiales bacterium | reverse complement strand
GGGGGCCCGGGGGGCGCCCCCCCCCCCCGGGGGGGGGGGGGGGGGTGGTGCGGCGGGGGGGGGTCGCCGGGGGCGCTGGGGCGGTGCGCGGGGCGCCGCGCGACGGGCTGACCCTCGAGGCGCTGCGCGACACCGCCGCGGCGATGATGGCCTCCGGCGCTCCGATCGGCGACCTCAATGTCGTGCGCGGCGCGCTCTCGAGGATCAAGGCCGGCGGCTTGATCGCTCGCTGCGCGGCGCGCGTGGTCACGCTCGCGATCAGCGACGTGATCGGCGATGACCTCGCGACCATCGGCTCGGGGCCGACGATCGCGCCGGCGACGCCGCTCGGGCCGCGCGCGCTCGAGATGCTCCGGCGCTACGGGGTCGCCGCGCCGGCGGTGCTCGCGCAGCCGGCGACGACGCCGCGACCTCGGATCGGCGATGTCGCGCGCGTGATCGCGCCGATGACGGCATTCGCCGATGCGGCGATCACCGCGCTCGCTGTGCGCGGCATCGCCGCCGCGCGTGACACCGTTCCGCTCGCCGGAGATGTCGATGCGGTCGCCGCCGCGCTCGCGGCGCGCTGTAGCGTTGGCCCGTCGGTCGGGGATTCGCGCGCCCGCGTCGCCGGCCCGAGCGCGCACCCCGGCGTGATCGTCGCGTGGGGTGAGCCCACCCTCGTGGTCCCGGGCGGCCACGGCGAGGGCGGTCGCGCACAGCAGCTCGCGCTCGATCTCTCTCGTCATCTCCGCGGCACGCATCGCACCGCGCTCGTGGTCGGCAGCGATGGCGCGGATGGCCCGCGGCCGGCGCACCGCGCGACCCCGGCGGGGGCGTTCGTCGACGGCTCCTCGTGGGATGCGATCGTTGCGGCGGGTGTCGATCCCGCGGCGGCCCTCTCGCGCCGCGATGCGGGCACGGCGCTCGCGGCGATCGATGCGCTCGTGGTCACCGGCCCGACCGGCATCAACCACGCCGACCTCGTGATCCTCGGCTGACATGCTCGCGAGGTGACCCAGGTGGTATAGAGCCGCGTTGGTGGCGCAGACCTGGACCACGCTCGCCGTGCTCGACTGGACGACCCAGCGCTTCACCGAAGCGGGGATTGCCGGTGCACGCCTCGAGGCCCAGCTCCTGCTCGCGCATGTGCTGCAGTGCAGCCGAACGCAGCTCTATATGGGCTTCGATAAGCCGCTCGCCGAGGCCGAGCTCGCGGGATACCGGGCGCTGATCAAGCGCCGGCTCGGCGGCGAGCCGGTCGCGTACCTCCTCGGCGAGCACGAGTTCTGGGGCCTCCCGATCTACGTGGATTCGAGCGTCCTCGTGCCGCGGCCCGATACCGAGACGGTCGTCGAGGTCGCGCGGTCGACGCGCGCCGATCGCGCGGCACCGTGCCGCGTGCTCGACGTGTGTACCGGCTCGGGCGCGATCGCGCTCGGGCTCGCGAAGGAGCTGCCGGCGGCGCAGGTGATCGCGACCGACGTCTCGGCGGAGGCCGTGGCGATCGCGAAGCGGAACGTGGAGCGAAACAAGTTCGGCGAGCGCATCGAGGTCCGCCACGGCGATCTGTTCGCACCCGTCGCCGGCGAGACGTTCGATCTGATCGTCTCGAACCCGCCGTACATCGCGACGGCCGTGATCGCCACGCTGTCGGCCGAGGTCAAGCGCGAGCCGGTGCTCGCTCTCGATGGCGGCGCCGATGGGCTCGTGTTCTACGATCGGATCTGCGGCGAGGCCGCGGCGCACCTCGCGCCCGGCGGCGCGCTGGTCGTCGAGCACGGGTTCGATCAGGCCGACACGGTGCGTGCGCGGTTCGAGCGCGCGGGCTTCGTCGACATCGTGCTCGTCCACGACCTCGCGAAGAACCCGCGCGTCACCTGGGCGCGCCGCGTCGCTTCCTGAGCAGCATCGCGAGCACGAGCAACGAGAGCCCGCCGTGCGCGCCCGGCGCGATCTCGCCCGAGCAGCCGCAGCCGTGCCCGGCCACCGGCTTGGGGCCCGCGGCCGGCGCGATCGCCGTGCAGCCGTCGTCGACGCCGGCGGCGCACGCGCGCTCGAAGTAGACCCGCGCGCGCTCGGCATCCACCGGCTGCCTCGTCGCGCGCAGCGCCTTGCCGGCGGCGATACAGCCGAGCGGATCGAAGCCGTCGCACGCCTTCGAGAGGAGCGCGAGCGCCTTCGCGGGATCGCGCACCGTGGCCATCCCCTCGGCGTAGTACGTGCCGAGCACGTACTGGTAGTACGGGTTGTCCTTCGCCAGCTCCTCCGCGCGCGCGAACGACGTGGTGCGCAGCCGTGCGATCTCGGCGAGCGTGCCGGCGTGCTGCGAACCGAGGAGGATCGCGAGGTCCTTGCACGCCTCGGGCATCACGTATGCCTCGTTGCCGCACGCGGCGCGAAGCGCCTGCTGGGCGCGCTTCGCGTCGGCCTTCGTGCCGCCCTCGCCGGTGGCGTAGTAGTGACCCACGCCGGCGCATCCGGTCGGATCGTTCGGCTTGCACGACTTCTCGTAGTACGCGAACGCCTTCTTGTGATCGAGCGCCGCGCCCGCGCCGTAGCGATAGACATCGCCGGAGTTCGTGCAGCCGACCGAGCTTCCGAGCTCGCACGCCTTCGTGAAGTACGTCGCCGCGGCCGCGACGTCCCAGCGCACGCCGTGCGCGGTGTAGTAGGCGAACCCGACGGAGCTGCACGCGTCCGCCTACCCGCCATCGCACGCGCGCTGGTACATGCGGAGCGCCTCGTCGGGATGCTCCTGCCGCTCGTACAGCCGCGCCATGCCCGAGCACGCCGCCGCGCGCCCGCCATCGCAGCGCCCGCGGTAGATGGTCTCGGCCTTCGCGAGATCCTTCGTGATGCCCCAGCCGTCGGCGAGCAGATCCGCCTGGCGAAGGCAGCCGTCGTCGGAGTTACGCCCGCACGACGCGGTGAACACCTCGTACGCCTTGCGGCGATCGGTCTCTCGCGTGCTCGCGGCGAGCTGGTTGCCGAGCGCGATGCACGCGTGCTCGTGGTGGTCGGTGCACGACTGCGCCATGACCTCGAGCACGGGCTCGACCGGAGAGCCGGTCTCGATGACGAGCGTCGCGAGGTACGCGCAGGTGTCGGGCTCACCGTACTTGCACGCGCGCATGAACGAGCGCAGCGCGAGCGCGGCATCCTTCGCTCCGCCGGCCTCGCCGAAGTACGCCATCGTGCCCCAGGTCTTGCAGGCCGGCGCGTAGAGCTCGTCGTCGGTGCCGGTGCATGCGCGCTCGTAGAACGCGATCGCCTTCTGCGGATCCGCGATCGTGCCGCTACCGCTGCGGTACGCGTCGCCGGCCGCGTTGCAGCCCACCGGGGATGTGGCATCGCACGCACGCTCGAACAGCGCCAGCGCACGATCCGGTGCCGCGAGCCCGCCGGTGCGCCCGACGCTCGCGAGCCAGCCCGCGAGGTAGCAGGAGTTGCCGTGCTTCGCGTCGCAGCCGAGCATCGCGATCTTCGCGGCGCGCGCGTCGTCGGTCTTCGCGGCGATCAGGTACTGCGCGCTCTGATAGCACGCGACCGGCCAGCCGCCGTTGCAGCCGCGCTCGAGCGCGATCTGCGCGGCGCCCGGATCGGCCGGCATCCCGAGGCCGTCGTGCGCGCGGCGACCGTAGGCGTCGCACCAGCCGCCGCCGGCCTCGCACGCGGCCCGGTAGTAGCGCGTGGCCTCGGTCTGATCGGCGGCCGCGATGCCGAACCCGAGGCGATAGAACTCGGCGAGCGTGCCGCAGTACTTCGGATCGAGCTCGCAGCCGCGCTTCGCCAGCTCGAACGCGTGGGGCAGGTTCTGCTTGGCCATGCCGAGGCGCTCGCCGATCTTCTGGCACGCGTCGCCGTTGTCGTAGCGCGTGCACGCCTTGTCGAACGCCTCGTTCGCGCCGACGATGTCCTTGGCACCGGCGATGCCCTCGTCCAGCGAGGTCGCGAGTCGCATGCACGCCTCGCCGCTGCCACCCGCGCAGCCCCGGCGATAGGACGCGATCGCCTTCGCGGCGTCTTTCGCCACGCCCTTGCCGTGCTGCTCGAGCATGCCGACGACCACGCACGCGCCGGGATCCTCCGGGCACTTCGGACCGAGCAGCGCCATCGACTTCTCGAACATGGCCTGCGCCGTCGTCGAGCTCGCGGCGCCGCCGATGCCGCGCTCGATCAGATCCGCCGCCCGCGCGCACCCGATGCCGCTGCCCAGCTCGCACGCGCGCTGGAACGCGACGCGCGCCGCCGCGAACTCCGCCGTGCGCACGCCGAGGTCGCCGATGTTGATGCAGCCCTCGAGATCGTCGACGGCGCACGCCTTCACGAAGTACGTCATCGCCCGCGCGTCGTCGCGCGCGAGCTTGCTGCGCCCGCGCGCGTAGAGAAAGCCGAGCAGCGTGCACGACGATCCGTGCTTCGCCTCGCACGCCTCGTCGAGCAGCTTCAGCGCGTGCGCGGGATCCAGGGCCTTCCCCTTCGGGAGGCCCTTGCCCTCGAGCTCGTCGCTCGCCTGGTTGTACTTCTCCTGCGGCGACAACCGCGGCGCGGGCGCCTTCTTGACGCACGCGCCGGCGGAGATGCTCCACTGCTGGCCCTTCGGACAGTTTCGATCCACCGCGCCCGCGGTCGCACACAGGGCGGCGACGAGCACGATCGCGACGCGCCCGGTCACGGCCACGCGTCCTTCACGCAGCGCACGCCGACCTCGGGATCCCCCGCACGGACATCGACTCCGACGCGGAAGTGGATCGACGCCTGCCAGCCGGCCGCCGGCGACACGGTGAACGATGCGCCGCGGACGATCTTCGTGCCGCGCCTCGCACCGTCCGATGTCGTCCACTCGAGCACGCTCCCCAGCATGTCGCACAATCCCAGCGCCGAGCAGTCTTTCGACGTCGACGCCGTCAGCACGGCCTTGCCCCCCCGCTTCAGCGACGCGAGCGCCGGATCCTGCGATCCGAGCGACGCCGCCACCTCCCACTCGTACTCGTTCGGTAATCGCCGGCCGAGCGCCGTGCACGCCGCGGTGGCCTCGGCGAACGTCACGTTGCGGGCCGGCAGCTCCGGCGCATCGCCCGGCATCCCGCCCGCTCTCGGCGAACCGAGTGCGCGCCGCAGCGTGGCGAGCGTCATCTCGGTGCGGTCGATCCACATGTCGCGAAGCCCGATGGTCTCCCGCGGGAGCGCATCGCGGTGGGTCCCCGCGGGCTCACCAAGCGGATAGCCGCCGGCGGGCAGGAGCATCATGTCGGCCGGCATCACCGGCCGCAGCGGGATCGGCGCGTCGACGACCGGCGCGTCGTGGATCACCGGCGCGTCGATTGCCGCGTCGGGGGTCGCGGGCGACGAGCGCAGCATCCGCCGCAGTCCGAACGTGGCGCCTCCGAGGATCACCACCGCACCCACCGCGAGGAGCGCGACCGGCGGCCGCTTCCCGCGGGGCGGATCCACGATGATCGGCGGCCTGGAGGGCAGGGTGTCCGCGCTCGGCGCGGTCGCGAGCAGGCCCACCTGGCTCGAGCCGGTCCTTCTGACCACCGCCGACGGCGGGACCTCGGTGCCGGGCGCGACCAGCTTTGCGGCCGCGAGGGCGGTGCGCATCGCCTCGGCATCCTGCGGCCGCTTCGTGGGATCGGGGTCGAGGCAGCGCTCGACCAGCGCGTACACCGCGTCGGGCAGCCCGTCGCGCAGCGATGCGAGCGGCGCGATGTCGTGCCGCAGCACCTTCTGCAGCACGGAGGTCACCGTCTCGCCGCCGCACGCCGCGGAGCCGCACAGCATCTCGTAGAGGATCGCTCCCATCGCGTAGACGTCGGTCCACGGCCCGATCTCTCCGTGGTCCGGCGCGACCTGCTCGATCGACATGTAGCCGGCGGTGCCCATCAGGCTGCCGGTCAACGTCAGGTCCGAGTCCTTGGTGCGGACGCGCGCGATACCGAAGTCGAGCAGCTTCGGGACCTCGCCGTCATCGGTGTCGGCGACGTAGATGTTCTCGGGCTTGAGATCGCGGTGCACGATGCCGGCCTTGTGCGCCGCGGCGAGGCCCTTGAGCGCGCCATCGATCACCATGTGCACGCGCGCGAGGTCCATGAGCTGCGGCGCGGGGGCGATCTCCTCGCGCAGCGTGTGGCCGTCGAGCAGCTCCATCACCAGGTAGAGCGTTCCCTGGTCGGTGCCGAAATCGAACACCTTGACCACGTGGCCCGTGCGCAGCGCCGCGACCGCCGCCGCCTCGCGCTGGAACCGCGCGCGCGCCGACTCGGCGTTCGCGACCGCGGGGTTCATGATCTTGATCGCGACCTTGCTCTGGGTATCGGGGTTGATCGCGCGGTAAACGGCGCCCATCCCGCCCACACCGAGCAGGCCGGCGATCCGGTACTTCCCGATCTGGGCGCTCTGCAGGAGGGACGTCTCGTCCTTCGGGCAGACCTTCCAGTCCTCGGGATAGTCCGCGCGACAGACCGGGCAGTACACGCCACGATGTTATCGCGGGCGTGTACGATGGCGTTCGTGCGCTTGCTCGCGATCGTCTGCGTTGTTTTCGCGGGCGTTCTGTCGCGCACGCCCCTTGCGTCTGCGCAGAGCCCTCCACCCCCGATCTTCTCGCCCCCCGGCGCCACCCCTGCTCCGGCGCCCGCGAGCGTCCCGATCGTGACGTCGGCCCCCGTGCCAAACGCACCGCCCGCCGCGGCGGCGCCGGTCGCCGCGCTCGATCGCGCCGCCGCCGAGCAGCAGTGCGCGGCTCACGATGCGAGCTGCAACTGGTTCGCGACGCTCGGCGGCCTCGAGCGCCAGTCGATGCGTCGCGCGCTGACCGCTCGCGGCTACGAGCTCGACCCCGAGCCGTGGGGCAAGGTCGTCGGCAGCATCCGAGTCTACAACGAGGACGTGTTCGCCGAGAAGACCCGCCTGCTGCGGTTCTTCAACCACTTCCACGTCACCTCGAAGGAGAGCGTGGTCTCGGACGAGGTCATCCTGCGCCCCGGCGAGATATGGGATCAGAACAAGATCGAGGAGACCGCGCGCCGGCTGCGCGATCCGATCTTCACCTCCGTGATCGCGGTGGTGCCGGTGAAGTCCGCCGTTCCGGGCACGGTCGACATCCTCGTCGTCACGCGCGACATCTGGAGCCTCCGGCTCAACACGCAGTACACGTTCCAGCAGGGCAAGCTGACCGACCTCGCGACGTCGCTGTCCGAGAACAACTTCCTGGGTCGCCGCGTGCTGATCGCCGCCGCGTTCACGCTCGATCAGGGAGCGATCGCCGCCGGCCCGCTGTTCATCGACAAGAACTTCCTGAAGGAGCACATCGAGCTGCGCGCGCGCGTCAACGCGATCGTCAATCGCGATGCGCTGTTCGACGATGGCAAGCTCGATAGCGAGGGCAGCTCGAGCACGATCACGCTGACCCGCTCGCTGTGGAATCTCTCGAAGAAGTGGGGCGCGGGACTCAGCTTCTCGCATCGGTTCGCGACGGACCGCCGGTTCTTCGGCACCCAGATCCGCCCGGTCTGGTGCCCGCTGAACAGCGAGTGCATCAAGAGCGGCTTCACGCCGTCGATGGTTCCGCAGGACGAGCTGCTGCCGTGGCAGTACCGGATCCGCACGTGGTCGACGAGCGCCTACGTGGTGCGGCAGTTCGGCACTGACTTCAAGCAGCAGGTCACGTTCGGGCAGAGCGTCTCGAGCGTGCACCCGAGCCTGTCGAACACGTTTCCCGGGCTGGTCGAGCAGCGCGAGCCGTTCGCCCGCGCCGTGCTGCCGCGCTCCGAGGTCACGTCGGTGCCGTACGTCGGGTATGCGATGTACACGCCGAAGTACAAGACGCGCCGCAACGTGCAGACCTACGACCTCGCCGAGGATCTGCGCATCGGCCCGAGCTTCGATGCATCGTTTGGGGTCGGCGTGAAGCTCCTCGGCTCCGACAACAACTTCTGGCGCGCGGCCGCGACGGGCGCGTGGACGTTCCCGTGGTGTCGCGATGGATCGATCACGGTGTCGAGCGGCATCTCGACGCGCCGCCAGGACGCCGAGTTCATCGACAACACCGCGAGCGGCAACGTGCGTGTCGTCTCCCCGACCTACCGGTTCGCGCGGCTCGTCGCCGAGAGCACGATCGGCACGCGCTGGAACGACACCGCGAACTCGTTCCTCACGATCGGCTCCGACAACGGTCTGCGCGGCTTCAACATCAACCAGTTCGCCGGGCAGCGGCTGAGCGGCACGCAGGTCGAGGTCCGCTCGATTCCCACCGCGATCTGGGTGCTCCGCGTCGGCGCGGTGCTGTTCTACGACGTCGGCGGTGCGGCGAACTCGTTCTCGTCGCTGCAGCTCCACCAGGATGTGGGCCTCGGCATCCGAACGCTCGTGCCGCAGACCTCGCGCGAGCTGTTCCGGTTCGACCTCGCATTCCCCGTCGATGGCGCGGAAGCGGGCCACCCCAAGTTCATCGCGGGCTTTCAGTCCGAATTCTGAGCGACATCCCGGGCTTCGTGCTCGAGAGAAACCGCGCGAGCAGGTAGAGCGCCGTGACCGTCAGGCCCGCCGACAGGCCGAGCCACAGCCCCCGAGCGCCCATGCCCGCGCCGAACCCGAGGCCCAGCGAGATGCCGAGCCCGATGGCGTAGTGGCCGATCAGGTTGCCGACCAGCGTCGCGCGCGTATCGCCGAGACCGCGCAGGGCACCCGCGCCGATCGCCTGTGCGCCATCGGAGAGCTGGAACAGCGCGGCGATCATGAGCAGCGGCACCGCCGCCGCGATCACCGCCGGATCGTCGGTGAATGCGCGCGCGAGCAGCCCGGGAATGCTGACGAACAGCAGCGAGAACACGGCCATCACGCAGAGCCCCATCACGAAGCCGATCAGACCACGCCGCCGTGCGAGCGCGAGGTCGCCTGCGCCCACGGCGTGACCGACGCGCACCGAGGTCGCCGCGCCCACGCCGAGCGCGACCGCGAACGTGATGCTCGAGAGGTTGAGCGCGATCGTGTGACCGGCAACGGGCAGCGTGCCCATGCTCGCGGCGATCACGGTGGCCACGCCGAAGATGCCGACCTCGGCGAACAGCTGGCCCGCGACCGGCCCGCCGTACTTCAGGATCGCCATCAGATCGGCGCGCGTGGACACCGGAAGCGGCGACGCCTCGCCGGGCTGCTTCGGCCCCGCCGGCCCATCGGGATCGAGCGCGCGCACCGAGGCGAGGTAGATGAAGACGATCGCGACCTGCACGCTGAGCGTGGCGATGGCGGCACCGATCACGCCGAGCGGCGGGAGTCCGATCGCGGGGAGACCGAAGATCAGCACGTAGTCGAGCAGGGCGTTGACGATGTTCCCGACGACGACGGCGATGATCAGCGGCCGTGTCACGTTGTGCGCCGCGAGGTAGCTGCGCAGCGCGACCGAGAGGAGGAACGGCACGATTCCGAGCGCGCGCAGGTACACGTAGACCGCGGCCTCGTGCGCCACGTCCTTCGCGACGCCGGCGATGTCGAGCACCACCGGCGTGCCGAGGACGATCAGCGTCGCCGCGAGCCCGGCGAGCACCGAGAGGCGCAACCCCGCGTGCAGGTAGCGGCGTGCATCGGCGTAGCGGTGCGCGCCGATCGCCTGCGGGATCAGCGAGTCGAGGCCCATGACGAGGCCAAGGCCGATCGCGCTGATCGCGAACAGAAGGTTGTTGCCGATGCCGGCCGCGGCGAGCGCGGTGTCGTCGTAGCGGCCGAGCCACGCCGCATCGACGGTGCCCATGACCTGAAACCCGAGCTGCTGCGCCGCGAGTGGGACCGCGAGCAGCATCTGTGCCCGCAGCTCGGACCGGGGCGGGGTCACTTGAACGGACGCGGATTCATCGGCGCGTTCGCGAACGTCAGGTTCTTCGCGATCGTCTTCGCCAGCTCGAGGCGGCGCGCGCTGTCAGGACCCACCACCCGCACGTAACACGGCGCATCGTCGTCGATGAAGATCAGACCCTGGCCGTGGTGATCGAGGCCCTTCAGGCCGACCATCACCTCGGTCGCCGCTTCGGGCGCGCGCTGCGGCGCATCGACGCCGGCGTCCTTGTCGTGCACGCCCGCGTCGCGCTTCCCACCGGGCTGCGGACCCGCGTCGGACGCCGCGTTGTACTGCTCGACGAGCTCTCCGCTGGTCCGCGTGTACTGCGCGAACAGAGCATCGGCGCGCTGCTTCATGCCGTCGCGGCAATCGAAGTCGAACGTCCAGTACTCTGGCTGCTGCGCCATCACTTCGTACGTGCACGGATGCGGAATCCCGCGCGGCACCGAGGATGCGCTGTCGATCTGCTTCACCGTGCCGCCCAGGACGTTGCCGAGGACCGAGGTGTTGGCGATCGAGTCGCACTCGAACTTGTCGGGGTACACGCCGGCGAGCTTCGTGGGCGTCTCGGTCGGCTTCGGCTGGTTGGTCGCCGAGCCGTCATTGCTGCACGCGGCGAGCAAGATCAAGAGCGGAGCGGTACAGCGCATCGACCGGGGAACGTTATCACCTAGTCGGAGGCGGCGGCGCGCGTGGTGGCGTCGTAGACGAGCCGCAATTCCGCGACCTCCGCGATCGCCTCCGCGACCGCCATCAGCGGGGCAGAGTGCCGCGCTTCGTCGAGGTGGATCTGCCCGCCGATCCGGCGCTCCACGTACGCGACATACAGCCCGCGTCGCCGCGCCGACACCACCACGGCACGCAGATGGAACAGCGGGATCGCGGCGTTGCGCCGGATCCCGAGGATCACCTGCTCGCTCCGGAGCAGGCCGTCATCGCGATCGAAGACGAGAGTTCTCCGCAGGGTGCCGAGCAGGACGCCGACGGCGAGCAGGAACGCGCCGCCGATCGTCGCCCAGCTCGGACCGAGCGTGACGAGCCACAACCCGCCGCCCGCGATGCCGTATCCAGTCCATGCGGTCGCGCGCGTCAGTACGAGCTCGACGCGCGTCTCCGTGCGCTTTCGGATCCGCACCGAGCCGAGCCAGTCGAGCACGACTCAAGCGTACGGGCTTGCACGCCTCATGGCTAGCTCCGGTGTGGGCGTGACTAGGTCTCGCCGCCGCCGTCGCTCAGCGAGCCGCCGCCATCACCACCGCCACCATCGCCACCCTCCGGCGGTCCGCCTTCGCCGCCCGGCTGGCCACGCCACTCGCGCTGGCGACCACCTCGGCCGCGCCTGCGTCGACGGCGCCGCTTGCGCAGCGGCTGGCCATCGGGACCGAGCACCGGCGGACCGGGCGGTCCTCCGCCTTGCTGCTGCTGCTGCGGCGGCGGCGCCGGTTGCTGCGGCGGCGGGCGATTCCCGTCGCCACGGACCTCGAAGAACGAGACCGGCGCGCTGTCGACGTTCGACGGTCCACCGGCGAGCATCGGCTGGCCGTTCGGCGCGCCGTTGTTGCGGCGCCGCCGCCGACGACGCTTCTTGCGCTCGCCCGGTTGGCCGTTGCCGTCGGCGCTCTGCGGCGGCCGCGGTGCTCCATTGCCATCGGGACGCGGCCCGCGGTTGTCTCCCGAGCCGCCGCGCGGCCCGCGATCGAACCCGGCACCACCACCACCAGCGCCTGGACGATCCCAGCGGCGGATCTTCTTGCTGCGCCGGCCGCCGCGATTCGCGTTCGCGCCGGAGTCGTTCGGATTCGCAGACGCCACCGGCGCCATCGCGATCCGCATCGGACCGCGCACGTACTCGATCACCGGGCCACCGCCACCGCGGCGCGGTTGCGCATCGGTCGCAGGGGCCGAGGTCGAGAGCACTGGTGTGGTGAACGCGCTCTTCGGCGGCAGCATCGCGCGCCGCTTCCGCCGCCGTCGCCGTCGCCGTCGCCGGGCCTCGGCGGCGCTGGCCGACGAGGAGTTCTCGTCATCGACACGAGCGTTGCGTGACTTCGCGACCTTCGCGACCTTCTTGCGCGCGAGGACCGTGATCTCGCCGGTGCCTTCGATGCCTTCCGCCGCGAGCTCCGCGGCGGTCTTGTCGATCACCTCGTCGTCGTCGTCGTCCTCGTCGCCGTCATCATCGTCGAGGTCATCATCGTCATC
>JBBRED010000259.1:0-12066 GCA_038203335.1 Haliangiales bacterium | reverse complement strand
CGGTCCGTTCTCGCTCGCCGACGTGATCGCGCAGATCGAGAAAGGCGACATCGTCGCCGGCAACATCATCATGGACAAGGACAGCGGTGCGCGCGTCGACGTCGGCACCCACCCGCTGCTCGGTCCGATGGTCGATGCGGCGAAGGCGCGGCTCGACGATCAGCGCCGCGCGCAGGCCGAGGTCGCGGTCCAGAGCAGCGACAAGAAGAAGGGCGCCCTGCTGTACACGGTGATCGGCCTTGGCGTCGTTGGCGCCGCGCTCGCGGTGTTCTTGATCATCCGCGCGGCGCGCGGTGATGAAGCGGCGAAGAAGGTCGCGAGCGTGGAGACGCTCGAGGGCGGCTCGCTCAACGTCAAGGTCACGATGCCAAAGGCGCCGCCGAAGCGGAACGGCGGCCATCGCACCGGCGGCGGCCACAACTCCGGGGGCGGCGGCAACTACACGAAGGGCAGCGAGGACATGTCGCTCGACATGAGCGACGAGAGCGATGATGGCGGATCGAGCACGCTCGACATGGGCACCGTCTACAACGTGTACTCGCACTACGGCGGTCAGCTCGGCGGGTGCCTGCAGCGCACCGGCGCGGCGCAGGCGAGCATCGGCATCATCATCGACGGTCCCTCGGGCCGCGTCACGCTGGTGAAGGTCGACGGCAAGCAGGCGGGCGCGACGTGGTCCTGTCTCAACGGCGTGCTGCGCGGAATGAAGTTCCCCACGCTGAAGAGCGGACGAACGCGCGCCGAGTTCGACATTGGACTGTGATGCCTGAGTCGACCAGCACGACGCTGTCCGGACCGGATGGCCCCGTGCCGCAGCGGACGCTGACGTCGCTGCGCGCGCCGGAAGGTGGGAACGCGACCAACCATCCTCGCGGCGACCTCGCGAAGGCGATCCCGCGGCGACCGCGCGTGAGCTGGTGGCTCGGCATCCTGTTCGCGTTCGGGTTCGCCGTGCTCGTCACGCCGTCATTGACCGCGGATCGCTGGCTCGGCGCACTCGGCGCGGGAGCGGTGAAGGACCAGCACGTCGCGGCGCTCACGGTGCGCGTGCCGGCGATCTCCGGGTTCGACACCGAGGACCGCCACCTCGGCAATGGCGGCATCCTGATCGCGCGCGGCCAGGTCGCGAGCGCGGATGACGAGCGCAACGCCAAGGCGCTCGCCGATGCGGCGCCGCATGGCGTGCTGCCGTACGTGGCCCTGTTCCTGCTCACGTTCGTGCTCGCGGCGATCTTCACGCACCACATGCGGCGGTCGACGCGCGGGCGATTGATCCGCGTGCAGGTGGTCAGCCTTGTCACGCTCGCGGTCCTCGCGGTGCTCGTGAAGGTGATGCTCCTGATGACGGCGATCAGCGTGCTCGTGGTCCCGGTCGCGCTGCTCGCGATGCTGCCCACGCTCGCGCTCGACCGGATCACCGGCCTCGCGACCGGCATCCTCGCCGCGCTCGTCGTCGCGCTGCTCGGCCCGTTCGACGTCGGCGTGGCGATCATCATGCTCGTGCAGGCCGCGGTCGCCGGGCTCGTGGTCTCCGAGCAGCCAAAGGATCGCTTCAAGGCGGTGCTCAGCGCCGGAGCGGTGACGACGCTGTTCACCGCGGCGACCTATGTTCTGCTGACGTACCTGACGACGGGCCGGCTGCCGATGCTGCGCGATCCGCTGCACTCCGCGTGGTTCGCCGCGGCGCTCGGCCCGGCGATCGCGACGGTGCTCGCGATGCCGCTGTTGCCGCTCTACCAGATGCTCGTCGGCGAGATCACGCGCGGCAAGCTCATCGAGCTCGAGGATCTCTCGAACCCGCTGCTCAAGCAGATCGCCGAGAAGGCGCCGGGCACCTGGCAGCACAGCCTGATGATGGCGAACCTCGCCGAGATCGCGGCGAACGCGATCGGCGCGAGCGGACGGCTCGTGCGCGTCGGCGCCTACTATCACGACCTCGGCAAGTCGCTGCAGCCGAAGTACTTCATCGAGAACCTCGAGCCCGGCGAGACCAGCCCGCACGACCAGCTGCCGCCCGAGGTCAGCTGCGATGCGATCTTCGCGCACGTCACCGAGGGCATCGTCGCCGCGCGCAAGGCGGGCTTGCACGAGCGGATCGTCGACTTCATGCACATGCACCACGGCAACGGGGTGCTCGAGTACTTCTGGGGCAAGACCAGGGAGCAGGGAAACCCCAAGGGGTTCTCGATCGAGCAGTTCCGCTATCCCGGGCATCCGCCGCAGAGCCGCGAGACCGCGATCCTCACGATCTGCGACGCCGTCGAGGCGGCGAGCCGCACGCTGAAGAAGCCGGATGCCGCGTCGATCGATTCGCTCGTGCAGCGCATCGTCTACGGCAAGCTGCACCTCGGTCAGCTCGACGAATCGGGCCTGTCGATGAGCGACCTGCGGCGGATCAGCGATTCGCTGCGGGAGACCATCCGCCACGCGAACCACGGGCGCATCGAGTACCCGTGGCAGAAGGCGCAGCAGGACGCGAGCGCGACGAAGGAGCACACCTCCACGGCGCCGCGCCTCGATTCGCTCGACCGCAGCCCGGCGCAGCGCGAGACCTCGGTCAAGGCGCAGTCGCCGAGCGCCTCGGGCGCCGGCAGCGCCGCGACATCGGGCCAGACCACGAACGAGGTCGCGCTCGCTGCGACCGCCGATCAGCGCGGTACCCAGACCAGCAACGAGCGTCCGCACCGTACGTCGGAGGATGCGGCGATGGTCGCGACCGCCCCTGCCCTCACCAGGGAGGTGCAGCCCGCGCGGCAGAGCGGCTCGTATCCAATCGTGACGCCCGGGATGCCGCCCACGGAGGGGCCGCGCCGCCGCACCACGTCGCCACCGTTCGATCCGTTGCGCGGCGGGCAACCGCCGGCCGACGCGGCCGCGCGTGCGAAGCGCGCCTCGACGCAGCCGCCGCCGATCCCGCCGATGCCGACGCGCGCGAGCAGCGAGCCACCGATCGAGCTGGTCACGCGCCGCGATACCGGAGCACCGCCGAGCGCGGCGCCGAACCGCGAGATTTCGGCCTCGGCGTCGGGTCGAACGCTGGTCGGAACCGGGCCGACCACGCGCCGCGGCTCCGCGCCGCCGCCCACGACCGACGCGCCGAGCGCGCCGAGCGCGCACGGATTCACGCCCGCGGCCGTGGACCAGACCGCGCATGGCCACGCCTCGCATCGCGACTCGGCCTCGGCGCTCGGCGCTCGGCGCGGCCCCACGCAGCCGCCACCCGAGGGCCTCATCACGCCGGCGGTGTTCGGCGAGAACGCGCCCGCCGCCCGCAAGCGCGCCGCCACGCTCCCACCCACGCGCCTTGGTCGCTCGCCGACGATTCCGCCGATGGTCGCGCCGATCCGCCGGCCCTCGACGATCCCGCCGATGGAGTCGCGCACGGCCGGCCCTCCGGTGCCGGTGGATCTCGAGAACGCGGTCACCAACCCGCCACCGCTGCGCGGTAGTGGCTCGCCGATCAAGCGGCTGCCGCCGTTCATCCTCGAGGAGCGCCCCTCGCGCACGCCGCACGAGGACGTCACGATGCCCGCGATGCGGATCGACCTCGACGATGACGCGCGGGTCACTGGCGAGCGCGCGGCCGTGACAGATGACGAGGCACGACGCACCCAGCCGAGCATGCCCGCCATCGAGGATGCCGGTCGCACCGAGCCTTCGATGCCGAGGTTCGAGGTGCCAACGACGAAGCCCGGCCGCACCGAGCCCGGCACACGGCCGCCTCCGCCACCGAAGTCCCTGACGCCGGGCCTCGCCGCGCGGATCGACGCGCAACTCGACGACGACGCGTTCGGCACCGAGACCCCGATCCGGGCGCCGACCGCGGCGGAGCTGCGCGCCCTGCTCGGCCAGCCGGATCCCACGAAGCAGCAGTCGCTCGACGAGCTCGAGCGACTGCACGCCGAGGCGGATGCGCAGCGCCAGGCCGAGGACGATGCGCGGCCGGAGATCCTGTCGCGACGGACTGCGAAGGTGACCTCGGAGGTCGACGACGACGATATCGAGGCCGCGATCGAGGTGGCCCCGCCCGCGCGCCGGTCGCAGTCGATCGCGGTGGCCAAGCCGAAGAAGTCAGAGTGACGGCGCGCGCGGCAGCGATGCTCGCGCTGATCGCCGCGTGCGGTCACCCCGCGCCGCGCACACCCAGCGACGCCGTGCGCGCGCAGATCGATCAGGCCGAGACCGCCGAGCGCGCGCGCCAGCACGACGTGGCGCGCGGCCACTACCAGCAGGCGGTCGCCGCGGCGAAGGATCCTCCGAGCATCTCGTTCGCGCGCCGCGAGTACGCCGAGACGCTGATCTCCTGGGGCGAGATTCCCGAGGCGATCGCCCAGCTCGAGGTCGCCGTCACCGCCGCGCCAAACGACGCCGCCGCGTGGCACGACCTCGGCATCCCCCGACACAACCAGGGTGACGACGTGCGCGCCCTCGCGGCGCTCGAGCGCGCGCGCGACGCGAGCCCGCGCGACCCTCGCCCGCGGATCGCGCTCGCCGCCCTGCGCTGGAGCCGCGGCGATCTCGCGGGCGCCACCACCGAGTACAAGGCGCTGCTGGAGCTCGACCTCCCCGACCGCCTCCGGGACAAGGTCAAGTGGGCGCTGGGCGAGCTGGCGAAGCCGAAGCCCTGAGGCATACTCGACGGTGATGAAGCGCATCTTCGTCGGCCCGGCTGCCGGTCTCGCCTTCGCGCTCGGTCTGGTTGCCAGCAGCCCGCGCGCGCACGCGTGGACCTTCGACTGGGCGGGCCATGTCGAGGTCGATGCGGAGAATCTGCAGAGCGATGACGCGGCGAAGCGCCTCGAGGCGGTGATCGAGCTCGCGAAGTACGACGTCGCGCTGACCCAACCGCACCTGATCAAGGCGCTCTCGGACGACGACGAGAAGGTTCGCCATCAGGCGGCAAAGGCGCTCGGCCAGGGCGGATCGCTCGCGGCGGTGCCGATCATGATCGAGTGGCTCGGCGATCAATCGCCGCAGACCAAGGCGGTCGCCGCCGAGGCGCTCGGCGACATCGGCGGCGCGGATGCGACCGCCGCGCTGATCCGCTCGCTCGGCGATCCGGAAGCGCTCGTGCGGCAGCGCGCCGTCAAGGCGCTCGGGACGATCGGCAAGAAGGGCAACTCGAACGTGGTGATCGCGCTGATCCCGCGCCTCGAGGATGCGAAGCCCGAGGTCAAGAACGCCACCATCCAGCAGCTCGAGGAGCTCGGCGACAGGCGCGCCGTGATCCCCCTGGTCGCGAAGTTCGGCGAGACCGCACGCGAGACCCGGCGGCTCGCGGTGCGCGCGGTCGGCAAGCTCGGCGATCCATCCGCGGTGCCGGCGCTGATCCGCCTGGTCAACGATCTCGACGAGGAGGTCCGCACGGCCGCCGTGGGCGCGCTCGGCGCACTCGGCGCGGTCGATGCGATCGACGCGCTGACCGAGCAGCTCTCCGGCCCGAGCGATGCGTACCGCGCGAAGGTCGCCTACTCGCTCGGCCAGATCGCCGCGAATCCCAAGGCGGGCAAGGCCGGCGAGGAGGCGATGCGCACCCTCGTCATCAACCTGGCGCAGTCGCAGCAGCGCCAGGGCTCGCGGGAGGCCCTCCGCGTGGCGGGAAAAGCCTCGGTGCCGGCCCTCGTCGAGCATCTGCAGGGCCGCATCGCCGGCGATCCCTCGACCGCCGTGGCGCTCCTCGCCGAGGTCGGCGATCCGCGCGCCACCACCACGCTCGCCGCCGAGCTCGACCGCGGTCGCGTCCCGATGCCGCTCGTGCTGCGCGCGCTCGGGGCCACCGAGGATCCGGCGGCGCTCGTGCCCGTGCTCGGCGCGCTCGCGAGCAAGGACGCCGCGATCCGCCTCGCCGCGATGGAAGCGCTGCGTCCGCTGATCGGCAGCGACGCCCGCGCCGGCGACGTGCTGATGGAGCACCTCGCGGACGAGGATCTCGAGGTCCGCGTACTCGCGGCCGAGTACCTCGGTTTGCTGCGCGTCGGCGCGGCGAGCGCGAAGCTGACCTCGCTCGCCGGCCCCGGCAATCCCACGCGCCTGCGCCTGGCTTCGATCGACGCGCTCGGCAAGATCGGCCGCCCCGAGGCGACGAAGGCCTTGCTCGACGTGCTGCGCGAAGGCCCGGCGGAGCTTCACGGTGCCGCCGCCACGGCGCTCAGCTACATCGATGATCCGAGCGCGATCGCGGCGCTCAGCTCCCAGGCGCAGACCGATCGCGGCCCCACCCGCCACGAGGTCGTGCGCGCGCTCGGCGCCACGCTCCGCGGCCGGCCCGACGCCGCCGCGCGCAAGCTCCTCCGCCAGCTCGCCCTCGATGGCAGCGTGAAGGTCAGCCTCGCGGCGATCGCGGGCCTCGCCGCCGCGCACGACGCGGGCGACGCCGAGTTTCTCCGCGGGCTCGTCGATCAGGCCGCGGCCGATCGCCGCCGCGCCGCCGCCTGGGCGCTCGGCGAGCTCCAGGATCTCAACGCCATCGAGACTCTCGGCGCCGGTCTCTCGAGCAAGGACGACCGCTTCGTCGGCGACGCCGCCTGGGCGCTGGGCGAGATCCTCGTCGCGAATCCGAAGGACAAGGCCGTCGCCGCCACCGCGCAGCGCTTCCTCTACCTCGCGAAGCACGGCGGCTGGGCCGCGGCCGTCAATGGCGCCGGCGCGCTCGCGCGCGTGATGTGGGCGGTGCCGCGCGAGAGCCGCGTCGATGTCCTCGGCGCGAACGGCAAGCAGGCGCTCATCGCGCTCGCGTTCCACAAGTCGCGGCTGGTGCGGATCAACGTCGCGCATGCGCTCGGCAGCCTCACCGGCGACGACGACGCGACCAAGGCTCTCGCCCAGCTGCTGCGCGACGATGCGAGCCAGAACACGCGGATCGCGGCCGCACGCGCGCTCGTACAGGTCGGTGGTCCCAAGACCGCGGCCGCGCTCAAGCTCGTCGCCAACGATCCGGATCCCGACCTGAAGGCCGCGGCGACCGCGGCGATGACCGCACCGCCCGCGCGCTCCGAGTGGCGCCTGTTCTACGTGGTCGATCGCAGCGCCGACGACGCGCCCGTTCGCCAGGAGCCGTACTTCCTCCACACCGCGGACGGTGTGGTGTGGGCGAGCTACACCGATGCGCGCGGCGACCTGACGAGCGAGCACGTGCCCGCCGGCGACGAGAAGCCCCTCAGCGCAAACCGCGAAACCGAGTACTGAGGTACCGTCGAAGCCATGGGCTTCCTCGACAAGGTGAAGGCGTTCACGGGCGGCAAGAACATGGCGAAGGTGACGATCACCGTCATCGAGGGCCGGCCCGCCGAGACCGCATCGTTCCCGGTCACCGACTCGGTGCTCAAAGGAACGATGGTGATCGAGGCGCAGCAGGACTGCACGCTACTCGCGACGAAGTACGAGATCTGGCTCTACATCTCGGAGAACCCCGGCGACGATCAGGGCTCGCCGAACCTCGTGGTCACCGCCAAGGATCCAGATCCCAACACCAGCTACTCCGACGACTGCTTGAAGATGCCGTGCGACCTGACCACCGGTCAGGTGATCACGCAGCCGTGGATGGTCAGCGACATCGAGCTCGCGAAGATCCTCCAGAAGAACGGCTACTCGGAGCCGCAGGAGGCGATCGGCGATGGCCGCGTGCGCCTCGTGGTGAAGTGCATCGCGGATGTGAAGGGCAGCCCGTTCGATCCGTCGGCGGAAGTGTCCATCACGCTGACCGCCTAGAACGACCGCCAAGGCGCCGCCCCCCCGGCGCTGCGGTGCCGTCGTTCGCGCGCCGGCACTGGGATGCAGTCGGATGCCCGGTGTTTACCGCCAAGCCGCGGAGCCGCGGAGGGCTGGTTCCGGCGCGTCGCCAGCGCCGGTCAAGATCACGTGCGGTCTGCCGATGTCCGCCCGAGCCTCGCGCGCACCTTTGCGCGCTCGCCATAGCCTCGACTGCATCGCGTACGCGGTCTCGGGCGCGCATCGCGACGCGTCGGAAGAAGACCTCCGCGGCTCCGCGGCTCCGCGGTCAAAAACAGGAAGTGCCGGCGAGCGAACGGCCAAGGCAGTGCTGACGAACAGTGCGCTCGGCGACGTGGCGGTTCTCTGGGCACCGTGACGTAGCGGTTCCCCGATGCCCCTACGCAGCCCGCTTGATCCCGTAGTCCTTGGCGGCAAAGCCGGCGAGCTCCGTTTCGAGCACGCGGCGCGCGCGGAACAGGCGGGACATCACGGTCCCGATCGGCACGTGCAGCGCGTCGGCGATGTCCTTGTACTTCTCGCCCTTGAGGTCCGCGCGCTCCACGACGTCGCGGTACTCGGGGCCAAGGCGATCGAGGGCGGTCTTGACCTCGTCGCACAGCTCGTCCTCGACCACAGCGTCGGAGGGGTCGTCGGTGCGATCCTGGTCGCGACCGTAGAGGGCGATCAGCGCGTCACCGGGGCGCTCGGTCGCGAACCGCTGGTGGCGGCGCCGCTTGCGATAGCCGTTGATGAACGCGTTGGTCAGGATGCGGAACAACCAGGCGCGCAGGTTCGAGCCGGTCTGGAAGCTGTCCCACGCGCACATCGCGCGGAGCAGCGTCTCCTGGACCAGGTCCTTGGCGGTGTCAGGGTCGCGGCAGATCCGCATCGCGACGCCGAACAGCTCCTGCTGGTGCGGGATGCACGCGACCTCGAACGCCTGGTGCGGCTTCGCCGGCTCGTCGGCGACCACCCGGAGCGTTCGACCCACGGGCGCACTCCCGTTGGGACGGACCATGCGGGAGGAGGACGGAACGCTGGAGACCGGCTGGCTGTTCTTCGAACGCGACATGCCTGAGTCAAAAGCACTCGTCGTGCCACGCGCAACCCATTGATCAGAAAGGGTGTTTTTCGACACGAGGGCGTGGAGACACAAGGCGCGTCTCAAGCCGGACGCGAGATCGCTCCCCGAGATCGCCAGTGGGACGTAATCCGACATGCTCTTGGTCTCCTGGGGGTCCGGACGTCACTCCGGATCGAGGAGTCGCATTCGGTCGTCAGGCGAGCTGGGCGATCACCGACGCGATCGCCGTCGCGAGGTCGGCCGACACCGCGCCGCGCCCATGCACCCGCTCGAGCCGGTCGCCGGCGAGGCCGTGAACATAGACGCCGACGCGCGCCGCATCCACCGCCGCCAGGCCCTGCGCGAGCAGGCCGCCGATCGTTCCCGCGAGCACGTCGCCGCTGCCGCCGGTCGCGAGCGCCGGGCCACCGGTCTGGTTGATGGCGCAGTGGTCGTCGCGGAGCGTGCCGTCGCAGACGATCGTGCGCGCGCCCTTGAGCACGACCACCGCGTGCGTCTTCGCCGCGAGCGCGCGCGCCGCGGCTAGCCGATCGGCCTCGATCGCCTTCGTCGTCGTGGCGAGCAGCCGCGCCGCCTCACCGGGATGCGGCGTGATCACGATCGGCCCTGCGGCGGTCGCGAGCACCGCCGGATCCTCCGCGATCATGTTCAGCGCATCGGCGTCGATCACGGCGGGAACGCCGGCGGCGAGCACCTCGCGCAGCCAGCCGCGCGCCTCGTCATCCTGGCCGAGCCCGCAGCCGATGACGACCGCGGCCTTGCCTTCGAGCACCGTCGCGATCGATCCCGCGACCGCCTTCGTCATCACGGAATCGGGCGCGGTGAGGTCATCGCCACCGTGCGCCGCGAGCGTGGACAGCCCGGCCCCCGCGCGCAGCGCGGCGAACGCCGCGAGCCGCCCTGCCCCGCGCATGCCCGGCGCGCCACCGATGATCAACACGTGTCCGCGCGTGCCCTTGTGATCGAGCGCGCGTGCCTTCGGCAGCCAGCCGCGAACGTCGGCTTCCTCGACCAGGCCCGCGTGCACGGTGGCCGTGGCGACCACGCCCGCCGGGATGCCGATGTCGCAGACCTCCACGACACCGCAGCGCGCGAACCCGGGCGCGCTGACCAGCGCGATCTTGTGCGCCGCCATCGCCACGGTGCGATCCGCGTCGACGCAGGCACCTCCGACGGCGCCGGTGTCGCTGTCCATCCCCGACGGCACGTCGATCGCGATGCGGTGCCTCGCACCGTTGATCGCCGCCACCACCTGAGCGAGGTGGCCCTCGATCGGCCGCACCGCGCCGACGCCGAACAGCGCATCGACGCAGACCTCCGCGCCCGCGATCGCCGGAGCCAGGTCCGCGAGCTGCTCGGCGGTCTCGATCATCCGCACCACGCCGCCCGCCCGCTCGAGGATCGCGAGGTGGTCGGCCGCATGTCCCTTGACCGCGGCGCGCGGCACCGCGAGGTACGCGACCGCATCCACGCCGTGATCGCGCAGCACGCGCGCGACCACGTAGCCGTCGCCGCCGTTGTTCCCCGGCCCGCACACCACCGCGACGTGGCCGTGACGGCCGAGCGCGCGCAGCACCGCGTGGGCCACCGCGCGACCGGCGGTCTCCATCAGCACCAGGGCCGGAAGCCCGACCTCGTCCATGGTGGCGCGGTCGAGCGCACGCATCTCCGCGGCGGTGACGACGGGTAACACGCGCGCAGCCTACCGCGGGATCCGGAGGAGCACGTCGATTCCGAGCCACGCCTCGGCGCGGGGGGTCTCGTACACCGTGACGCCGTTGGCCTCGAACGCGGTCGACGTCACGAGCACCCGGCCATCGAACCGCGTGCGCACGGCGAGCCAGTGCTTGATCTGGAGCTCGACCTCGAGCCGGCCACCGACGGCGATCAGCGGAGCGGTCTCGGTGCCGCGGATCCACCCCGCATGCGCGATCGGGCAGAGGCCGATCAGAGAGAGGTGTCGGCACACCGCGACGGTGGCCCCGCCGCGCCAGACCTCGACCGTCTGCTTGGTCTCGGGGATCCCGAGATCGAGCGAGAGCTCGGCCGACCACACCGTGCGCATGGCGCGCAGGCCAAGCGAGCCCGCTTCGGTGCCGGGAAAGATCGTCGAGATGCCGGCGAACACCTCGACGATCGTCGGGCGCGCGGGCTCCACGCTGGGCGCGTGGATCACGGGTAGCGCGGGCAGCGGCTCGCCGGCCGCGGAGCCCGCGAGGACGGCGATCACGGCCAGTGCGCGGAGCATCGCGCTAGGCGCGGCAGCTCTTCGTGAGCTCGGCGGTGATCTCCTCCGCCCAGCCCTGGATCTTCGACTGGTCCATGCCCTCGATCATCACGCGGACCTTGCTCTCGGTGCCCGAGTAGCGCACGAGGACGCGCCCCTCGTCGCCGAGCTGCTTCTCGATGCCCGCGATCATCTTCTGGACCTCGGGAAGCTGATCGAGCGGGACCTTCTTTCCGACGGCGCTGTTGATCAGCACCTGGGGCGTGCGGGTCATGACCTGCGCGAGCTCCGAGAGCGGCTTGCCTTCCTTGGCCATGATCGCGAGGACGCGCAGTGCCGCGACGATGCCGTCGCCGGTGGTGGCGTGATCGAGGAACACGAGGTGACCGGACTGCTCGCCGCCGAGGTTGTAGCCGTGCTTGCGCATCTCCTCGACGACATAGCGATCACCGACCTGCGTGCGCACGAGCTGGCCACCGGCACTGCGCAGCGCGCGCTCGAGGCCAATGTTCGACATCACGGTGGTGACGAGCGTGTTCTTGGCCAGGCTCTTCTCCTGGATCATCCGCGTGGCGCACAGTGCCATCACCGCGTCGCCGTCGATGATGTTGCCGTGCTCGTCGCACAGCACGAGGCGATCGGCGTCGCCGTCGAACGCGACGCCGATGTGCGCGTCGTGATTGCGGACGGTCTCCGCCATGATCTGCGGATGCAGCGCGCCGGCGCGGGCGTTGATGTTCTTGCCGTTCGGGTTCGTGTGGATCGCGATGACCTTCGCGCCGAGCTCCTCGAACACGGCCGGGCCGACGCGATAGGCGGCCCCGTTCGCACCATCGACGACGATGCGCAGGCCATCGAGCGTGAGCTCGCTCGGGAACGTGGACTTGCAGTAGACGATGTAGCGGCCGCGGGCGTCCTCGATCTTGCGCGAGTAGCCGATGTCGGCGGGCGCGGCCCGCTGCGCGTCGAGCTCCGAGGAGGCCATCATGGTCTCCATCTCGAGCTCGACGTGGTCGGGTAGCTTGTAGCCGTCGCGCGCGAACAC
>JBBRED010000258.1:0-12158 GCA_038203335.1 Haliangiales bacterium | reverse complement strand
CGCGGGTCTGATCACGTGGAGCGAGACGCTGATCCTCCTGGATCCGAAGTCCGGATCGAAGGAACGCCAGAACACGTGGGTCGTGGTCGCGGCCCACGAGATCGCGCACCAGTGGTTCGGCGATCTCGTGACGATGAAGTTCTGGGACGACATCTGGCTCAACGAGGGCTTCGCGAACTGGATGGAGACCAAGACCGCCGCGAGGTTCGAACCCGCGAACCACAACGAGAACGTCGAGCTCGATCAGCGGACCAGGGCGCTCGAGGCCGACAGCCTGGTGACCGCGCGCCAGATCCGCCAGCCCATCAACAACGTCGATGACATCCTCACCGTGTTCGACGGCATCACGTACAACAAGGGCGCGAGCGTGCTCCGCATGTTCGAGCAGTACGTCGGGCCGGAGGTGTTCCAGCGGGGCGTGCGCGAGTACATCGCCGCGAAGGCGCACGGCAACGCGACCTCGGCGGACTTCGCGGCGGCGATCAGCAAGGCCGCAAACAAGGACGTCAGCGCGGCGTTCGCGACGTTTCTCGATCAAGCCGGCGCCCCGGAGATCGTCGCCGCGCCGGCGTGCACCGCAGGTCCGTCCGTCACCATCGAGCAGCGCCGCTACCTCCCGGCAGGCGCGTCGCGGCCGAGCGTCACCAAGCCGTGGATCATCCCGCTGTGCATGACCTACGAGAAGCAGGGCAAGCGCGCCGAGGCGTGCACGCTCGTCGAACAACCGACGGCGCGCCTCGCGTTGACCGGGGCCTGCCCGCGCTGGATCATGCCGAACGCGAATGGAGCCGGGTACTACCGCGTCGCGTACACCGCACCGCAGCTCACCGTGCTCCGCGACGAGGCCTGGCCGGAGCTGACCTGGACCGAGCGCCGCTCGCTCTTCAACGACGTGGTCGTGGCGACGAGCCAGGGTCGAGTACCGCTGATGCTCGCGCTGTCGTTCGTCCCGAAGATGCTCGTCGGTAACGATCGCTTCACGCTGCCGCCGGCGATGGGGTTTCCCTCCGGCTTCGACAGGTGGGTCCCGAACGAGCTGCGCCCGAAGTTCGAGTACTACTTGCGCACGATGTTCGGGCCGGGCGCGCTCGCGGTGGGCCTCGCCCCCAGGGACTCCGACACGCTCGACATCGAGGCCACGCGGTCGGCGCTGATCGGTACGGTCGGGTGGACCGCGCGCGATCCGAAGCTCGTCGAACAGGCGGTCGCCCTCGCCGATAGGTGGCGCGATCTCCCGCAGGCCACGCGCGGCCTGATCCTCGACATCGCGGTCGACGCGCGGCCCGAGATGTTCGCGCGGATCCTCAAGGAGGTTCGTACCGAGCCGGATCGCACGCGTCGCGAGGAGATGTACAACGCCCTCGCCGGCGTGCGCGACGTCAAGCGCCAGAGCGAGGCGCTCGCGCTGATCCTCGATCCCACGCTCGATATCCGCGAGACCCTCGGCATGCTCGGGAACGGATCGCTCGAGGCCAACGACGCGGTGTCCGCGCAGTTCTGGAAGGACCACGACAAGATCATCCTCGCGCGCCTCCCGCGCGCCGGCACCACCGAGCCGATCGCGGGCTATGCGTATCTGTTCACGAGCGCGTGTCGCGCCGACAAGCGCGACGAGATCACGGCGTACGTCCGCGCGGAGTTCGCATCCCTCCCCGGCGGAACCCGCGTGGTCGAGCAGGCGATCGAGTCGATGAACCAGTGCATCGCGAAGCGGACGATCGCCGAGCCTGAGATCCGCGGCTGGCTGACCGGCGTGAAGATCGCGAAGGACAAGCCGAAGGACGAGGCGAAGCCCGAGAAGAAGGCATCCGCGAAGAAGCCGAAGCCGGCGAAGAAACCGAAGAAGTCGTGACTACCGCCGCACCTGAAGTGCGGCCAGACTCAGGTATGGCGGATCCCACCATCGAAGCACGCCGCGCCGAGCTGCTTGGCTGGATCGCCAGGACCCGCGCGAATCAGAAGAAGCTCGCGTACGCGCTCGTCGCCGCGCTGGTGCTCAGCATCGGGCTGATGTTCTGGAACACCACCGTGGGCGGCGCCGGCCTCGGGATGGTGGCGCTCGTGGCGCTCACCGGCTTCTGGATCACCGCCGGCCACATCATGGACTGGCGCAACAAGCTCGTGAACCTCGGCAAGCCCAAGGTCCTGCGCGTCTCCGGCGGCGGCAAGCGATTCTAGCTCGTTACGCTCGCGTGTAACCGCCGCGCGGGTCCCGTGCACTGTGGTCTCGACGGTCGACGTTCGGCCGCGAGAGGACCGCTATGCCACGCCTGGCTCATGGGATTCGTTTGTTCGCAGCGTTGGTCGTCACGAGCGGAACGGCGCTCGCGCAGCCGGCCGGCAACATCGCGATCGATACGTTCAAGCCCGCGATGGACTCGCGCGGCTACCTGACGCTCAACTCGTCTCAGCCGCTCGGGCACAAGGAGGTGTCGTTCGGGCTCGGTGCGCTGTCGTGGGGCCATCGCCTGCTCGAGCTCGAGGGCGGTGGGGCCTCGTACACCATCGAGAACGTGCTGACCGCGACCTTGATCGGCGCGTTCGGCATCAAGGCGGGACCACTCGAGCTCGAGCTCGGCGCGTCGCTGCCGCTCGCGATCCTCTCGGGGGATCGCGGCCCCGACGACCTCGGCGAGGCCGGCAACCCGAACGACGACATGCGGTTCAAGGTCGATGGTCAGGGCCTCGGTAACCTCGGCGTGCACGCGAAGATCCGGCTCCTCAAGACCAGCCGCAAGCCGCACATCGGGCTCGGCGTGATCGCGAGCCTCTACCTTCCGACGGCGACCAAGGATCGGTTTCTCGGCGAGGCGAAGCTCGCGCCGCAGTTGATGGGCATCCTCGATCGCGAGTTCGGTTATCGCGGCAGGTTCCGCGTCGCACTCAACGCGGGCATCCGCATGCGCTCGACGACGACGTTCACCGATACCGGCGACGGTGGCGCGATGCCGACGAACGGGACGATCACCGCCTCGGGCGAGATTCCGATCGGGCTCGGCATGGCGTACGCGATCGCGCCGCAGAAGTTCGAGATCGTCGGCGAGGTGTTCGGGTCGATCCCGCTCGGTGCGCACCAGGACTATCAGCCGGCGGAGGCGATCGGCGGCATCAAGCTGTATCTCGCGCACAACTCGTTCCTCTCGCTCGGCGCCGGTCGCGGTCTGCAGCCGTCGAAGGGCGGGAGCCCGGACTTCCGCGGCTTCATCGGCATCGTGTTCGAGCCGAGCGTGGGCGACAAGGACGGCGACGGCATCAAGGACGATCTCGACAAGTGCCCGCTGATCCCCGAGGACTTCGACGACTTCGAGGACGAGGATGGCTGCCCCGAGCCGGATAACGATCACGACCAGATCCTCGACGGGGACGACAAGTGCCCGAACGTTCCGGAGAACCGCGATGGCTTCCAGGACGAGGACGGTTGTCCCGACGATCACGCGAACGACCGCGACGGCGACCACATCACCGACAAGCTCGACAAGTGCCCCGACGATCCCGAGGACTACGACGGCTTCGAGGACGAGGACGGCTGCCCCGATCTCGACAACGACAAGGACAAGATCCTCGACGTCGACGATCTGTGCCCCGACGTGCCAGAGGACTACGACGGCTTCGAGGACGAAGACGGCTGCCCGGATCTCGACAACGACAAGGACCGCATCCTCGACAAGGACGACAAGTGCCCGCTCGAGCCGGAGAACTACAACAACGTCGAGGACGAGGACGGCTGCCCGGATCACGGGATCACCGAGCTGACCGGGAGCGGCATCGTGACGCTCGAGCCGATCCAGTTCGAGTTCAACCGGGCCGTGATCAAGAAGCAGAGCTTCCCCGTGCTCGATGCCGTGATCGCCACGATGAACGGCAACCCCGACATCTCGCTGATCGAGGTCCAGGGCCACACCGACGAGCGCGGCGACGACGCCTACAACCTCGACCTCTCGGATCGGCGCGCGGCGGCCGTCGTCGAGTACCTGACGACCCACGGCACGAAGCTCGAGCCGACCAAGCCCGTGGCCTCGGCGCGCCTGACCTCGCAGGGATACGGCGAGACCCAGCCGGTGGATCGCCGGCACACCGAGACCGCATGGGCGACGAATCGTCGCGTGGCGTTCATCATCCTCAAGCGCGCCACGGACTGAGCTACCATCGGCCGCGATGCGCGCCGGCGGTCTGTTCGTGACACTCTTGATTGCCACCGCGGCGCACGCGTCGCCGAAGCCCGAGGCCGTTCCGCCCGCGACGTTCGGGGAGGCCAAGTCGCTCGACGCGTTTCGCGCCGCGCTCGCCGCGCAGCAGGCCGGCACTGCCGCGCACGCGCTGCGGATCTCGTACTTCGGTGATTCGCTGACCGCGGACGATCAGATCACGCACGCGCTCCGCGAGAAGCTCGATGCGCTGCTCGGGGACGGCGGCCCCGGGTTCGTGTGGGCGGTGCCGCCGCATCCGTACTGCCAGCACCGCGCGATCTCCCGCGCGAGCAGCGGCACCTGGCGCGTGCACGGCATCTCGACCGTGCAGCCGCCGGATCACCTGCTCGGCCTCGGCGGCAGCGCGGAGACCGATGGCGGCGGCTCGATCCGTTTGATCGCGAAGACCAACGTCACCAGCATCGATCTGCACTACCTCGCGCAGCCGAACGGCGGCGAGCTCACCGTGTTCGCCGAGGGCAAGGAGGTCGGCTCCGTGCAGACCGCGGCGGAGAAGAAGCAGGCCGCGTTCGCGCAGCTCGCGATCCCCGATGGCGCCCGCAAGTTCGAGCTGCGCGCCCGCGGCAGGGTCCGCCTGTTCGGCGCGGCGCTCGAGAACGCGAAGGGCGCGGTGGTGGACAACCTCGGCGTGGTCAACGCCACCGCGAAGCAGCTCGCGAACCACAACCTGCCGGAGCACTGGCAGAAGCAGCTCTCGCACCGGGGCGCCGACCTCGTGGTGATCATGCTCGGAACGAACGAGGCCGAGTGGCTCGCGCCGCGCGGGCAGGGCATGGCGGAGCACGAGAAGCTGTTCGGCGATCTGCTCGCGAGCGTGCACACCGCGAATCCGAGCGCGTCATGCCTCGTGGTGTCGCCGCTCGATCAGCTCGAGTACACGACCGAGGCGATGCCGCCGCGCGAATCGATCCCCGCGATGGTCGCCGCGCAGCACCGCGCCGCCGCCGCGCACGGCTGCGCGTTCTGGGACACGTACGCGTGGATGGGCGGCAAGGGCTCCTCGCGCACCTGGTACAAGCGCGGCCTCGTGGTGAAGGACTTCCAGCACCCGACCACGAATGGCGCGGTGCGGATCGCGAACGCGCTCTACGCCGGTCTCGTCGCGAAGTAGGCTAGGGAATGTCGATCGTCAGCATCACCGGCACGATGCCACGCTGTGCCGGGATGTTCGTCACCGGCGACGATCCGAACGGTTGATCATTCGCTCCGAGCACCTGCGCCTGCGAGGTCATCGGCCCGTACGGCACGTCCGTGGTGGCGTTGGTCTCCATGCAGTCCCAGATATCGGTCACCGGCGGGACCCCCATCGACGTGTTCGTGACGCTGACTCCGTTCTGCGTGACCTGCGCGCACGTGATGAGCGCGCCGGCCTTGCGCAGCGTCCAGATCGCGTGTGCCTTCGAGGTCGGTGGCAGCACCGTGATCGCCGACGCGGCGAGCGCGACGACCTGATCCGCTTTCACGAGCGAGCCCGTTGCCTGACTGGTTCCCGCGACGTCGCCGAACACGCCCATCGCTTCGAGCGACACCGTGTACGCGCCGAGCGGCAGCTTCGGGGTCTCGAGCATCGCGGCGGTGCAGCTCGCGCTGATCTCCGTGGTGTCTCCGGTCGCGGTCTCGGTGGCGGTGACCACCACCCCATCGAGCCGGTAGGTGGTGCAGGTCGGTGGCGGCGTGACGCCAGGATCGGCGAGTGTCCAGCCCACCGTGAACGTCCCGGTCTCGGGCGGATCGTCGCCACAGCCGGCGGAGCACGCGAGAACGAGAGCGGCATACATCAGGATTCGCATCGCCACCTGACTACCATGCGAGCCCTCGTCACCGGGCCGGCAAACTCGGGCGACCTGCAACGCAACCCCGGAGCACCGGCGGTGTCACATCCGGGTGCGCGCGCTGATCGTGCTGCTGGTGCTCGCGGGGACCGCCCACGCGGGGCTGACCGAGGACGATCTCATCGCGGTGATCACGATCCAGCCGCGCGCGCCGTATGCGGAGGCGTACGCGGATCGCCTGCTCGACGTCCTGGGCGCGGCGAACCGGACCGACGAGCTGAACGTGTGGGTGGAGCGGATGGCGCAGATGCCGCAGCTCCTTCGCGGCCGCGAGAAGCTGAGGCAGCGCCTCCAGCGCCTTCAGATCGCGTTCCGCATGCAGAAGGCGAACATCGACTTTCACCGTGGCTCGGAGACCGGCAGCGTGGACGCGTGGCGTGATGTGGTGCGCGGGTATCGCTCGATCGCAGAGCTCCAGAGCCAGCTCGGCGACAACAATACGGTCGCGCGGTTTAACGTGGCCGTTGCCCTCGATCGATCGGGCGAGCACTTCGCTGCGTTCGTGGCGTGGGGCTCGATTCACGAGCTGGATCTCGAGATCCACGCGCGCGAGCGCATGGTCGCCGTGCTCGCGCGATCTCCGCTCGGCCTCCTGGCCTGGCTTCCTACAGGCGATTGACCGCGCGCATCGCCTTGTTCGATTCCTCGGTCGCGAGCTGGATGCGCACGCGCACGGGACGATCGTCGTGGTCGGTGTCGAGATAGATCGGATACACGCCGTCGCCCCAGCTCGTGAAGAACAGCAGCATCCGCGAGCCCCCGAGATCCATCTCGCCCGCGCCCTTCGGATTCGCGCGCGCGGCGGCGAGCGCGTGGAAGTGGTGCGAGTGCGGACGGAAGTCGGTGGCGAGCAGCCACTTGTTCTCGGCCTTCTTGCGCTCCGCTTCGATCAGCCTCGCCTCGGCGGTGGCGATCGGCAAGTTCGACCAGCCATAGCCATCGCGCGTGCGGGGCGCACGCATCGCGGCGGCGAGCTGCTTCTCGTCGCGACCCCAGAACATGACGTCGGCGAGACCATCGAGGCTGTCGTCGTGCTGCCACTCGTCGAGCGACGCATGATCGACGCAGACCAGCCGCGCGAAGTCGACGCCGGCCTCGCCGAGCTTCTTCGACGCGTGGACCTCGCCGTCGCCGAGCATCACCGAGACGTGATCCCAGCAGTCGGAGAACCTGCCGTGACCGAGGCGGACTCCGACGACGGCGAGCTCGCGATCCGCGGGGACCTTCGCCTTGACGATCTGTGGCTCCAGCGCGGGTCGCGGCAGGTAGCCGTGCAGGCCGATGTCGAAGATCGCCAGCGTGCCCGACGGGCAGGTGATGGTCCCGAGCGGCTCGGTGTGGCCCGCGGGGGCCGCCGCCGCGACGACCTTCCGCGCGGCCGGCTTCTTCGTCTTCTTCGGCGCGGCCTTCGTCTTCTTCGGCGCGGGCGTCTTCGCCTTCGGCTTGGCCCGAAACGCAGAACGCGGCGCCTTCGCACCGCGTCCCTTCTTCGCTGCCTTCTTGGCGGGGGGCATGCCCCAGCGTACGCCTACTCGATGTCGCCCTTCAGCATGACGTAGCCGTCATCCGAGTCGATCTTCATGTTCCGCATCTGCAGGCCGGCGACGGCCGGGAGCGGGATGTTCACGAGCAGCTTGCTGATGGACTCGATCTGGCCCTTCAGGCAGCCCTCGGTCGCGAGCGAGAGGTCCTCGTTGGTGAGGCGCGTCGCGTTCGCGATGTCGTCCATCACGGTGACCTTCGCGACCGGCTTGCCGAGCTCGAGCGCGACGCCGTAGCCGTTCGCCGCGGGAACGACCTTGAGCTCGATGGTGGCGTTGATGGCGGCCTTGCCGACCGGGGTGCCGTGGTCGGTGAACGTCGCGATCATGTCGCCGAGGATGACCTTGAGCTTGCCGTCCGCCGGGTCGGCCGAGACCATCGGCGGGAGGGACATCGAGATGTTCGTGTTGTCGAACGTGCCGCCCATGGCCGGCATCGCGAGGTTCATCAGGCCGGTCTCCTTCATCTCGGCCATCATCTCGTTGACGAGGTCATCCGCGAGGCCGAGGGCGAAGCCGTTGCCCGGGTCCATGTTCGGCATCGCGTTGTCGGTGAAGATGAAGCCCGGGCTCGTCTCCGTGCCCTTGATCAGCATCTTGGTGTTGAGCGT
Organism: Haliangiales bacterium; assembly: GCA_038203335.1. Classification (GTDB taxonomy): domain Bacteria; phylum Myxococcota_A; class Polyangia; order Haliangiales; family Haliangiaceae; genus JABFXX01. The sequence goes on along the minus strand of JBBRED010000258.1, from coordinate 3,966 downwards.
GATCAGCGCGCCGCTCGAGTCGATGTCGATAGCCGACGGGTCGACTTCCATCTGCAGCGTCCTGCCCATGACGTCGACCGACTGCGGGCCGGCGAGACCGCCGAGCGCCTTGTTCATCATCGGCTCCATCGCGAGCGGAGCGGCCTTCGAGATCACGTAGCCGGCGATCTTGTCGAGGCTGAGGAGGTCGATGGCTGCGCCCGGAATGCCCGAGGCCTGGATGTCGAGACCGGTGATGGTGACCGTCTCGCCGGTGAGCGCGGTCTTGAAGCCCTGCGGGCCGTTCGGCGTGACGACGAGCGTGCCGGCGACGACGACGCGCGCCGCCTTGACGCGAACGGTGTTCGAGCCGTTGACGCAGGCGACGGCGTAGCGCGCGTGGCCGGGAATATCGAGGCCGTCGATCTGCGCGCGGAACGAGAGACCCGCGTTGGTCGGGATGATCGAGATGTCGGCGTTCGACATGCTGACGTTGTCGACGTACATGCGCCCGAACAGGCAGTCCTCACCGCTCTCGTCGCCCGCGTGCGCCATCGGCTGCATCGGCGCGAGGAGCGGCATGAAGTCGAGGTGCTCGATCATCGTGCTCGCGGCGCCCGAGAGCTTCGCGAACGCGGTCTTCGACATCGAGGCGGTCAGCGCGTCCTCGACCATGGTGCCGACCTTGCGCAGCTCACCGGCCTGGATGGCGCGGGTGTCTTCGGCGACCGAACCCGCGGCATCGCGCGCGGTGGTGTTGATCAGCGTGGCGCCCGGTTTCACGTCGATCATCGCGGAGAACGAACCATCCGCGTTGAGGGTGGCCTGAACGTTGTTGACGAGGACCTTCTCCACCGGCTCACCCGAGTCGGCGTTCGGGGCGACCACACCGGTGACCTTCACCAGGCCGGCCTCGCCGCGGATCGTGCTGCGGGCGGGGGAGTCGATGCGCAGCTGCGGCGGGTTCTTGATCTCGTCCGGCGAGTCGTTGCAGGCGGCGGCAGAGGTCAGAAGGCTGGCGGCGAGGATGACGTTGCGCATGGCTGCGACGTTCATCAGCAAGGGCGAGGCCAGCACCGGATCGGCGACACGTGATCCCCTGTACCCCTCCGGGGTGTGTGGATCGGGGTGGTTAGCGCTGGTCAGTCTCGACGCAACGCGTCGAAGTCCGCGTACCGCCAACTGGATCTTCCAGGCCAGCGGAACCCACCTACCCTCGGATCGGCTGGTCGGTTAGCCACTGCAAACAACTCATCCCACCGTCACTTTGGCCACGCCGCGAGCCGTCAACACGGCCGGGAGTCGGGGCCGCAGATCGCCCTGGAGCACGATGGTGTCGCCGTCGACCACGCCGCCGCAGCCCATCGCCTGCTTGAGCTCCTTGCACCACTGCTCGAGCTCCTTCGGTGGCAGACCGAGCTTCTCGATCACGGTGGCCTCCTTGCCGCCGCGCCCCTTGCGCTCCATGCGGATCACGGCCCACGCGGGAGGTTTCTTCTCGGGCTTCGTGATCGGTTTGGCTGCGGGTCCTACAGGTAGCTGCGCCCGGAGGTTTTCGAGTGCCGCAAATGGCGTCGACAGATCTTTAGATTTCGTCATCGCACATTCCGATCATACGCGACTCCGGCTCCTACATCGTCGTCGCAAAACGACAGTTAGAATTGCGAGACAGCACACTTGATCGACTCCAGCAGAGCCGCATCATGGTTTTGATGGGCAATTCGTCTTCGAGGGATACGGTGGTGAAGGTGGGCGATGTGGTGGAGGGGCGCTACCGCATCATCAAGACGCTGGGCGAGGGCGGGATGGGCACGGTGTTCCTCGCGGAGCACGCGCTGATCAAACGCCGCGTCGCCATGAAGCTCTTGCATCCCGAGCTCGCCACCGACGCGGATGTCGTCGAGCGGTTCATGAACGAGGCCAGGGCCGCCGGAATCCTCGGTCATCCGAACATCGTCGAGTCGACGGACATGGGGTTCACCGCGAACCACATCCCGTACATCGTCTTCGAGTATCTCGAAGGTACGCTGCTCACCGACGAGGTCTATCGCGTCGGTGGTCTGCCGGTGCGGCGTGTGGTGCGGATCGCGCAGCAGATCGCGTCGGCGCTGCATGCCGCGCACAACGCGGGCATCGTTCACCGCGATCTCAAGAGCGACAACGTGTTCCTGACCGACAAGGACGAGGCGCTCGACCACGTGAAGGTCCTCGACTTCGGCATCTCCCGCTTCCGCGACGCCGACGACGAGCAGACGAAGCGCGGCATGGTGATGGGCACGCCGGAGTTCATGGCGCCCGAGCAGATCACGTCGCCCGCCAGCGTCGACAAGCGCGCCGATATCTACGCGCTCGGCGTGATCATGTACGAGATGCTGACCGCGCGGCGGCCGTTCTCGAACGATGAGGACCCGCGCGCGTTGATGCACCGCATCGTCAACAACCCGCCACCGCCGCTGCAGCGCAACGAGGTGCCGCACGCGATGGCGGAGATGATCTTCAATCGCCTGCTCGCGAAGGATCCCGCGGATCGCTACCAGTCGATGATGGATGTCGAGGCGGCCCTCGACGCGTTCGTCACGCAGGACGGCAACACCGGCGTGCGCCGGAGCCGCGCGATCGCCGTGCCGACGGCCACCGACGACACCGATGTCGCGCGCCGCTCGGACCTGATCCCACGGCCGTCGAAGATGCTCGACACGCCGTGGCCGCCTCCGCACGTGGACGCGATGCACAACGTGTCGTTGCCCGTCGGTCAGCCCGCGAAGAAGCCGTGGGCGCTCTACGGCATGGCGGCGTTCGGCCTGCTCGTCGGCGGCGCCGGCCTGATGGTCGGTCTCCGCGGCACCAATTCGAAGGAGACGACGGCGGCCGTGACGCCGGCTCCCGCTCCGCTGCCCGCCACCGCGACGCCCGCGCCGCGCGCGACGCAGGCGCCATCGAAGGTGCAGGTCGATCTCGAGGCGAACGTCGCGAACGCGCGCGTCACGTTCCGCCGCCGCGTGTCGGCCGCGCCATCGACGATGCAGATCACACCGAGCGATATCGTGGAGCTCGTCGAGATCTCGGCGCCCGGCTACAAGACGCTGCGCTACTGGCTGACGTTCGATCGCCCGACCCACCTCACCGCGAAGCTCGTGAAGGGCAGCGGCCTCGAGGAGGCCTCGGAGGAGGCGACCCTGATCGCGCTCGGTGAGGTCTCCGCACCGGCAACGCCCGCGGTCGCAGCCGCGGCTCCGGTGGCGGTGGCGAAGGCCGAGCTCGTGAAGGCGCCCGAGCCCGAGAAGGTCGCGGTGGCGAAGACCGTGAAGGCGCCGGCACCCGAGAAGGTCGCCGTGGTCGCGGCGCCCGCGCGCAAGATCGGCAAGGGCGCGGCCGAGGAAGCGAAGATCGAGACCGCCGTCGTCGAGGCCACGATGCCGGAGCCGACGCCTGCGATCGAACCGGCGATCGAGCCCGTGGCGGCGCCGGAGCCAGAGCCCGTGACGGCCGAGCCCGCCGTCGCGACGCCGGAGCCCGTGGTGGTGCCCGCGCCGAAGGTCGAGCCGGTCGCGGAGCCGGCGGTCGCGAGGCCCGCGATCGACAAGGCGACGATGTCGTCGGTCGTCGGTCAGCACCGGTCCGAGATCCTGAAGTGCCTTGCCGAGGGCAAGAAGAAGACGCCGGCGATGAAGGGGACGATCACGCTGCAGCTCCAGGTCGATGCAGCCGGCAAGGTTCGCGCGCAGGTCCAGTCCACCCTCGGTAGCCCGCTGGTGGCCGCGTGTGTGATCAAGGCTGCGAACGACTGGAAGTTCCCGTCGCGCGCGGGCGGGGAGATGGCAAACATCTCGTACCCGTTCACGATCAACTAGAGCAGCGACCGGATTGAATCCATCGCGATCATGCAGCCCTGGCCATGGTCGTGGTGGCGGCTGAAGCCTCGAGCTGTCGCTGAATGACCTCGAGGTTGCTGACGGCACTTGCTCGTCGCAGGTCGAATTCATTCTT
>JBBRED010000257.1:0-12210 GCA_038203335.1 Haliangiales bacterium | reverse complement strand
GGTGCGCCGCGGGTGGCTCGGCGTCGGTGCGACCCGGCGGCCGCTCGATCGCCGCCTCGCGTACCACCACGGCCTCGGCAAGGCCGCGGTCGAGATCCAGTCGATCGAGAAGGGCAGCCCGGCGGCCGCGGCCGGCCTCCGCGACGGCGATCTCCTGGTCCGGTTCGGCCCCTCGCGGCTCGAAGGCATCGACGACCTGCACCGCGCGCTGCGCGGCTGGCCACCGTCGACCCCGGCACCGCTGGTGGTGATCCGCCGCGGCATGCGAGTGACCGTCGAGATCACGCCCGCCTGGAATACATGATGTATAAGCCGGCCCGATGGCCCGCCCGTGGACGACGCTTGCCTCCTTCGACTTGATCGATGGCGTGATGGAGCTGCGCCAGCGCGGCGACTCCGACTTTCTGATCGTGATCGACGGGCGCGTGTTGATGAACAGCTTCTCGCGCAGCTCCGAGGAGGAGCTCTCGCGCCTCGGCCTCGCGCACGTCGGCGGGGTCGCGGCGCCGCGCGTGCTGATCGGCGGTCTCGGGATGGCGTTCACGCTGCGCGCCGCGCTCGACGTGCTGCCGCTCACCGCCGAGGTCACGGTCGCCGAGCTCAACGAGAACGTGCTCGCGTGGTGCACCGGCCCGCTGGGCCCCGCGACCAATCACGCCGTCGCCGATCCCCGCGTGAGCGTGGAGATCGCCGATGTCGCCGAGCTGATCGCGAACACGGCCGTGGGCCGCTATCACGCGATCATCCTCGATCTCTACGAAGGTCCGAACGACGCCAGCCAGGGCCGTAACGACCCGTTCTACTCCGTGGCCGCGCTCGCCAAGCAACGCGCGGCGCTCGCGCCCGCCGGCGTGCTCTCCGTGTGGTCCGAGGATGCCGATGCTCCGTACGAAAAGCGGTTCAAGGCGGCGGGCTTCGCCGTCACGAAGCACGTGATCGGCAGCGGCGGGCGCCGCCACGTCGTGTACGTCGGCCGTCGCAGCGCGTAAGCTGGTCGTCAGGTGGCGGACAAGGCGCACGTGGTTCGCGACATCCGGGGCCGGTCGATCATCGAGCGCCGCAATCTGCCGCCGGGGCAGGGCAGCTCGCTCGCCACGGACGCCTATCACTTTCTGCGTTCTGCCTCGTGGACCGCGATCATCGTGCTGTTCGCGCTGATGTTTGTCGGCACGAACCTCCTGTTCGCCACGGTGCTGTGGCTCGGTCACGCCGACGTCTCGAACGTCCACGGTTTCCTCGACTACTTCTGGTTCAGCGTGCAGTCCCTCGCGACCATCGGCTACGGCGTGCTCGCGCCCGAGGACACGCTGTCGAACACGGTGGTCACCATCGAGAGCTTCCTCGGCTTCGCGTTCACCGCGCTGACGACCGGAGTGTTCTTCGCGCGATTTTCCACGCCCTCGGCGCGCGTGATGTTCACGGACGTCGCGATCATCGGCGAATCGGGTGGCCAGCGGGTGCTGATGTTCCGGCTCGCGAACGCGCGCACCACGGCGATCGTCGAGGCGAGCGTCCATCTCTACATGACCCGTGACGAGGTGACGAAGAGCGGTGAGCGCGCTCGGAGGATCTACCAGCTACCGGTCCGCACGCCGGTGCAGCCGAGCTTCGCGCTGTCGTGGACGGTCTTTCACGTGATCGACGAGTCCAGCCCGCTCTTCGGGATCCAGGAGGGCGACCTCAAGCCCGGCACCAGCAACATCATCGTCACGTTCCAGGGCATCGACGATCGCCTCGCGGCCACCGTGCACACCCGGTTCACGTACCAGCCCGAGGACCTCGTGTTCGATCGCCGCTTCGCCGACATCATCGGCGCCGATGCCGACGGGACGCGCTACCTCGACTTTGCCCGGTTCCACGAGACCGAGCCGCTCGCTACAGATGAAAGCTCCCCGCGAGCTGCAGACCGTAGTACGTGATCTTCAGCTCGTTGTTCGCGTACGGGATGCGTGACAGCGGCGGGTGATAGGTGAGCTGCAGCTCGACGTCGATCGAGGGCGTCGCGATCAGCGCGATGCCCGCCGTCAGCGTCGCAGCGAACGCCACACCGCCGCCCTGGCCAAGGCCGCTGAGGTCGTACCCGGTCACCTCGGGGCCGAGCGCGAGCTCGACGAACGGTTCGAACGTCGAGCCCCGCAAGCCGGCGCGCACGAACGCGAATACCTCGACCGTGTACAGGTAGGCGCGATCGGGCGATCCGGGGACGTTCCAGTAGATGAACTTCGCGAGGCCGCCGAGCTGCGCCGAGAGATTGTCGCTGCGATAGCGGTACGCACCGCGGAGGGTCACACCGGGCGAGACCGAGGATCCGTTGTCGCCGTTGTTGAGCTCGCCGGCGGGGATCGCGAGCGTGAGACCCGCACCGAGGACCAGGCCGGTGGGCGAGCGCGTAGGACCAGCCGCCGGGACGGTGACCGGCGGAGGCGGCGTGTGCACGGCCGCGGCACGGAACCTCGGGTTGCGCTCCTTCTTGATCGACACCACCTCGTCGGCGCGCAGCACGCGCAGGGTGCCGCCGGACAGCACCAGCTTGTAGTTCACGCCCGGGGTCTGCTCGACGAGGACCCCTTTCCAGATGCTGCCGTCGGTGGTCGCGACGACATCGAGGAACTCGCTGTGATCGACGTCGATCTCCGCGGCGACGCCGGCGACGTCCTCGGCGTGGGCGTTCGCCACGAGTGCCAGGAGGCTCAAGGCAACCAGCGTCGTGGGCGCGCGCATCGTCGAGGTTCCTTACTTGATGAGGTCCGGGCGGACCTGGATGAACAGCTCCTCGAGCTGCTTCTTCGAGACCGGCGTCGGGCACTCGGTCATGAGATCCGAGCCCTTCTGCGTCTTCGGGAACGCGATCACGTCGCGCATGTACTCGGCCTGCGTCATCAGCATGGCGAGGCGATCGAGGCCGAACGCGATGCCGCCATGCGGAGGCGGACCAAACTTGAACGCGTCGAGCAGGAATCCGAACTTCGCGCGCTGATCCTCGTCGGAGATCCGCAGCGCCTTGAACGCGCGCGCTTGCAGATCGCTCTTGTGGATACGGATCGAGCCGCCGCCGACCTCGACGCCGTTGAGCACCAGGTCATACGCGCGGGCGAGCACCTTCTCCGGCTCGGTGTCGAGCAGGTGCTCGTCCTCGACGCGCGGCGACGTGAACGGGTGGTGGGCCGCCGCGATCTCCTTGGTCGTGTCGTCGACTTCGAACAGCGGCGGATCGGTCAGCCACATGAACTGCCACTCGCCCTTCCGGACGAGTCCGAGCTTCTCGCCGATGTGGAGGCGAATGGCACCGAGGCAGGTGTTCGCCACCTTCGGCTTGTCCGCGACGAAGATCAGCGTGTCGCCCGGCACCGCCTGGGCGATCCGGTTGACCTCGTTGCGCGCCTCGTCGGAGAACGTCTTCGCGAACGGCGCCTGCCAGACGCCGCCCTCCTGGACGCGCGCGAAGGCGACGCCCTTCACGCCGAACGACTTCGCGAAGTCGGTGAGCCCGTCGAGCACCGAGCGCGACAGCTTCTCGGCCGGTCCCGGCACGCGCAGGCACTTGACGATGCCGCCGTTCGCGACCGCGCCTTCGAAGATCTTGAAGCCGCTCTTGCTCGACGGAGCCGAGACATCGCACAGGATCAGATCGCAGCGGAGGTCCGGTTTGTCGACGCCGTACTTGTCCATCGCCTCGGCGAACGTCATTCGGCGCAGCGGCAGCGTGAGCTCGACGCCCAGCACCTCGCGCCACAACGTGGAGATCAAGCCCTCCATCATTCCCTGGAGGATCGGCTCGGTGACGAACGACATCTCGATGTCGATCTGCGTGAACTCCGGCTGGCGCTCGTTGCGCAGATCCTCGTCGCGGAAGCACCGGACGATCTGGAAGTACTTCTCGTAGCCCGCGACCATCAGCAGCTGCTTGAAGATCTGCGGCGACTCGGCGAGCGCGTAGAAGTTGCCGGGGTTGAGCCGCGACGGCACGAGGAAGTTGCGCGCGCCGCCCGGCGTGTACTTCACCATGAACGGCGTCTCGATCTCGAGGAAGCCGTTGCCGCCGAGGAACGTGCGCGTCGCGCGCGTGATCTGCGAGCGCATGATGAGGTTCTTCTGCAGCTTCGGGCGCCGAAGATCCAGGTAGCGGTACTTGAGGCGGAGCGAGTCGTTGGTGTCCACGTCGTCCTCGATCGCGAACGGCGGCGTATCGGACTTCGAGAACACCTCGAGCGACTTCACCCAGACCTCGATCGCGCCGGTGGCCATCTTCTCGTTGACCTTGCCACCGCGCGAGCGCACCTCGCCGACGACGCCGATGCACCACTCGTTGCGCAGCGCGCTCGCGGCCTCGTGCGCCTCCTTGGAGAACGACGGATCGAACACGAGCTGCGTGATGCCCTCGCGGTCCCGGAGATCGACGAACACGGCCTGGCCGTGGTCGCGGTAGGTCTTGACCCAGCCGGTCAGGACGACGGTCTGGCCGGCATCGGCCGCCCGGAGGGCGCCGGCACTGTGACTGCGGGTGTGCGTGGACAGAAACGCGCTCATGAGGCGGGGACGATAGCGCACCGAACCCGGACCGGGTGCGATCCCGCCCCACATCTGGTTTTCCCAGTAGTTGCGATCGGATCCGATCCCCATGCCTGTGGAAAAGTGGATCCAGCGCGAACGCGCGCTTTATCATTTTCTTCGTCGACGCCGCGCAGATGACGCAGCTCGACAGACCCGGGGCGGGTGTCCCGGGGCCTGCGTGAGCTGCGTCCTTAGGCCGCTTGTTCCTTATGTGCTTGAATAAGAGGAGTCCTCGTTGAGCGAACTGTTGCCTGCCCACCCAGCCAGCCCGCATGCGGATCCCTGCTCCCACCACTCGCTGGTCGGAACGAGCGAGGGAGCGAGCCGCGCGGTCGGACTGGTCGAGGCGATGCGCCGAGCGCGCAAGACGACGAACGTCCCGGCGGAGATCATCGATGCCCAGGATTCACTCGAACGGCGGATCCGCGCGCACATGACGAAGGGTCGGGTGCAGGTCACCCTGACCGACAACCGCTACACGATGATCTCGGTGCGCCGCGTCCCGAAGGAGAAGCGCTACGAGGTCCGGCTCCACCACATGTTTGCCGATGCGGATCCGGTGATCACCCGTGCGCTCGCGCGCTACGTCGCCGAGAACGACGCCGAGGCGTCGCGCGTGCTCGGCGAGTTCATCGACGAGAACTCGGACTACGTCCGCGGTCGCACGCGCCGGACGCCGGCGCAGGTGATCTTCACCGCCGGCAAGTTCCACGATCTCCGTCAGATCTACGACGACCTCAACGTCCGCTACTTCGAGGGCAAGATCGACGCCGCGATCACCTGGGGCGCGCGGACCGGCAGGGCGCGTCGCCGGAACAGCATCAAGATGGGCAGCTACTCCGTCGAGGACCGGCTCATCCGGATTCACCGATCCCTCGACCGCGCGTTCGTGCCCCGGTTCTTCGTCACGTGGATCGTGTTCCACGAGATGCTCCATCAAGTTCACGACATCCGGGTCAAGAACGGCCGCCGCGAGTTCCACTCCAAGGAGTTCCTCGCCGACGAGATGCAGTTCGCAGACTACGAGCAGTCGCGCGCCTGGGAGCGCCGGCACCTCGATGCACTCCTGACGTATTAATCCACGATCCGATGACGCGTCGCGCCGCGACGATTTCGTGATCGACAACCCGGCCGCTACCCTATGCTCGACCAACACGAGGGAGGGTCGAGATGGCAGCTCACCTGGGGACCGCGGTGTTGGTGGTGGACGATCAGGAGGCGCGGCGCGCGGCGCTGATCGATCGACTGGTCGATCAAGGTCTGACGCCGGTGACGGCGAGGACACCGCTCGAGACCATCGAGCTGCTCACACGCGACGAGATCGCGCTGTGCGTGATCAACGCAGGCGCCGATCTCGAACCGCTGCTCGCCGACGAGTTCCCATGGATCGCCACCTCGACGATCACGGATGACATGGACGCCACGGTGTCAGGCGCGATGGCGCGGATGACCGATCTCGCAGCCGGCACGCTCAGCTAGCCGATTCGAGTACTCTGCCGGGCAATGACCCGTACGCTCTTGATCTCACTCGCGCTGGCGCTCTGCGCCTGCGGCGGCAAGAAGGACACCGACCAGGCCAAGGGTGGCGACACCTCCGGCGAGAAGAGCAGCGACAAGCCGCCGCCGCCCGTCGATCAACCGATCGAGTCGCTGTTCAGCGGCCCCAAGGTCCAGTTCCCGGCGCCGGCCGCGAAGCTGTCGCTCGGCATGCCGGAGGCGGAGGCCAAGGCTGCGCTCCCCGACGTGTTCGCCGCGAAGTACGGCTACAAGGTCCCCGGCGTCAAGGGCGCCGAGCTGAGCGTGTCGATCCAGAACGCCTCCGTCTATCAGGTCTACCTGAAGCTCGACGAGCCGATCGAAAAGGTCGCCGGATGGATGGAGAAGAAGTGGGGCAAGCCGCGCGCGAACAAGAACTCGATCGGCAGCCCCGAGTACTACTTCGATAGCCCCGACGTCGGGCTCCGCGCGAAGCTCGAGAAGTATGCCGACACCAGCACCATGGTCCGCTACTACCCGGTGATGTCGAAGGAACAGTTCCTCGGGACGGATCCGAAGCTGTGGGGCTTCGAGAAGGTCCCCCTGATCGGCATGACCGCCGACGACATGCTGAAGGCGTACGCCGCGTACAAGCCATCGCCGCGCAAGGACGATCCGGGCTCCATCGTGCTGGGCTTTCCCGCGCTGAGCACCACGGAGTCCGGCAACACGGTCAACGTCCGCGTCAAGGACGGCAAGGTCACGGGCTACAGCATGTCGATCAACACCGGTGGCGACGCCGAGACCGACGCCGCGGTGGCGGCCCGCCTCGAGACGCTGTTCGGCAAGGGCAAGGACGACCGTGGCATGTACATCGACTACCCGGGGCCGCCGAAGGCGAAGGCCGAGCTGCGCAAGGACTCGGGATCGTTCAGCCATACGGTCTGGGTCGCCGACGACAAGAAGTAGCGCTCCGTGTAACTCCGACTCCGGGGAGGCGTAGGCTGGGCGGGAGCCATGGCAGACACGCTCGAGAAGATCACCCCACCAGAGATGTACTGGAACCGGCGCACGTTCGTCCGCGGCGGCATCGTCGCCGCGACCGCGGCGGGCACCGCGCTGGCGTATCGGCGGCTCAACGGTGTCGACATCCAGGTCGGCGACCGGCCTCCGATCCGGGGCATCGTCAAGCCGGGGCCGGGGCAGGGCTTCACCGTCGAGGGCGAGGCCCTGACGCCGCGCGACTCGATCACGAACTACAACAACTTCTACGAGTTCACGACCAACAAGGACGGCGTTGCCTCCGCGGCCGCGGACTTCAAGACCGACGGCTGGAAGATCACCGTCGACGGTCTGTGCGCGAAGCCGCGCGTGTTCGACATGGACGACCTGCGCAAGCTCGCTCCGCCCGAGGAGCGCGTCTATCGGATGCGCTGCGTCGAGGGGTGGTCGATGGTGGTGCCGTGGGTCGGATTCTCGCTCTCGCATCTCCTCGCAGCTGTCGAGCCGACCAGCGCCGCGAAGTTCGTGGCGATGGAGACGCTGATGGACCCCGAGCGCATGCCGAACCAGACCACGAGCGTGCTCGACTGGCCGTACATCGAAGGTCTGCGGCTCGACGAGGCGATGCACCCGCTCGCGATCCTCGCGACCGGCCTCTACGGTCAGGAGCTTCCGCCGCAGGACGGCGCGCCCGTGCGCCTCGTGACGCCGTGGAAGTACGGCTTCAAGGGCATCAAGTCGATCGTCAAGATCTCGCTCGTCGCGGCCAAGCCGGCGACGACGTGGAACATGCGCGCGTCGTCGGAGTACGGCTTCTACGGCAACGTCAATCCGAACCACGATCACCCGCGCTGGTCGCAGGCGACCGAGCGCCGCATCGGCGAGACGTCGCGGCGCAAGACACTCATGTTCAACGGCTACGCCGATCAGGTGGCGAGCCTCTACGCGGGGATGGATCTCGATGTCGACTTCTGACCGGATCGTCGACAACACGTTCGCGAAGCGGCTCGTCATCATCAACGCGCTGGTGCCCGCCGCGCTGCTCGTGATCGATGCGCTCCGCCACGACCTCGGCGTCAACGAGGTCAACTTCGCGATCAAGACCACCGGCCTCGTCGGCCTGGTCCTCCTGATCACCACGCTGCTCATCACGCCGCTGCGCAAGCTGACCGGCTGGACCACGCTCATCGCGGTGCGCCGGAACCTCGGCGTGATCGGCTTCGGCTACATCGCCGCGCACTTCGCGATCTTCTTCTGGTGGGATCAGAACCACGACGTGATCGCCACGCTGCGCGAGATCATCGACCGCGTCTATCTGTGGTTCGGGTTCGGCGCGCTGCTCCTCATGATCCCGCTCGCCGTGACGTCGACCGACGGCATGGTCAGCCGGCTCGGACCGAAGCGGTGGAAGCTGCTCCACCGGCTCGTGTACCCCGCGGTCATCGGCGGCTCGGTCCACTACATCCTCCAGGCGAAGTCGGACATCCGCCAGCCCGCGGTGTTCGCGAGCACGCTCGGCGCGATGCTGCTCTACCGCGTGGTCGTGGCCGTGCTGCCGAAGAAGCCGGTGGTGAAGAAGAAGAAGGCGTTCTGGGCCGGCGAGCTGAAGCTCGCGAAGACCACCGACGAGACCCACGACGTGCGTACGTTCCGGTTCGTCAACCCGGCCGGCGGACCGCTGCCGTTCGAGCACGTCGCCGGTCAGTACCTGAACCTCCAGCTCACGATCGACGGCAAGCGCGTCAACCGCTCGTACACCATCGCCTCGCCGCCGACCCGCCGCGACTACTGCGAGATCAGCGTCAAGAAGGCCCCGAACGGTTACGGATCGAAGCACCTCCACGAGACGTGGAAGGAGGGCGACCTCGTCAAGATCTCGGCGCCCGCCGGCAAGTTCGTGTTCGCCGGGCACGAGGCCAAGCGCGTCGTGCTGCTCGCCGGCGGCATCGGCATCACGCCGATGATGAGCGTGATCAGGAGCCTCACCGATCGCGGCTGGGCCGGCGAGATGTACCTCGTGTTCTCGGTTCGCCTCGTCAAGGACGTGGTGTTCCGGTCCGAGCTTGCCGAGCTGTGTGCGAAGCATCCCAACCTGCACGTCAAGATCACCATCTCGGGCGATCTCGACACGGCGTGGGACGGCGCGCGCGGCAACATCACGCCCGAGCTGCTGACGGGGTTCATCCCGGACTTCACGAGCGGGCCCGTCCTCGTCTGCGGTCCCGATCCGATGATGACCGCGATGCGAAAGCTCCTCGTCGGCCTCGGCATCCCCGACGGCGACGTGCACCAGGAGGCGTTCATCTCGCCGAAGGCCGCGGCCCTCGAGGTGGTGGATGGCGCGACGGTGGAGACGCTCGTGGAAGGTCAGGTCGTGAACATCTCGTTCGCGAAGTCGGGCACGCAGACGGCGTCCGCCGACCAGACCATCCTCGAGGCGGCCGAGGACGCCGGCGTCGAGATCCCGTTCGAGTGCCGCTCGGGCATCTGCGGCCAGTGCAAGACCAAGCTGGTCACCGGCCTTGTCCGCATGGACAGCCAGGACGCGCTGACGGCCGCGGATCGCGCGAAGGGGCTGATCCTCGCCTGCCAGGCGCGCCCGACCCGCGACTGCACGATCGATGCATAGCGACCCTGCGTGACCACGCATCGGGAGATGATCGCCACGCCCGGTCGCGGAGTTGACCGCGGCGCCGCTAGCTGATCGATCCCGGCGGGTCCGCGATTCTCGCGGCGTGGGGAATTCCCCCGATCAGATGTTCGACGAGACTCGCTGCGTCGTCGATGGTCAGGCCTCCGTACCAGACGCCGTCGGGATAGACGACCGCGGTCGGTCCGTCGAAGCAGGGACCGAGGCAACCACAAGGCGTGACGAGCACATCCGTGGCGTTTCGCTCGATCAGGAGGCGCTGGACCTCGGCGTAGAGCTCGGCGTTTCCGCCGACTCCGCAGGCGGGTTTTCCCGACGCGCGCGCGTTCGTGCACACGAACAGGTGTCGGCGGGCCACGCACCGACGATGTCGGCCACGAAGCAGTGTGTCAATGAGTGGCCGCTTTTTTTGCGCTCGATCGATTGTGCGCGCGCACCGACCGGCTACCATCCGTCAGCTTGTTCGTGGGGGAACTCGAACAAGCCGGGTCGGGATCGGGATGACGCCTCAGCATCACATCATCAAGGAAACGTCCGAGTCGCTTTCGCGACTCCTGCAGGACGAGTTCAAGCGCAACGGCTACAAGCGCGTGCACATCGTCGAGTCGGCACCGAAGCCGGATGCGATCGAAGGCAAGCTGCCCGCGGTCTCCGCGTACCTCTACCAGATGTCGATCGATCCGGACGGCTTCGATGCGTCGCCGGCCTCCGAGCTCGTCGAGGTTCCGCAGGAGGATGGCACGATCAAGGAGTTCTTCCGCCGCCGTCGGCTGTGGGTCCGCCTCGATTATCTGCTGTCCGCGTGGGCGCAGACGCCGGAGGACGAGCAGCTCCTGCTCGGCCTCATCATCCGCACGGTGATGGAGAACGCGCACATTCCGCGCGAGAAGCTCAAGGGGGCGTCCTTCGAGGACGACTTCTATCTGAACTGGCTGATGTCGGCGCGGCTCGACGAGGGCACGCTCGCGCGATTCTGGGGAAGTTTGAACCAGCCGGTGCGTCCTGCCATTCAGGCATGGACCGCGATTCCGATCCTCCCGGAGAAGCTCGAAGAGTTCAAGCGCGTCCAGTCGCGCCAGCTCGAGTACAAGAGCATCACGGACCCCAAGATCTCGGAGACCGGTCCGTCCGGCAACCCATTCTTCGCTGCTGCAAAGCGGCTCGATCTCGGCGGCGGCGGAGGCGGCGGGAAGAAATAACGATTCGATGCGCGCGCGATCATGCGCGCGCACGACACCGGTAGACGGGCGAAGACCACCGTCATCGGCAATGACAAGGAGAACACCAGAATGGCTACCAGCTACCTGTCCCCAGGCGTATACGTCGAAGAAGTCGATCGCGGATCCAAGCCCATCGAGGCCGTCGGTACGAACACCGTCGGTTTCCTCGGTGAGTCGGCGAAGGGCCCGTTGAACGAGGCCGTCCTCATCACGAACTGGTCGCAGTTCGTGAAGACGTTCGGCGATTTCAAGGATTGCAGCGAGCACCTCGCTCACGGCATCTACGGCTTCTTCAACAACGGCGGCTCGCGCTGCTTCGTCGTCAACGTCGGCGCCCCCGAGGGTGCGAAGGTTGAAGCGAAGCCGGCGGCCGGCGACAAGAAGGACGACAAGGCGCCTGCGGCTCCGGCGGTTGGTGGTGGTGGCCGTGACGGTCTCTACATCGGTCGCGACGGCGGCCCCGGTGCACGCACCGGCCTGAAGTGCCTCGACGAGATCGACGAGATCGCGATCATCGCGGCCCCCGGTCAGATTTCGCCGGCCGTTCAGGACGCGCTGCTCTCGCACGCCGAGACGCGCAAGGATCGCTTCGCGGTCCTCGACTCGCCCGAGACGATCAACGGCGGCGTCGACAAGCTCCCGAAGCCGCGCGACTCGAAGTACGGCGCGTACTACTTCCCGTGGATCCAGGTCTACGATCCGGACAAGGGCAACATCTTCGTCCCGCCCTCGGGTCACATCTGCGGCGTCTACTCGCGCACCGACTCGGAGCGCGGCGTCCACAAGGCGCCGGCGAACGAGATCATCCGCGGCGCGCTCGGCATGAAGTACAACGTGTCCAAGGGCGAGCAGGATCTGCTCAACCCGAAGGGCATCAACGCCATTCGCTTCATGAGCGGCGCGATCCGCATCTGGGGCGCGCGCACGCTGTCGAGCGACCCGTCGTGGCGCTACATCAACGTTCGCCGCCTGTTCATCATGGTCGAGTCGAGCATCGAGCGCGCCACCCAGTGGGTGGTCTTCGAGCCCAACGACCATCGCCTCTGGAAGCGCGTGCAGCGGACGATCTCGTCGTTCCTCACGCTCCTGTGGCGCAACGGCGCCCTCATGGGCACCTCGCCGGAGCAGGCCTTCTACGTCAAGTGTGACGCAGAGACCAACCCGCCCGAGGTTGTGGACGCGGGCCAGCTTGTCGTCGAGATCGGCCTCGCCCCCTCGAAGCCGGCCGAGTTCGTGATCTTCCGGATTGGCCAGATGGCCTCCGGCGGCGGCGTCGAAGAGTAGGTAACGGTACCTCCAGGACCTACGGGT
>JBBRED010000256.1:0-12416 GCA_038203335.1 Haliangiales bacterium | reverse complement strand
CACCGCCGCGCAGGCCACCGACATCCGCACCGGCATCGCGCGCCTCGCGACCGCCACCACCGAGGTGTTCGGCGGCATCGGCGACATCACGCCCGTCGGCGTGCCCGCGGGCAAGGGCTTCTTCGTCGGCCCCGTCGTGCGCGCCACGAAGGATCCGATGAACTGCGCGCCCCTCAACGAGCACGAGGTATTCGGCCCGTGCACGACCATCGGCAGCTACGACGGCACCGCCGTGTTCGGCGCCGCGTTCGTCGCAAAGGGCGCTGGTTGCCTCGTCTCCTCCGCCTACTCCGACGATCGCGAATGGGTCGGCGCCTTCGTCGGCGCCGCGGCCCCGTGGTGTGGCCGGCTCTACCTCGGCTCGTCAAAGATGGCCGCGCAGTCGCCCGGCCCGGGCACGGCCCTGCCCTCGCTCCTGCACGGTGGCCCCGGCCGCGCCGGTGGCGGCGAGGAGCTCGGCGGCGAGCGCGGGATGCAGCTCTACATGCAACGCACCGCGCTCGAGGGCGACGCGAGCGTACTGAAGTCGCTGCTCGGCTAACCGCCACGTCGCGGAGCGTTCGCGCGCCGGTTCGCGCGCCGGCACTTCCGGGTCCTTTTTTACCGCCAAGCCGCGGAGCCACGGAGGTCTTTTTTCGACGCGTTGCGAGCTCTCGTTTAGATCGCGACCGCTCCTGGATTTCACGCTGGGTGACATCAACCGCGGTGCGACGACCGCAGGGACCTCCGGAGAACGCGCGCGTTCCAAAGCGGCGTCCGCGACGCGTCGGAAAGACCCTCCGCGGCTCCGCGGCTTGGCGGTAAAAACCGCACCGAACTGCCGGCGCGCGAACCGGCGGCGAACCGGCGGCGAACCAGCGTGCGAACGCTCCGTGGCATGGCGGTAGTTCGCACAGGGCGAACCTCCGCGACCTTGCGGTTGTACGCACGGCGAAGCTCCCGCCTTGGCGGTTCGTTAGGGGATCGTCGGCGGCCGCCGACGAATCGCGGCCGGAGCGTCCGGATCGGGCTCGAGCATCGGCAACAGATTCGCCAGCTCTCTCGCGACCTGGCGGCAACGATGGCGCACGAAATCGATCCCGTACGGCTCGTCGAGAAACACGATCAGCGTGCAGTCGTACCAGAAGCTCATCGCGTAGGCGTCGGGGTCCACGATCTCGCCGTAGGACGAGCCGGGGGCGTGCGTGTTGGCGGTTCGACGCGAGAGGAACTGCCAGCGCGACGACTCGGACTCGTCGGGGGGATTCGCCGATGCGATCAACTTGCCGGCGCGCGTCACGAAGGCGTTGGATGCGCGATCGATGCTCGCGAGGCCCTTCAGGAAGTGCGCGATGCGATCGGTGACCTTGTCACTGGTGGGCGCGGCGCCCGGCCCGACGAAGGCCTCGGGGAGGCGCGCCACTTCCCAGCGGCGGCGGATCGCGCGGAGCTGGCGGGTGACGTGCTCGAACGCCTGCTCGATCGGCGTGTCGGAGGACGAGCGCGTGCCGAGCTCGACGCGGAGGAACTCGCCGCCGCCGAGCGCGAGGGTGCGCGCCGGGACGCCGGTGCGAACGTCGTCGTGCTCGGTGATGCGCGCGGACACGGCGCCGATCTCGGCGACGAGATCGCGGAGGACCTGAAGGACCTCGTCCTCGAGGCCGGTCTCGATGCTCACGAGGGCTCGCTCGCGGGCAGATAGGTGGTCGAGATCATCGTGGTCGGCTGCGCGTAGAAGAAGTAGTTCGCGATCGACGGATCGGCGCCGTAGAGCGAGCGCCACTCGCCGGCCTTGAAGCCGGGCGGTGCGTGGGCGATGTCGCCGAAGTCGAGGTGCGTGAGGCCATAGGCCGGCAGGATCGCGACGAGCTTCTGCATGCGCTTGAGGAGGGGCGCATCATAGACGCCGGCGCGCGGCGACTCGCGGATCACGTAGCCGTCACCTCCGCGCACGAGGTTGACGGCGACCTGCTGCACGGCGGCGACGGGTGCGCGGTGGCTGACCACGACGCGCAGGTAGAGCTCCTCGATCGCATCGCTGCCGCGCCACTCGTCGGGGACCTCGGCGTCGTGATCGCGGACCTGGACCACGCACGGCGCGCGGCCGAGCGACAGCACGTAGATGTAGTCGCACGCCTCGTCGTCGCCGCCGGATTTCACGAACGTCGCGGCCTTGAGCTCGAGCGCGAGCTCCTCGGCGAGGCCCGCCAGATCATCGGGCGCGAGGCCCGCGAACTCGCGGTCGTCGACCTCGCCCCACGTGGACGTCGGGTAGAGGTCCGCCAGCGCCTGTTCCACGGTGCCCATCATCTGGCCCTTGTGGTCGTCGCAGCCTTCCTTGCCCTTGCAGTTCGTACAGCCGCCCATGGGGAACGACTGCGTTTATCATGCTTCCGGCCGGCAACTGCGGGAGATCGCACGGCACGTCGCAGGTGTCGCCGCGGTCGCATGTTCGCGCCGCGGAAACCCTTGTAGGGTCGGCCGCATGAAGCGCTCCCTCCTCCTCTCGCTGATCCTGGTCGCCGCGTGCGGCAGCAAGAAAGACAAGGAGGGGAAGATGGCGCCGCTGCCCGCCCCCACCACCGGTTCGGCCGGCTCGGGCTCGGGCGGGTCGGGATCAGCCACCCCCACCGAGCCGGCGCCGCCGGCCGCCCCAGCGCTCGACCTCGCCGGCATGGACAAGACCGTGAAGCCGGGCGACGACTTCTTCGCCTACGCGAACGGCACCTGGCTGAAGACCACGGAGATCCCCGCGGATCGCTCGAGCTGGGGCTCGGGCGGCATCACGACCGAGAAGACCGCGAAGCGCGTGGCCGATCTGATCAAGGAATCGATGACCGCCCCCGCGGGCTCGGAGGCCCGCAAGGTCGGTGACTACTACGCGACGTTCATGGACGAGGCGACGATCGAGAAGCTCGGCGTCACCCCGCTCCAGCCCGCGCTCGACAAGATCGCCGCGATCAAGGACGCGAAGGGCCTCGCGTTCGCGATCGGCGAGACGCTGCGCGCCGATGTCGACGCCATCAACAACACGGCGTTCGCGACGCCGAACCTGTTCGGCGTATGGATCGCGCAGGACCTCACGGATCCGAGCAAGTACATCCCGTTCCTCCTGCAGGGCGGTCTCGGCATGCCGAGCCGCGACTACTACATCGACGCCGCGCCCCGGATGGCCGAGCTCCGCACGAAGTACCAGGCGCACATCGGCGCCGTACTGAAGCTCGCCGGCAACCCGAACGCCGATGCGCTCGCGCCGAAGATCATGGAGCTCGAGACGCAGATCGCGAAGGCGCACCAGCCGCGGAGCGACTCCGAGAACGTGAAGAACGGCATCACGCACTGGAGCGCGAAGGACTTCGCCACGAAGGCGCCGGGCCTCGACTGGGCCTCGCTGTTCGAGGGTGCGCAGCTCGCGAAGGTGGAGACGTTCGACGTCTGGCACCCGAAGGCGACCGCGGGGATCGCGGCGATCGTGAAGTCCGCGCCGCTCGACACCTGGAAGGCCTACCTGACCTACCAGACGATCGATCAGGCGAGCTGGAAGCTCCCGAAGGCGTTCGTCGAGGAGTCGTTCGCGTTCTACGGCAGTGCCCTCGCCGGCACCCCTGCGCTCGCGGATCGCTGGAAGCGCGGCGTGGATGCGACCAGCGACGCGCTCGGCGAGGCCGTGGGCAAGCTGTACGTCGGCAAGTACTTCCCGGATGCGGCGAAGCAGAAGATCACGGGCATGGTGAAGAACATCCTCGCCGCGTTCGATCGCCGGATCGATCAGCTCGCGTGGATGTCGCCCGCGACCAAGGCGAAGGCCAAGGCGAAGCTCGCGATCATCAAGGTCAGCGTCGGCTACCCCGACAAGTTCCGCGACTACTCGGGGCTCGAGGTCAAGGTGGGCGATGCGCTCGGCAACGCACAGCGCGCCTCGATGTTCGAGTACAAGCGCAACCTCGCGAAGCTCGGCACGCCGGTGAATCGCGACGAGTGGGTGATGACGCCGCAGCTCGTCAACGCGGTCAACCTGCCCGCGATGAACGCGATGAACTTCCCCGCCGGCATGCTGCAGGCGCCGTACTTCGATCCGGATCGTCCGACGGCGATGGACTATGGCGCGATCGGCGCGGTGATCGGCCACGAGATCAGCCACAGCTTCGACGACCAGGGCGCGCTGTTCGACCAGAACGGCAAGCTCGAGAACTGGTGGACCAAGGAGGACTTCGCGCACTTCGCCGCATCGAGCGCCGCGCTCGCAAAGCAGTACGACGCCTACAAGCCGTTCCCCGACCTCGCGGTCAACGGCAAGCAGACGCTCTCCGAGAACATCGCCGACGTCGCCGGGCTGTCGGCGGCGTACGACGCGTATCGCCTCTCGCTCGACGGCAAGGAGGCCGCGGCGTGGGAGGGCCTCACCGGCGACCAGCAGTTCTTCCTCGCGTTCGGACAGTCGTGGCGCACGAAGTACCGCGAGCCGGCGCTGCGCCGCCGCATCCTGACCGACGGCCACTCGCCCGGCGAGTTCCGCGCGGACACGGTGCGCAACCTCGACGCCTGGTACACCGCGTTCGACGTCAAGGACGGCAAGCTCGCGCTCACGCCCGAGCAGCGCGTCAAGATCTGGTGATCAGAGCCCGACGCGCTCGCTCGGCGGTAGCGAGAGGCCGAAGCCCTCGTGGAGCGCGCGAACGGCGAGCTCGGCGTACTTGCGGGCGATCACGCAGGAGATCTTGATCTCGCTCGTCGAGATCAGCTGGATGTTGATGTTCTCGGCCGCGAGCAGCTGGAACATCGTCTTCGCCACACCGGCGTGCGAGCGCATACCGACGCCGACGACGCTGACCTTGCAGATCTCGTCGTCGTAGCTGACGCGCTCGCCACCGCTGCCGACGAGCTCGGGGAGCTTCTCCCGCAGGATGTCGACGGTGCGCTTGCGGTCGCCCTTCGGCACCGTGAACGTGAGGTCCGTGGTGCCGTCGTAGGCCTGGTTCTGGACGATCATGTCGACGGAGATGCCGCCATCGGCGAGCGGCGCGAACAGCCGGCCGGCGACGCCGGAGATATCCGGCAGGTCCTCGCAGGTGATCTTCGCTTCGTCCTTGGCGACGGTGACTCCCGAGACGACGACTTTCTCCATGGCAGCATCCTCCGGGACAACCCAGGTCCCTTCGACATCCGAGAAGCTCGAACGGACGTGGATCCGCACGCCGTACTTCATGCCCAGCTCGACCGAGCGGATCTGCAGAACCTTCGCGCCGAGTGACGCGAGCTCCAGCATCTCCTCGTAGCTGATGCGTTCGATCTTGCGCGCCGTCGGCACCACGTTCGGATCCGTGGTGTAGACGCCGTCGACGTCCGTGTAGATCTCGCAGACGTCCGCGGCGAGCGCCTCCGCGATCGCGACGCCGGTGGTATCCGAGCCGCCGCGACCGAGCGTGGTGATCGAGCCTTTCTCGTCCACGCCCTGGAACCCGGCGATCACCGCGATCTCGCCGGCGTCGAGCGCTTCCTTGATCGGACCCGACTCGATCGACACGATGCGCGCGCGTGAGAACGCGGAGTCCGTGACGATCTTGCACTGGTGGCCGAGGAACGAGCGCGCCTTGCCGCCCGCGGCGCGGATCGCGAGCGCGATCAGGCCGACCGAGACCTGCTCCCCGGTGGAGATGATCACGTCGACCTCGCGGTCGTTCGGATCCTCCTGGATCTGGCGCGTCAGCTCGAGCAAGCGGTTCGTCTCGCCCGACATCGCGGACACGACGAGCGCGACCTGATGGCCTTGCCGCTGCGTCGCGAGACAGCGCGCCGCGACGTTCTTCATGCGGTCGATGGTACCGACGGAGGTGCCGCCGTACTTCTGAACGATCAACACGGCCCGAGACCCTACACGTCTGACGCACCGTGGTACAGCCCGAGGGTGCTCGACGACGATCCGCTGGTGGTCCTCACGACGCTACCGAACGCCGACAAGGCCGCGGAGATCGCGAGGATCCTCGTCGACGAGCAGCTCTGCGCGTGCGTGAACCTCGTCCCCGCCGTGCGCTCGATCTATCGCTGGCAGGGCCAGGTCTGCGACGAGACCGAGACCCTCGCGATCATCAAGACCATCCGGCGGCGCTACGACGCGCTCGCGGCCCGGCTGGTCTCGCTGCATCCCTACGACGTGCCGGAGCTCGTCGCGCTGCAGCCTGTCGGCGGTCACGCGCCCTACCTCGCGTGGATCGCCGACTCCATTCGCTGATCGAAGTTACGGACAGTCGCTGGGGCAGGTCTGCGCGGTCTCTTGCGCATCGCACGTGCCGTCGGGCGCCATGCCGGTGCACAGCAGGTCGCCGGTGCCGCCGCCACCACCGCCGCCGGTGAGGCACGCGAGGCAGGCGTTCATGTCGAGGCCCGTCGGGCAGCCCTGACCGAGGAGCGCGCAGCCGAAGCAGTCCTGCGTGTTCGCGGGGCACGCGCCGCCGCCGGAGCCGGAGCCGCCACCGCCGCAGTCGGCCGGGCACGACGCCGACGTCTCGCCGGTCTCGCACGTGTTGTTGCCGCACGTGACCGTCGGGCCGGTGTTGCCGCCGCCGTTGCCACAGTCCGCCGTGCAGCTGCCGACTTCGCTCGCGGCGCACACGCTGTCGCCACAGACGGCCGACGCGCCGACCGATGCGTCGGGGCCGGTGCCACCGCCTCCGCCATCGTCCGAACCGCCCCAGCTACAACCTGCGATCGACGCACAGACGAATACCAGCGTGGTGATCCTCATCATGCGCGGCATCGTACTAATGCCGAGTACGAGATCAACGCCAAAGTGAGTGCGTGTCGCGATTCCTCGTCGATCAACCGCTCTCCGCTCCATACACATGATGTGCAAATCGGCGATCGATCGCACGCCGCAGTGCGGCGTGCTCCGGTCGAACCAGGGTCGGATCTCCGTCGAGGATTGCTTCTGCGTGACCTCTCGCTTCGAGAAGCAACGCTGTGTGTTGATGTAGGTCGCCGAACCTCAACGTGGGTACGCCCGCCTGACGAGGACCGAGCAGCTCCCCCGGTCCGCGCAGTGCGAGGTCGTACTCCGCGATGCGGAATCCATCGTGCGTCTCGACCATCGCACCGAGCCGCGTCTCGGCATCGGGGCCGAGCGTTCCCTTCACGAGCAGCACGCAGTGCGATGCACCACCGCCGCGTCCCACGCGACCGCGCAGCTGGTGCAGCTGCGCGAGGCCGAAGCGATCCGCGTCGTGGATCAACATCACCGTCGCGGCCGGAACATCGACGCCGACTTCGATGACCGTCGTCGCGACGAGCACGTCGAGCTCGCCGGTCTTGAACGCGCGCATCGCGCGATCGCGCGCCTCGCTATCGAGCCGACCGTGCACGAGCCCGACGCGCGCCCCCGGCATCGCGGCGCGCGCCTCGCCGACCGTGGTCGTGGCATCCGCCCAGTCCTTGCTGCCCTCGTCGTCCGGATCGTCACTCGGCTCGATCTTCGGGCACACGATGTACGCGCGCTCGCCGAGCGCGATGCGCTCTCCGATCAATCGATACGCGGCGCTGCGGCCCTTCGCGCCCGCGAGCTGCTTGGTCTTCACCGGCTGGCGGCCGGGCGGGAGCTCGTCGAGCACGCTGACATCGAGATCGCCGTACGCGGTGAGCGCGAGCGTGCGGGGAATCGGCGTCGCGGTCATCACGAGCAAGTGCGGCGCGCCCTGCCCATCTCCCTTGTCGCGGAGCTTCGCGCGCTGCGCGACGCCGAACCGGTGCTGCTCGTCGATGATGACGAGGCCGAGCCCATGGAACCCGACGCTCTCGGCGATCAGCGAGTGCGTTCCGATCACCACGTCGATGTGCCCCGCACCGAGCAGCGCGAGCAGCGACGCGCGCACGCCCTTCGGCGTCGACGCCGTGAGGATCTCGAGCCGCAGCTTCGCGACCTTCGCCCACGCCTTCCAGGTCTCGAGGTGCTGCTCGGCGAGCAGCTCCGTCGGAGCCATCACCGCGACCTGGCGCCCGGCGCGCGCGACCTGCAGCGCGGCGGCGAACGCGACCGCGGTCTTGCCCGCGCCGACATCGCCCTGGAGCAGCCGGTTCATCGGCACGTCGCGCGCGAGGTCGGTGGCGAGCTCCTCGATCGATCGCCGCTGCGCACCCGTCAGCGTGAACGGCAGCGCGCGCTCCAGCTCGTCGGCCACGCCCGGGGCGCGCACGCACGGCATCGCCGCGTCCTGCCGGCGCTCGCGCCGTCGTCGCGTGATCGCGATGCCGAGCGCGAACAGCTCGCCGAACGCCAGCCGGCGCTGCCACCGGCTGACGCCCTCGTTGAGCTGCGCGAGCTCCACCGGATCGATGTCGGGCGCCGGCGAGTGCAGCCGCGTGAGCGTCTCGCCCATGCTCGGCAGTGCCGCGGCACGCTCGACGCTCGCCGGCACGCCGTCGTCGATCCCCGCCGCGACGCGCGCGCACGCCGCCGCGCACGCGGCGCGGAGCCGGCTCGGCGGCACGCCCGGAACGTCGGGATAGCGCGTGATGATCGACGGCGCCGCCTTGCCCGCCACGCCCTCGATCTCGATGCCGAGGATGTCGGGGTTCGCGAGCTCGAGCCGCCCGCTGCGCAGCTTCACGACCCCGTTGAGCGTGACCACGCTATCGGGCGGCATCCGCTTGTCGATGCCGGCCCACACATTGAACCAGCGGATCAGGCACGTGCCCGTGCCATCGAGGCCGTGCAGCTTGACCTCGGCCCACCGCCGGCCGCGGGCGAAGATCATGCGCGCGGTGATGACCCGGCCGGAGAACGTGGCGCGCTGGCCCTCGGGCATCGCGGCGAACTCGTCGAGCGTCTTCGCGTCGCGCACGTCGTCGTAGCGGCGCGGGACCATCCACAGGAGATCCTCGACGGTGCGCAGTCCCTTCTCGGCGAGCTTGTCGGCGAACGCCGGCCCAATGCCGGGGAGCGAGTGCGTCGGCATCGCGAGCGGATCGACCGGCGCCTCCTCGACCACGGCCTTCTTCGCGCGCTTCGGCTTCGCGACGACGACGGCGGCAGGCGCGGGCACGGGCACGGGCACCGGCACCGGCACCGGCACCGGCACCGGCACCGGCAAGGGACGGAGCGACTCCGATCTCAACCCCGGCGCCGCGGCCCTCGACACCGGCGGCGCGCTACGCGGAAACCGTGCGAGCAGCCTCATCCCTCTCGCCACCTCCACGGCCTGCTGGCCATCATCGAGCGCTTCCCACCTCGCCAGGGTCGCTCGCCACTGCTCGAGCGGCGCCTTCTCCTCCAGCTTCGCGAGCAGCCCATCGCATCCCGCGCGCAACGCGTGACCCAGGCCCTGCACCTTCCGGACGCCCGCAAAGTTATCCGCGGCCGCGAGCTCCAGCGGCCGGCGCAGCGCATCCACTCGGCGCTTCAGCTCGGCATCCACGACGCCAACCTAGCACTGCTCGTTCGCGCAGCGGCGCGATCCCGCGACGTCAGTCGGCGCGGTACGTGAACCGAAGCTCGTAGTCGCAGAGGTGGAAGACATCCCCCTCGTCGATGCGCTTGTTGTCGATGCGCATGCCCTTGTAGTCGATGCCGTTCGTCGACCCGAGGTCCTTGATATAGAACGTCCCGTTGCGACGGATCACCGCGGCGTGCTTGCGCGAGATGTTTCCGTCCTTGATCGGCAGGTCCGATGTCTTGCTGCCGCGACCGATGATGAACTGGTCCTTGGTCACCGGATACCGCTGCCCGTTATAGACGAGGAACAGCGTGGGACCGGCCGAGCCCATCTGCGGCATCGGGTTCGATGCGGCGGGCGGCGGCGGAGCCGAGCTGTGGTTGCTGCTCGGTCCATTGCGACTGGCACTCGGCGGATTGTTCGGCGTGTAGCCAGGCGTCGGCGGCGCCGCGCGGCGCGGTTGCTGCGACGGCGGTCCATTGGTGACCGAGGCCGGCTGCGGCGGTGGCTGCGTGCCCGGCTGCGCGCGCATCCCTGGACCGGCGCCGCTCGCGCCCGCACCCTTGGGATACGCGGTCGGTCCACCCGTGTTGTTCGGCGGAACCGGCTGGCCACCGGTGACGTTCGGCGCGCCGGGAGACTGATAGTTCTTCGAGCGCGCGTAGTACCGCATCGCCTCGTTGACGAGGTAATCGATCGAGCAATCGAAGTCGTTCGCCATCTGCTCGAACGTCTCCCATAGGACGTCCCGGCAGTAGAAGTGGCGCATCGTCTTCTTGCTCTGATCCATGACTCCTCGGCGTAACGACACGAACCCCGGTCCGTGCCCCCTGGCAACGGACAACGTCTCCCTCTCCCGGCTGCGTCTTACGATACTACATCCGGTGACACGCCGCGACTAACCCCCATCATTTGGGAGCCGACCCGCCGGCCAGCGCAGCCGCCAGATCCTTCGCGCGCTGCCCGAGGGTCGGGTCTTCCTTCCGGTCCTTCGGGTCCTTGTCGGACTGGTCTCCCCAGAACCCGACCAGCTTGTCCTTGATCCCCGAGAGAGCGGCGATCTTCGACGCATCCTCGACGGACTTCATGATGGTCAGCGCCTCGATCGCGACCCACCGGGTCATCCGGTGCTTGTCGTCGAGGAGCAACCGCAGACCCTCCAGAACCTGGGGCTTCGGGGTCAGCTTGGCGATCTCGCCCGACACCGAGCCGTTCAGGTCGTCCTTGGCGTAGGTGCCGCTGTCGGGGAGCGCCTTGACGACGTCGACGAACGACTTGGTCCCACCGCATTTGACGGCGGCGTAGGCGATCGCGTAGCGGAACCGCGGCTCCTTGTGCGGGTACGGGATCATGGCCATCAGCGGCGCCAGGCACGCCGGGGCGCCGGTCGCGCGGATCAGCTCGATCGCGTCGTTGACCGCCTGCCCCGGCATCGACTCGTCCTTCGCCACCGCGACGAGCGCGTCGAGGTTCGGGACGAGAGCCGCCGGATCGGCGAGATCGAACAGGCCGCCCGGATTGACGTAGGCGGTGTGCAGCGCGTTGAGCGCGCGCTTGGACAGGGTGGTGTCGCCGCGATCCATGTGCGCGATGTCGAGCACGTACTTCACGGCCTCGGGGTTGCCCGAGGCCGCGAGGCCGATCATGAGCTCGTCGCCGATCCGGTTCTTCTGCTTGTCCTGCCCGGGCGCCGCGATCGTCGAGTTCGCGACCGACATCAGCTTCTTCCCGCCGGGCGGGCCGACCATTCGCATCACGGCGGCGCCGAGCACCGCGCCGACCTTCGCGCGTCCCTCGTACGCCACGGTCGCGTACCAGTCGACGAGGTACGTATCGATCTGCTGCTTTTCGGGATCCGAGGCGTACTTGCGGAGCCCGATCAGCGCGTCCTTCGCGGTGACCTGCGGCGGCGCCGGCAGCGCATCCTCGCGCTCGATGCGCGCCACGTCCCACAGCCGGGGCGCCAGCTTCTCGATCACCTGGACGCGGCGGGTAGAGGACATCGCCTCCATCACCTCGCGCACCTCGGGATCGTTGCCCATGCGAATCATGTTCGCGCCGGCGTGCGCGGAGAGATCGGCATCGAGGCCCTCGTCCGCGAGCGCCTTCTTGAGCTTCCCGGGGCCCTTCTGGGTCCTGGTCCACTTGTCGATACTCTCGTGATCGGTTTTTTCGCAACCGGCGAGCCCGAGGGCCGCCACCACCATCGCGATCAGCAACAGGCGCGCAGACATGGCGCGAGCTTATCGTGGTGATACGTTCCGCGCGATGGCCGCACGGCGCATCCTGACACTCCTCACCAGCGCCACGATCATCGTGAGCACTGCTGTGGCGTCACCGCGCAGTGACCCGACGACCGGGCGCGCCGTGTTCACCGGCGCCTCGGTTCCGAGCCCGACCTCGATCACGCTGAACCCCGCGGCGATCGGCCTCGATACCGTGGCGACGAAGATCTACTTCGCCGTGACCTCCGCGCTGCAGCAGATCGGCATCGATCGCAAGACGATCGATCTCGACAGTGGCGCGCTCTCGGGCGGCGCCAAGATCCACGATACCCGCATCGGCCCCGGCGGAGACCTCGCCCTGCTGTGGCATCCGAACGAGACGCTCACCCTCGGCGCATCAGCGCGCCCGTTGTTGTTTGAGATGCAGCCGAAGGACCAGACCGAGCTCGGCTATCACACGCTCGGCAACGGCCAGCGGACCTACCAGGCAAACTTCGCCGTGAGCCTGCGCCTCACCAGCCGGCTGTTCGTCGGCGCGAGCGTCGCGCACGAGAACAGCTATCTCCACCTGCGCTACGCCCGCGACACGGCGCTCGAGGCCGGGCACGGTCCCGGCGGCGTCGATAGCGACTGCAATGGCGCGCCCTGCGGCGTTGAGAACCCCGCGGCCGCGGAGCTCTACGACGTCGACGTCTCCACGCCGATCCTCGCGACGACGAACCTGCGCGTCAACGTCGGCGCGGTGGTGCGCGTCGGCCCCGAGGTGTGGCTCGCGGTCGCCTATCACACG
>JBBRED010000255.1:0-12432 GCA_038203335.1 Haliangiales bacterium | reverse complement strand
GCTCGGCAAGGACGACACGGCGCTCGCGCAGCGCGTGCGCTCGGCGCTCGGCCCCCTGAAGGAGCTCGGCACGTCGTCCACCGTGGCGGTGCATCGCGATCGGATCAACGCACTGATCGAGTCCGTCGTGGCGAACGGCGGCTCGGGGCCGCAGCCGAGCCTCGCCGACGTCGCCGCGCTGAGCGCGAGTGACACCGCGAGCATCGACGCCGCGCTCGCCTTCGCCGAGCGCCTCGCGCTCGCCCACCTGCCCTCTCTCGCGCTCGCCTTCTCTCAGATCCTGTGGACGCGCCTCGCGGTTCCCAGGGCGATCGATCAGATCATCGAGACCGCCCTCGACTACGAGCGGTTCGACTCGATCCCGGTGATGCCGGAGCAGGACGATCGCTCGATCCAGCGCCAGACCTATTTCGGGATCCGGGTCGCCCTCTCGCAGCTCGATACCGCCAGCGCCGCCGCCATCCTCGAGCAGATGAGCAAGCACCCCGCGGTCGCCGGGTCCACGGATCCGGCGCTGACCGTCGCGAAGGCCGAGCTCGCGCTGCTGAGCGACCAGCCGGTGACGTATGGCGACTACGAGGCGATCGATGCGATCGCGACGTCGACGTGGCGATATGCATCGCGGGTCCGGGACGAGCTCCGGATCGAGAGCGCTCCGCAGAATGCAGCGATCGCGATCGACAACTACCTCACGTCGTTCGGCAACGACGTCCACGTGTGGGCGCAGGCCGGTTATCACCCGGAGGTGCGTGCCGAGCTGCTCGCGCTGGTGTCGCGCGAGGTCCGGTACTGCTCGTTCGATCCGGAAGCCTGGCGCGCGCTCGCGGTGTTTCTCGAGGACGGGTCCGATGTCGAGATCGAGCTCCAGCAGCGGTCCGCGGCACAGCTCGCCGCCGCCCTCGCGTAGCGGTGGTGGTAACGTCGTCGGCGTGCCCGACGTCGACCTCACGAAGTCCGAGCAGCCCGACGAGCTGATCCAGCTCGCGTGGAGCGCCGGGCTCGACAAGAAGGTGGTGATCCGAGAGGGACTCGATGCCGCAGGGTTGCTCCTCGCCGGCGAGCGCAATCAGATCGTCACGCTATTCTGGCCGGTCCCGCGTCCGCTCGAAGCGGTGGAGCTCTGGTCCGAGAACCCTAACCAGGACCCAGCGATCTCCGAGAAGCTGCGTCCGTTCGCGAGCGCGGTCATCCCGGGCTGCCTGCTCGGCGCCATCGGCACACACCTGTTCGTGGCGCCGCGAATGTCGGAAGACAGCGGTCTCACGGCCCTCGTCTGGATCATCCTCGGCTCGATCGCCCTGATCGGTGTCGTATTCAAGGTGGTGATCGCAGCGATGCTGCGGCGGCGGGCCGCGAGACTCGATGAAGAGACTGCGCTCGGCATCGTGCTCGAGCAGCTCCGGCTGGGGATGATCGTGAACAGTGCGCTCGTCCCGCGCGCGTGCGTGTGGATCCGTCGCGGGCTGGCCCGCATCACGCCACCGACCCGCTAGTTGCCGCCGTCGAACCAGCTGAGGAAGTCCGCGATGCACTCGCTCTGGCGCGCACCCTCGACAAGGAGCTGAGCGGACGTGCCGCGAACCTCGGTGTACGAAGCGATGTAGTTCCACCGCAGCTCGAGCATCAGCTCGGGGTCCAGGCCTACGGCAATGACGCGGATCGCGCCCTCGTACGGACCGTCGATCGGGATCAGCCGGTGCAGCCGGATGAGACGCAGGCCGCGGCCGTCCTTCGCGAGCTCCTCCTCCTGCACCATCTCGACCTCGACCTGATCGTCGTCGACCCAGCCGCCCTTCCCCCGCTCTCCTCGAATGCCGGTCTGCGGGAACCGCGGATCGAGCCAGCGGACCGCGGTCCGCACGAACCCGACCAGCTCACCCTCGATGTCGTCGACCGTATCGACCGCGCGAGTCGCGCGTGGCCCCGTGGAGGTGACGAGGGTCGCGGATGCGATGGTCGCGGCCATGCCTCGACTATAGCGAACCTCGAAGTCGTAGGATTCCGCGATGACGTTCGAAGATGCCCTCGCCGAGCCGGGCAGGAAGGCTCGGACGTCAGGGGACGACGAGGGTGGGCAGCGGATGGTCTCGATCTTCAGCCTCTCCAGCCACGGAGCGAAGGAGCTCGCGACGAAACAGGTGCCCGTCGCGGAGCATGACGCAGCCGTCGCCGACCTCGAGGCGCGCGGATGCGAGCTCGCACAGACCGAGTCCCTGACCTGGATCGTCTGGGTGATCAACGTCGACGGCGTCGAAGTGTTCGACAAGAGACGGAAGCAGCTCCACGCAGCGGGTGACCTAGCGACGCTGGAGGACGGCCGCATCGTCGACAGATCCGCCATCGCGGAGGTGTTCGCGTGGGCCTCCGACCAGTATG
This sequence comes from Haliangiales bacterium, assembly GCA_038203335.1. Classification (GTDB taxonomy): domain Bacteria; phylum Myxococcota_A; class Polyangia; order Haliangiales; family Haliangiaceae; genus JABFXX01. The sequence continues at coordinate 10,056 of JBBRED010000255.1, read as the reverse complement.
CCCACCGCGGCATCAAGGCGACGCTGCGATCGGGTAAGGACATCGAGCTCGTCACCGAGATCTCCCTCGATGCGACGGGAGATCCCACCTACAACCGCAACGACCTGCTGTTCGACAGCGGCTGGTGCGTCACGCTCGGACGCGTGATCGCGAAGTGGGCAGGTACCGACTTCGAGGACCGGATCTGACCTTTCCTGGGGGTCATCGCCGCTTCGATCGTCGTCGCTCGACCGGCGGCCTCGCCGATCCGTAACCGGACCCTGCGACCACCGAGACGTTGCGACCATTCGCGAGCGCCGTCATCCCAATAGCGAACCTCGAAACCGGTGGGACTCGAGAAGGCGGGCGCATCAGTACGGTAGGATCTGGTGATGACGTTTGACGAAGCCCTCGCGGCCCCGGGAAGAAAGGTTCAGGTCCTGGACCTGGAAGTGACCGATGGAAAGCGAGCGCTACTGGTCTACAGCGTGGACCCGCATGGCGCGAAAGCACTGGCGCAAACCTCCCTTCCGGAGGCGGAGGTCGCGGCGATGGTGACCGAATTGAAGGCACGCGGGATTGCAGTCGCGGAGAGCGACTTCGTCTCCGAGATGATCTGGGTGCGCACGCCGGACGGCCTCGAGGTCTACGACATGCGGCGCAAGCTGCTCGAGGTAGCTGGCGAGCGAGCGACAACCCTCGCGGGAGAGGTCATCGCGCGTCAGGATCTCGTCAGCGTCACGACCTATGCGAACGGCTACGCCGAGCGCGGAATCAAGGGCTGGTTGCGAGGGGGCGAGGAGATCAAGCTCGTGATCGAATTCTCGCTCACCGCGGAGGAGGACTACACATATTCGCGGAACCAGCTGCTGCACGAGACCGCGTGGTGCGGAATGATCGCGATCGAGATCGCGAAGTGGGCCGGCGCGAAGTACGAGAACAGGATCTAGCGGTCACTTTTCCGCGAGCATGGTCTCGAGCGGTAGCACCCACGCGTCGGCGACCCAGCCGTAAGCACGTCGAGCCTCCACCCAGGCGCGGAACTCGTCGGCCGTGACCAGGCCCGCCTTGATGACGCGCGCGCCGGCTACGACGATCAGATGACCGTTCTCCTTCTGCTGCCCATCGGTCAGTAGATCCATGAAGGGTCGCCACCGGCCGGGGGACGCCGCATCGATCTCCACGATGTGGTCGGCGATGAACTCCCGCATGCCGTCGAATGCCGTCGTGAAGTTCCTGAGCGCTGTCACCACCACGTCCGCGCGCTCCTCCTGCTTCACCTCGGTGAAGTCGCGCATGTATTGCTGGCCGCCTGCGGTATCGACGTCCTTGCCGTGGCGGATCCGATTCTCGCGCTCGAGCTCGACGAGGCTAGAAGGCCCCAGGTCCTCGTGAGACAACGACGACAGGGGAAGGAGCAGGATCCGGCGGACGAGCGCATCGACGCGAGCATCGAGCGCATCGGGTGTGCCGCTCTGCTGCTCGAGGCGAGCGACGAGCACACCCCACAGCGTCGGAGCCCGATGAAACTCCGGGATCGGATATCCGATGGCAACGCGGTGCACGTCCTTCTCCGCGTGCGCGATCAGCCGTTCGACTCCGTCGACGCGTGCGAAGGTCGTGAAGAAGTAGAGAACGCGCCCGACCACCCGCGGATCCCCATCGGCGATGCGCTTCGCGATGGCGGCGGAGAGTTGCGCGGCCGCGCTCAGGCCGTTCAGGTACACGCGAAGCCACACGAGCCACGCCGCCGGCTCGTCGCCCACGGAGTCTTCTCTCGCGAGCCGGCGAGGGGCAGCGCCGCCAAGAATGCTGTCGACGACCTTTGCCCAGTCGGAGCCCGCGTCGATCCTCAGCTCGTCGAGCGAGAGTGGGAACGTCGGCTGTGGATGCCCGGCGCACGTCCACGGGAGATCTGGATCCGACTCGGAGTCGTGCTCGTTGTCGATGGAATCGACGCGCGTCGCGACCCACCACCGGCAGCGACATGCATAGAGCCGCGGCGGGTGATCGTAGACCTTGTCCTCGTGGACGTACGACAGCGTGCTCCAGTCCTTGGTCCCGTACAGCGTGGCGATCTCTGCCTGGATGCTCCGCGTCGGAACCAGCCAGAGCGGACCGGTCCTGACTGCCGCCTCGCACTTGGTACAGCGCAGCCGAGCACAGCCTACGAGCTCGCGGACGCGCTCGTCATAGTATTCGCACGGATCGGTGCTCAGCCGGGCGCGACCGTCGACCAAGAGGCCGTGGTTCGCGCAAACGCGGTCGCTCGTCATTTCTTCGTGCCGAGGAGAACTTGGGTTTGCTCGGCGTGATCGCCTGTACCGAGCTCGATATCAGCCTCGGTCCTGACGAAGGAGTCAGCCGCGTCGGTCATACCCTTCTCGTTCGGCCGGAACGGCGAGTACACACCCGCCTTCATGCCGATACCTGCGCCGTCGACGATCTCCCAGAAGCTGTGGGCTTCGATCGCCTGGAGGTGGCCGATCATCGCGACGACGGCGTCATACGTGCTGCCACCGAGCATGTTGGCCACTCCCACGAAGCGAGCGGTGGTGCCCGAGATGCCGGCCTTCAGCGGCGCGTGATTGCTGACCGCCTCCTGGATGTACTTGGCCTTCGGATCCACGATGTTCTCGAGCTTGCCCTCGATGTAGTAGTGATTTTCGACCGTGAGGCCGAGGATGGTTGCCTGCACGGCGCCTTCGTTGATGGAGGTCGCGTCCACACCGCCTCCACCCTTCATCTCGCCCTCCGCGTTGGCCTCGCCTGGCGCGATCGAGAGGAAGATCTTCTTGTCCTTGAGAGCCTGCACCTTCGCAAGCCGGCGCGCCTCGGCGCTGCGTTCGGCGTTGATCTCCGGCGCGAAGGTGACGCTCGGCTTCCCCTGCTTCGCGAGGAAGTCCAGCTGGACCTCGTTGAGGAGCTCGACCGGCTGTTGCGGGATCTTCGAATCCATCGCACCACCGAGGAGGACCTTATCGCCCGGAACGTGGCTCGGCAGCAGCGGCTTCTCACCCGCGTCGGCCGCCTCCTTCTGTCGCTGGTCGTCGATGCCGGCGTTATCGACCTTTTCGATCGTCTTCAGCTTCTTCCGGAAATCCGGCGACGAGGCGAGGATCTTGTATTTCTTCTTCGGGTCCGGTTCGAGCTTCGCCTCGTCGAGGCGCGCCTTCAAATTGAAGCCCGGATCGGCCTGGAGCCCCTTGAGGTTCTCGGCCACTCGTGCGTAGACGAGACCGGCTCCGCTCAGCACCTCGGTGACCAGGAACTTCTCGCCGAAGGTGATGAGCGTCTGGGCCTTCTGCACGAGGCTACCGCCCGATAGCGTGGCGATCATTCGATCGAAGTCCAGCGACACGGCGCCAGCGTAGCCGATGTTGGGAGGAGTGCCGAGGCACTTGCCGAGCGTCTCCTTCGAATCCGCGTCGAGCGCCCGGCACGCATTGTCGAGCTCTGCGGCGCCGCCGACCGCCTTGCCCTTGTGCAGGAGGATCATGCTCTTCGCCTGGATCGCCATCGTCTCCACGCAGGCTCGCCCCTGATCCCAGCCGGCGCCCGAAGTTGCCTTGGCGCCGAGATACTTCTCGAACTTCACGCGCGCGAGCGTGAGCTTGTTTGCCTTGCCTTCGCCGCGCGCCTCCACCATCGCCTCGCGAAGCGCGGCGAACTTCACCTTGATGAGCTCGAGCTTCGCGGTGCGTTGAGCGTCGAGCGCCTTCTTCTCGTCGTCGTTGTTCGGGACGGTCTTGTCGAGCTCCAGGTATTCCTTCGTGAGGTGGACGACCTCGTTCTTTAGCCGGATCGGATCCGGGCTGTCGGACTTGTGCCCCGTCATTGCCGGCGGATCCGTCGGCACCAGAGCGACTTCTTCGCCCTTCGCGAGCGCGATCGGTGGCGTGACGCTCGCGATCTCTTGACGGCTCTGCTCGCCCGTATGCTTGGGCACGTCGAGCTTCGCGTCCGTCGGCTTCACCTCCGGAGGCTTTGCGTCCGGGCTCGGCGCTGGCGGTGTGGCCTCGGTCTTGGCCGCTGGCGCCTCGGTCTTTGGCGTCGCGGGTGCGTCGGTCTTCGGCGCCGCGTCGGTCTTCGCTGCCGGGACGTCGGTCTTCGCTGCCGGGGCGTCGGTCTTTGGCGCCGCAGCCGCATCGCTCTTCGGTGGCGCAGGCGCGTCGGTCTTCGGTGCCGCGTCGGTCTTTGCCGCGGGCGCATCGGCCTTCGGCGTTGCGGGCGCATCGGTCTTCGGCGCTGCGGGTGCGTCGGTCTTCGGCGCGGCGGGCGCCTCGGTCTTCGCAGCGGGCGCCTCGGTCTTGGGCGCTGCGGGCACGTCGGGTTTCGGCGCCGCCGGTACATCGGCCTTGGCCGCCGGCGCATCGGTCTTCGGCGCTGCGGGCATGTCGGCCTTTGCGCCCGGTGCGTCGGTCTTCGCCGGAGGATCGGGCGGCTTCGGGGCGTCCTTCGTGACGCCCGCCGTTTCGCTAACGACCTGGTTTGGCGAGGCCGCGTTCTTGATCACCGCTAGGTAGATCTGGTTGACGAGTTTGTCTCCCTCGGGGAACTCGTAGTTCTTGGCGAACAACATCTGCTTCGTCGCGTCGTCAACCTCGAGCTGCTCGATCTGCTTGCGCATGAGGCCGTCGAGGGTCTGGCCGTTCCTCGAGCCTTCCTTGCCCTCGTCGCGGAGGAACATGATCTCGGCGTGCTTCTCGTCCTTCATCACGAAGAGGCGCCAGTACTTGCGCAGCCAGTTGCGGTGATCGACCGCCATTGCGGCCAGATCCTTCTCCGCCATCCCAGCGGTACGCCCCATCACGACGAGCGCCTGGTTCTCTCCGGTGTTCTCTCCGGTGTCGATCCTCTCGTAGAGAGCGCGCCCATCCTTGACAGCCTTCGCATCGATGGTGCTAGCGATCCCCATTGACGCGAGCAGCACGCTCTCGAGCGAGACCTTCGCTTCCCCGGCACGTATGCGATCGGTCTTGATCAGCGCAACCAGCTCCTTCGCGCAATCATGGAGCTGCGCCATGGTCATGCCGTCGTTTTCCGGCATCTTGACCTGGACGGCGAGCTTCCTCTGATCCTTCTGCTCGTCGTGGCTGAGGTTGGCCTTCTCCTTGAGGGCGTCGAGCTTGACCTGGGCAGCCGCGACCTTGGCGGCCACCGACTTGAACTGGGTCTGGGCGCGCTTGAGCTCGAGCTCCTTGGCCTCGAGCGCAGTCATCTCTTTGTTCAGGCCGGCGATCTCGCCTGCGAAGGTCGTTGCGACGTGCGTGGTGTAGCTGTCGTAGTCGCGGGGTGGCATGGGCCCGCTCGGTGCCTGCGCCGCGTCAGCTGGCGGAGCGGCAGGGTCCTTGCCCGGAGCCGCGGGGTCCTTGCCGGGCGCCGCGGGGTCTTTGCCCAATGCCGCGTCTTTGCCGGGAGCCGCGGGGTCCTTGCCCGGAGCGGCGGGATCCTTGCTGTCGTTCTTTGCGACGGCCGGGCTGGGCGGAGCATCCTTGTTCGGTGTCGCCGGCGCGTCTGCCTTTGCAGCGTCGGGCTTCGCCGCAGCGTCGGGCTTCGCCGCCACGTCGGGCTTCGCCGCCACCTCTGGCTTCGCCGCTGCCGTCGTCGCAGGCGCTGCCGTCGTGGACTGCGTGACCTTCTGCTTGAGCGCATCCTCTTCGGCGTTCGCGCTCTTGACGATCTCCGGCGTCAGGTCCTTCAGCTTGCCCGTGTCGCCGATCGAACGGAGCTTGACCGCGAGCGCCTTCAGCTTCCCGCCGAGCAGCTTGACCACTGCCGGACGATCGGACGGCGGCGCGTTGGCCTTGAGGCCCGGGTCCAGAAGTGTCGACGCCGCATCGGCTGCGGTCGCGAGTGCATCGGCGATCTTCCCGCGCATGCTTTCGGGCACGAGGTTCAGGATCGATTTCAGCTTCGCGACGATGTCGTCGGGGATGCTGTGATGTTCGAGCTTGCCTGTCGCGGGATCGGCGATGAGCTTGTGCGGCGCACCAGCCATCGTCAGCGTCTCGACGATGGGCTCGGCAGCCGCTGCCTCCGGCTCGGCGGGTTTGTCGCTCTTCGTCTCGGCACCAGGTGCGATCGGCGCGGGCGATGCCGGCGCAGCGTCGCTCTTCGCAGGTGCGGCGACCGGGGCGGCGACCTTCGGCGGCGGCGGCGCGGGAGGCTTGACGAGCGAGGCGAACTCCGGCGGAACCGGCGGTAGCACGAGCGCCTCTGCGGCAGGAGCCGGCAGAGCCGGTGCGGCCGGCGACGACGGCTTGCCGAGCATTGCGTCGATCGCAGCGATCGCTTCCTTCAGCTCGTGGATCTTGTGCTTCGCGTGCTTCGCGTGGCTGAAGGTCTGGCGGAGCTGGATGCCGGCGACGATCGGACCGGCGATCGACGCGCCCATGTGCATGAGCCCGACGACACCCTCGTGGATGCCGCTGAGCGCGGTACCCACTTCGACGGCATCGACGGTGAGCGGAGCGGCCTCGGTCTTGGCGGTGGCGGCACCCGCACCGGTCTGGAACTTGGCCACGCTCGCGGCCTTGTTGACCTCCTTGAGTGCGGTCTGGAACGAGTACAGCTCGGTTCCGAACAGATCACCGAGCTCCTGGATCTGATCCGGCGAGAGCATGAGCAGCTGGTTCTTCGCTGCGAGGTAGCCCTTCTTCTTGGAGTATTTGGTGAAGAACATGAGCCCGGCCTTGCCGAGCGCGGCCGGGATCGCGATCGCCGGCGCGAGGTGCGCGAAGATCACGGCGACGCTGAGCGCCGTGGCGCTCGCGGCATTGAAGCCCTCGTAGCCCTTGAGCGCATTCTCCATCATCAGCTCGAGCTGCTCTTCGACAACCTTGAGCTCGAGGTTGTGCTTCTCCTGCTCGAGCGCAGCCGTCTCTTCCTTGGTGAGCTGCTTCGCCTCGGGCTTCTCATCGGGCTTGACGACCGGCGCCAGGGCCTGTGCCGGCGCGGGCGCCTTTGCATCCGGTGCGGGTGCCTGCTCCGGCGCGCCCGGCTTCGGCGGCGCGGCGGCGGCGGCCTTCGCAGCCTCGGCGGCGGCCGCGTCGGCGGCCTTCTTGATGTCCTCTTCCTTGAGCTTCTTCGCGACGACGACGGCCGCGCGCAGCGAGCCCGGATCGGGCAGCAGGATCGCGTCGAGCCAGATCTGGACCTTCGCGGTCGCATCGTTGATCGCGGTGCCCGGGTTCTTCACGTCGACGGAGTCGATCGCGGTCTTCGCATCGCGCAGCAGCTTGTCGCGATGCGTGAGGATCGTGCCGAGCGCCGTGTCGAGCTCGTTGATCATCTCGTTCGCGTTCGAGACGCCAGCGGCGAAGGTCGGCTCCTTCTTGAAGGCGCTGAGCCACGGGGCGACCTCGGACTTGAGGGTCTCGAGCTCCTTGAACGAAGCGGGATCGAGCTTCGGCGCGCCGGTCTTGCCGAGCACCTTGAGCGTGAGCTGATTGTGCGCGGCGTCCTCGAGCGCCGAGCGCTTCTCGGAGAGGAACGCCTTGGCCTCGGAGACGCTCGCGTTCGCCGCGAACTTTCCGACGTGGAGCTGCAGCCCGAGCTCGAAGGCACCGAGGTCGTTGACGAGCCCCGCGACCGTGAGCTTGGAGGCCGCCGCGTAGTTCTTTCCCTTGAGCACGCCGAGCTCGCCCTTGACGAACTCCTCGAGCTGCAGCTCGGCGGGATCCTTCGGAGGCAGTGGCGGCGGAGTCACCGGTGCAGGGGCCGGTGCGGCTGGATCCTTGCCTGGATCTTTCGCGACGGCGGGGCCCTTGGCCGGCTGTGCATCCGCCGACGGTGCGGCGGGGTCCTTTCCGGGCGCGACGACGGCCTTGGGATCGGCGGCGGGAGTCTTCGGCGGAAGTGGCGGCGGCGCGATCGGAGCGGGCTGCGCGGCGACCGGCTCGGGAATGGCGGGAGCCGCGGCCTTCTCCTTCGCGGCGACGGGCAGCGGCGGCGGCGTGGGCGGCGGCGGTGTAACGGGCACGGAAGGCGCGGCCGGAACGGCCGTGTTCTCGTGATCGTCGGCGGCGTGGTTGTCGTTCTTCGCGGCAGCGGGGATGGGCGGCGGCACGGCCGGCGCTTTTGGTGCGGGCGCGGCCCCCGGCAGCGGCGGCGGCTGGGCATCCTCGACGCGCTGCGCGCCTTGCGCGGTCGCGACCTTGGCGGTCATCGACTTCTCGTGGTCGTCGATCGTCTTGTTCTGCGCCGGCGTCGCCTTCTTCGCGGCCTTCGCCTTCGCCGCAGCGAGCACGGCGGCGTACTTCGGATCTACGACGGTCAGCACCCACTTGTTGGGATCGATGTCGGCCCAGTCGACCTTCATCAACGCCTGGCGGATGCCACCGCCGGTCTTGCCCCAGTTGTGGTCGCGGTTGTTGCGCTGCATCCACAGCGGCGACTGCGTTCCGTCGAACACGGTCGGCTTGCGGAGCTGCTGGTTCGCGATCTTCGTCGAGACCGCCGCGCGCTTGACGACCATGCGCAGGTGGCCGCGTGGCGCCCAGTTCGCGTAGAGCCCGAGGAGATCGCAGTACTGCGAGAACACCGCGTCCGACTTGATGTCGGGCTCGGGGAACATCCAGCTCGGGTTATCGATGATCTTCGGCGAGACGAACCGCTTCATCGCGTCGGAGGCGTTGCTCTGCGCTTCCGTCAGGACGAACGCGGTGAGCTCTTCGGACGTGGGGATCGTGCCCGGAAACTTCGCGACGAACGCGGCCTCGGCATCGGCCTTGTTAAGGAACTGGGTGAACGCGGCGTCGACGTTGATCGTGCGCGCGAGCGATTGATCACCCGGGACGGCCGCGTCGAAGTCCGCCGCCGAGAGCGGCTTGCCGCGCATCATGTACGGACCGGCGGGACCGCCGGCCTTGGCGACGTCGTTGAACAGCGTGTCGAAGCTGACCGCCGCCGGATAGGTGTCGGCGACGAACGCGTCGTGGATCTGCTGCTTGAACACGCCCGGCAGCATCTCGGCGCCCTTGTCGAAGCCGACCTCCGAGGCGAGCTGCGTGACCTTGTCGGTCGCGGCCGCCGGCAGCTCCGGCGCCAGGCTCTCGAACGTCGGGAAGTACTGGCGGCGCAGATCGGTCGCCGGCTTCGCCGCCTCGTCGATGCGCTGCTGATCTCCGAGCGCGGAGATCGCCATCGGCACCTTCGCGTTGGTGAGGCGGAACATCGCGAGGAGCTGCGTATCCGCGGCCTTGATTGCGAGTGGATCCGGCGGCGGCTTCGGCGCGGCCGGATCGGGCGCGGCGGGTCCCGTCGGAGCAGCGCCCGGCGGGGGCGGCGGAGCTCCGGGCACGCCGGGTTTGGCCGCAGCGCCGGGAACCGGTGGGGCTCCGGGCGTGGGGGCCGTCGGTGCGGCGGGCTTCTTCTCGGGCTCGGGCGGGATCTGGCGACCGATCGAAGCGATCGATGAGGACAGATCCTTCTGCGCCTGACCGAGCGCCGTCTTCGCGGCCGCGTCGCCGGCCTTCGCCTTCTTCGCGAGGTCAGCGACGGTCGTGGTGAGCGTGGACGCGCGCGTGATCTCGCCGGCGACGCGCTGCTGCACCGCCGGCGGTTGCTCCGACACGTACTTCTTCCAGTCCTCGATCCGCTGCGAGACCGGTCGCGGCGTGCTCGCCATGATCGGCTCGCCCGCCTCGTCGAGATACTGCGAGTGCTGCTCGGTGCCGGTATCGATCTTGGTGCGCTCGCCGGTCGGCGCCCCGCCCTTTGCCTCGGTGTCGGGTGCGCTCGCCTCGAGCAAGCGCTCGATCGCGCTGCCCGCGACGCTCATCAGCTTCTGCATGACGCCCGGACCCTCGGTCGCCTTGAGCTCGCGCAGCGTCTCGACGATCGTCGCCGAATCCACCGTGGCGAGGAGCGCAGCGGCGCTCTGACCGGCGGCCACGGCGGCGGCGATCTCGGTGCGCAGCACCTCGGGCGTCTTCTTGTCGGTCGGCTTCTTCGCGGCATCGGGGGTCGCGTCAGCGCCGGGAACCGCGGCCGCGGGAGCCGCCGCGCTCGTCGCCCCGCCCTTCTCCTTGTCCTTCTTCGCGCCCGCGGACGGAGCCTTCTGCTCGTCGATGA
>JBBRED010000254.1:0-12432 GCA_038203335.1 Haliangiales bacterium | reverse complement strand
TCGCGGAGAACCGGATCAGCGCGAAGGGTTACGGCGACAGCCAGCCGATCCTCGCCCCGACCGGCCTCAAGGGTGGGAAGCTGAAGGCCGCGCGATCGAAGAACCGCCGCGTCGAGTTTCAGCTCATCGGCGCCAGCGCCGGCGCCGCCCCGGCCAAGTAGGCACTCCATGGTCTCCACGGCCCGCCTTGGCGACTCGGCGGGCCGTCGTGCGTCCGGACTGCTGATCGTGGCGCTGATCGCGTGCGCCGGCGCTCGGACGGCGCAGGCAAATGTCGAGATCGGCGCGATGGGTGGCGCGCACGTGTTCAGCGACACCAGCGAGCTCGGTGCCACCGATGGCCCGAACGCACCGAGCCAGCGAAACTCCGGCATGTTCGGCGTTCGCGTGGGCGGCTTCGTCGCGGGCCTCCTCGGTCTCGAGGCCGAGTTCGGCGTGATTCCCACCGAGGCGCGCGAGGCGAAGTTCGCCGTCACCGATGTGACGTATCGCGCGCACCTCGTGCTCGAGCTCGGCGGCGGCGCGCATGCGACCGTGATCCCGTTCGTGCTCGCCGGTGCCGGTGGCTTCACCGTCGTCACCGCGAAGAACCGAACGTTCAAGGCCGATCCGGAGAAGAATATCGAGCCCGATACCGACGCCGCGTTCTACGGCGGCGTCGGCGTCAAGGTGCGACTCGGCGACAAGGTCGGGTTGCGGCTCGACGGTCGCGTGCTCCTCGTGCCGAGCAGCGAGAACACGATCCCCGCGGATCCTTCGAGCCGCAAGCAGACGGTCGACTACGAGGTGCTCGCGTCCGCGTACTTCGAGCTCGGAGGCGAGCCCACGCACGCGGTCACCAGGCCGCCGGAACCGCCGCGGAGAACGCTGCCGCCGCACCGCGATCCGGAGCCCACGGCCGATGCCGATGCCGATGGCATCCCCGACGCGTCGGATCGCTGCCCGGCAGAAGCCGAGGACAAGGATGGATACCAGGACGACGACGGGTGCCCCGATCCCGACAACGATGTCGACGGCGTCCCCGATGGCCAGGACAAGTGCCCGCTCGCGCCCGAGGACAAGGACGGGTTCCAGGACGCCGATGGCTGCCCGGATCCCGACAACGACGGCGATGGCGTTCTCGATCCGAGCGACGCGTGCCTCGACCAGCTCGAGACGAAGAACGGCTACCAGGACACCGACGGATGCCCCGACGAGCTACCAGCCGCGGTGAAGATCCTCGAGGGCGTGCTGCCGAAGGTCGGCTTCAAGGTGTTCGCCACGGACGTCACGCCGGGCACCACGAGGCAGCTCGATGCCGTGGTCCGTGCGCTGATCGCGAACCCCGAGCTGCACCTCGCCATCCACGTGCACACCGACGACGAGGTCGTGACGCGTGGCCTGTATCCCGACAACCTCGAGCTGTCGCAGGCCCGCGCCGAGGCCGTGATGTCGTACCTGGTCTCGAAGGGCGTCGCCGCGGAGCGGCTCGTCGCGAAGGGCTTCGGTGATACCCGCCCCGCGGTGTCTCCGGCCGGCCTCGAGGGCAAGAAGCTCGCGGCCGTGCGCGTGATGAACCGGCGGGTCGAGCTGCACCTGATCTCTCCCCTGCCCTGACGTGGGCGATACGGATCGGGTGAGGCGCGTCGTCGCCCTGCTCGTCGCGCTATCATGGGATCACGTGAGCGAGGACCTGCGCAGCGTGATCGAGCAGCGGTTCGCGGTGTCGCGGATCGACGCGACCGCCGGCCGCGTGCAGGCGGTGATCGAGGTCGATCAGGCGAGCTACCGCGCGATGCTCGTGATGGAGCCGTCGGCGTCGATCGTGGTCGCCCTGCCGTGCATCGATGGCTTCGAGCTGCGTATGCGATGGACCGATCGCTGGGCGAACGGCGGCGCACCGCGCGCGGCGAGCTTCGACGATAGCTTCTTGATCGAGACCAACGATCTCGCGCTCGCGACGATCTGGCTCGATCACGTTTCACGCTCGGCGCTGCTGGCATCGCGCTACGTCTCCGCGCAGCAGGTCACGCGCGCGACCGCGCTGCTGTGGCGCGATGCGCAGTGGGTGCACGAGATCGGCCACGATCACGTGCGCGCCGATCGCCGCGATGCCGAGCCATCCGTCGAGCGCATGGGCGACATGCTCGCCGCATCGCTGCTCCTCGCCGCGCGGCCCGTGCGCTGGGCGCGCGCACTCGAGCCCGTCGCGCGCGCGATCGGAGCCGATGCGGCCCCGCGCGTGGAGGTCGGCGGCAAGCCGCTGTTCCGCGTTCGCCGCGGCGCGGTCGACGTCACGGTCCATGTCGCGCGCCGGCTCGGCCCCGCCGACACCGGTCGGCTGCGCACGATCATCTCCGCGCATCGCCATGGCAGCGGGGGCGAGACGCTGTCGCTGATCTCCGAGGACCTGCCGCGCGCCGCGTGGCCGCCGCCCAATCCGTCCAGCAGCGTCACGCTCGTGATCGATCCGCGCGCCGCGGAGCTGCTCGAGGTCGCGCGGCCGAGCGCCACCACGGTGCGTCCGCACGACGTCGAGATCGCGTTCGATGGAGCGCTGTTTGACGGCCACCGGATCGGCGCCGCGATCGAGCTGGCAGCGTGGTGGGCGCGCGAGGTCTCGGGCACAGGTCCATACCGCTAGATCCCTCGAAACTGTTGGTTTTTTCGACGGTGGAGCACTTGGGAAATCGAGCCTCGCGGGCTATATAACGGGCCCGAAGATGTCCGACGCAGCCAACGCCAACATCACGCCGATTTCGATCGAGTCGGAGATGAAGAGCTCGTTCATGGATTACGCCATGAGCGTCATCGTCTCTCGCGCGTTGCCCGATGCGCGCGACGGCTTGAAACCGGTGCACCGGCGAATCCTGTACGCGCAGCGCGTCCTCAACAACACGTGGAATCGCCCGTACGTGAAGTGCGCGCGCGTGGTCGGCGACGTCATCGGCAAGTACCACCCGCACGGCGACGCTTCGGTCTACGACGCCCTGGTCCGCATGGCCCAGGACTTCTCGATGCGCTACATGCTCGTCGACGGCCAGGGCAACTTCGGCTCGGTCGACGGCGATCCACCCGCCGCGTATCGATACACGGAGTGCCGGATGTCACGGCTGTCGGGCGAGCTGCTCGCCGACATCGACAAGGAAACGGTCGACTGGCAGCCGAACTACGACGACAAGGAGATGGAGCCGCTGGTCCTGCCGACCAAGGTTCCGAACCTCCTGATCAACGGCGCCACCGGCATCGCCGTCGGCATGGCGACGAACATCCCGCCGCACAACCTCGGTGAGGTCCTCGACGGCGTGCTCGCTCTGATCGCGCGCCCCAACCTCTCCGACGACGAGCTGATCAAGATCATCCCCGGTCCGGACTTTCCGACCGGTGGCGTGATCCAGGGCCGCATCGGCATCGTCTCCGCGTTCAAGACCGGCCGCGGCGCGGTGGTCGTGCGCGGCGTCGCCGCCACCGAGGAGATCCGCAAGGATCGCCAGGCGCTGATCATCACCGAGCTGCCGTTCATGGTGAACAAGTCGCGGTGGATCGAGAACTGCGCGGATATGGTCCGCGACAAGAAGCTCGAGGGCATCAGCGACATCCGCGACGAGTCGGATCGCACCGGCATGCGCGTGGTCTTCGAGCTCAAGCGCGACGCGAGCGATCAGGTCGTGCTCGCCAGCCTGTTCAAGTACACGGCGCTGCAGAGCTCCTTCAGCGTCAACATGCTCGCGATCGTCGATGGCCGCCCGGTGCTGCTGTCGCTCAAGCGCGCGCTCCAGGTGTTCATCGAGCACCGCCGCGAGGTCGTCACCCGCCGCACGCTGTTCGATCTGCGCGAGGCGCGGCTGCGGCGAGAGATCGTCGAGGGCCTCGGGCTCGCGGTCATCAACATCGATCGCATCATCGAGATCATCCGATCCAGCAAGGACACGGACATCGCGAAGGACCGCTTGATGGCGGAGAAGCTCGCCGGCCTCGGCGGGTTCCTCGAGCGCGCAGGGCGTCCTCCCGAGGAGGTCACGGCCGCGAACAACCGCGGGTTCGTGAACCTGACCGCGCGCCAGGCGCAGGCGATCCTCGACATGCGGCTCGGTCGGCTCACCGGTCTCGAGCGCGAGAAGCTCGAGGCCGAGTACAAGGAGCTGTGGGAGCTCACGGATTATCTCGAGGGCTTGCTCGCCGATGACGAGAAGCTGATGGCCGCGATCATCGACGAGCTGAAGCTCATCCGCAGCGAGTTCGCCGACGAGCGCCGCACGCAGATCGTCGACGCGCAGGGCGAGATCATGAACGAGGAGCTGATCGACCAGGAGGACATGGTCGTCACCCGCACGCACCTCGGGTACATCAAGCGCACCTCCGTCCGCGAGTACGAGGCTCAGGGCCGCGGCGGTCGCGGCATCACCGGCGCCACGTCGAGCGAAGGCGACTTCATCGTCGACATGTTCGCGGCGTCGACGCACGACCACACGCTCCTGTTCACCGACAAGGGCCGCGTCTACTACAAGAAGGTGTTCGAGCTGCCCGAGGGCGCGCGCACGGCGAAGGGCCGGCCGATCGTCAACGTGCTCGACCTCCAGGACGGCGAGCAGATCGTGACGATGCTGCCGTTCACCGACGAGCAGTTCAAGCGCGAGGACGCCGCGGTGTTCTTCGCCACGCAGTCGGGCACGGTCAAGAAGACCGAGCTCGCGCAGTTCCAGAACGTCAAGAGCAACGGCATCCGCGCGATCACGATCGACGAGGGCGACCGCCTCGTCGGCGCGGCGCTGGTCACGAAGACCGATGACGTGCTGCTGACGTCCGCGAAGGGCTTCGCGGTGCGGTTCACCGAGGATCGCGTCCGGCCGATGGGCCGCACGGCGGGCGGCGTGCGCGGCATCTCGCTGCGCCCCGGCGATCGCCTGGTCGGCATGGTCACGTTCGCGCGTGACTCGGCGGCCACGCTGATCACGATCTGCGAGCGCGGATACGGCAAGCGCACCGCGGTCGTCGACTACCCCACGAAGAATCGCGGCGGCAAGGGCGTGATCGCGATCAAGGCGACCACGCGAAACGGCCTGGTCGCGGCGGTCCGCATCGTCTCCGACGACGACCACGTGATCCTGATCTCCGACCGCGGCAAGCTGATCCGACTGCGCGTGCGCGACATCTCGGTGCAGGGCCGCGCCACGCAGGGCGTTCGCGTCATGCGCGTCGACGATGGCGAGCACGTGGCCGCGATCGAGCGGCTCGCGGATCCGGGCGAGGACTCGGGCATCGCCGAGGGCGCACCGATCGAGGCGATCGACGACACCGACACGGTGCCGAACGAGGATCTCGAGGGGGACGAGGATGGGGACGAGGACGGGGATGACGCCGACGAGGCGGATGACGCCACGGACGAGAGCGGCGGCACCCCCGGCGGCGGCGAGACTCAGCACTAGCGGCGGCGGCGTTCGCGCACGCGCGTTACGAGCGCGATCCCGCCGATCGACGGGTTGCCGAACAGCACGAAGACGATCGCGACCGGCGCGAAACCGCGATGTGTTTTGTCCACGGGCGGGCTACGTTCCCCGGGCATGTCGATCCAGAAGAGCCAGCAGATCTTCGAGCGAGCCAAGGCGATCATCCCCGGCGGGGTCAACTCGCCGGTGCGCGCGTGCCGGTCGGTCGGCGCCGACCCGGCGTTCATCGCGCGCGGCAAGGGCAGCTCGATCTGGGACGCGGATGGCAACCGGTACCTCGATCTGATCGGGAGCTGGGGCCCGCTGATCCTCGGGCACGCGAACCCCGAGATCGCGGCCGTGATCACCGAGACGCTCGCCAACGGCACCACGTTCGGTGCGCCGACCGAGGTCGAGGTGCAGTTCGCCGAGGCGCTGCGCGCGGCGGTGCCGTCGATGGAGATGGTGCGCGCCGTGTCGTCGGGCACCGAGGCCACGATGTCGGCGCTGCGGCTCGCGCGCGGGTTCACGAATCGCGCGAAGATCATCAAGGCCGATGGCGGCTATCACGGCCACGCCGACTGCCTGCTCGTTGCGGCCGGTTCGGGTGCGGCCACGCTCGGGATCCCGGGATCAGCGGGCGTGCCCGAGGGCGCGGCGAAGGACACCATCGTGGTGCCGTACAACGATCTCGCGAGCGTCGAGCGCGTGCTCGCCGGCGGCGATGTCGCGGCGCTGATCATCGAACCGGTGGCCGGCAACATGGGCCTCGTGATCCCGGCGCCGGGTTACCTCGAGGGCCTGCGCGCGCTGACCGCCAAGCACGGCACCGTGCTGATCTTTGACGAGGTGATGACCGGGTTCCGCGTGGCCTATGGCGGCGCGCAGGCGCGGTTCAACGTCACACCCGACCTCACGACCATCGGTAAGATCATCGGCGGCGGGCTCCCGGCCGCGGCGTTCGGCGGCCGCGCGGAGATCATGCAGAAGCTGGCGCCGCTCGGCCCGGTCTATCAGGCGGGAACCCTGTCGGGGAACCCGCTCGCGATGGCGGCCGGCCTGAAGGCGATGGAGATCCTCGGCCGGCCCGGGGCCTACGAGCGGCTGGAGCAGCTCGGCCAGCGGCTCGGCGACGGCTTGCTGGCGGCCGCGACCGCCGCGGGGGTGCCGGCGGTGATGAACCGGGTCGGCTCGATGCTCACCTTGTTCTTCGCTCCCGGCCCCGTCACCGACTACGAGACTGCGAAGACGTCGGACACCAAGCGATTCGGGTCCTTCTTCCGCAACATGCGGGATCGAGGCGTGTTTCTACCGCCCAGCCAGTACGAGGCGATGTTCGTTTCGCTCGCCCACACCGACGAGGAGATCGACCAGATCGTCGCTTCGGCCAAGGCGTCTGTCGTCGATTGACGCTGTAAAACCAGCGTGGTAAGTGGGCGCCGTTGATGCCGAATGTGCCCTCCCAGCGCGGCGATATGTCGCAGGATTCTGGCGCCGCTTCGCTGCATCCAGAGGTCGTGAGCACGAGCCGCCGCCGCCCTGCCGTCGACCCTGCTGCCCGCACGGGCAAGTCGGCGTACGACGCGCTGTCGGCCAGCTCGGTCGGGATCGAGCTCGGGCTCTCGGTCATCATCGGCCTGCTCATCGGCTACTTCCTCGATCAGAAGCTCGGCACCACGCCGTGGCTGATGCTCCTCATGCTCGGGTTCGGCCTGGTCGCCGGATTCCGCGGCGTGCTCCGCGCCGTCAAGCGCGCCGAGCGCGCGGCAGAGGCGGACGCTCGTGGGTAGCCCGAGCATCCTCCGCATCGAGCGGATGAACTACATCCTCGCGATCGTCGCGGTCGCGATCGGCCTCGTCACGCAGAGCCGCGAGATCGTGCTCGGCCTGATGATCGGTGCCGGCCTGACCTGTTTGAACTTCTACGTGCTTCGCCGGCTGGTCGTGAAGTGGACCACCGAGGCGGCCTCGGGCAAGGGTGGCAACGCGTCGCTGCTCATGCTGCCGAAGATGGTGTTCCTGATGGGCGCCATCGCCGTGGCGGTGCTGTTCCTCCCGATCGACATCATCGCGTTCGTGGTCGGCTACTCGATCTTCATCCTCTCCATCGTCATCGAGACGTCACTCAGCGCGTTCCGGGCCCCGCCGGCCGGCACGCAGGATCCAACGAGCGAGAACGGCCATGGGTGAACACGGAACATGGTTTGACTATCTGAACCGCTTCTCGTGGTGGCAGAAGTTCGATCACTGGGCGCAGAACATGCTCGGCCGCAAGTCGGGCCTGAAGATGTTCGCCACGGGGTGGACGCTCACCCACGTGCTGATCACGCTCGTCGTGGTCGCCTTCGTCACGTGGGGCGCGCTCGCGTTCTTCCGCGGCACGAAGACGGCCGACAAGGGCCTGGTCCCGCCGCGCACGATGAACCTGCGCAACTTCTTCGAGACCCTCGCGGAGAGCCTCTACGGCCTCGTCGAGGGCGCGATGGGCGAGAAGAACGCGCCGCGGTTCCTGCCGCTGATCGGCGCGCTGTTCATGTTCATCCTGTTCAACAACCTGTTCGCGCTGATCCCCGGCTTCGGCGCGCCGACCGACACGCTGAAGACCAACGTCGGCATCGCACTCGCGGTGTTCTTCCTGACGCACATCTACGGCGTCCGCGAGCACGGCCTCGCGTACTTCAAGCACTTCCTCGGCCCGAGCCCGGCGCTCATCCCGCTGATGCTTCCGATCGAGATCATCAGCCACATCGCGCGCCCGCTGTCGCTCGCGATCCGGCTGATGGGCAACATGATGGCCGACCACAAGGTCGTCATGTCGTTCTTCGCCCTCGTCCCGGTCCTCGTCCCCCTGCCGTTCCTCCTGCTCGGACTCCTCGTCTGTGGCATCCAAGCCCTCGTGTTCTGCACGCTGGCGATGGTCTACATCGGCATGGCGATCGAGCACGAAGAGCACTAAGCCTCTTTACCCCGCATCCGAAACCCGTTAAGCGACCCCCAGGAGAATCGTCATGAAGCGCACCACCAAGATCGTTTTCTCGAGCATCACCTCGCTCCTCATTCTCGTTGTCTTCTCCGGCCTCGCGTTCGCGCAGGGCGGTGAGGCCGAGGCCATCAAGACCCAGGGTCTCGCGTCGAACTACGGCCTGATCGCGCTCGCCGCCGGTCTCGGCATCGGCATCGCCGCGCTCGGTGGTGGTATCGGCCAGGGCCGCGCCGCCGCCGCCGCGCTCGATGGCATCGCTCGTAACCCCGGCGCCGCCGGTCAGATCCGCGGCCCGATGATTCTCGGCCTCGCCCTGATCGAGTCGCTGGTCATCTACGCGCTCATCATCTCGCTCCTCCTTGTCCTCAAGGTCGGCGCGTAATAGCAGTTCGCCTCGCCGTGGCGAGGCGGTAAGCGGTCGCGATGCGGAACGGCCTGAGGGGCAACCCTCGGGCTGTTTTGCGTTTTCGGAGACCGTGTGGGACCCTTTGGGTGACACATGTCCGACGATGACGATGCGAAGCCGGGGCTCGACCTCAAGGGGAAGACCACCCTCGAGATCCTCGCCGCCATCGACATGTTCAGCGGCCTGCCCGCCCCGCATCTCCGGCGCGTCGTCGATATCGGCCTCGAGGAGCAGTACAAGTCGAGCGCCACGATCTTCGCCGAGGGCTCCCCGGGCGATAAGTTCTATCTGATCGTCGAGGGCGCGGTGCGCATCTCCCGCATCGTCCCCGGCATGGGCGAGGAGGCCCTCGCGGTGCTCCGCCCGGGCGCGTACTTCGGCGAGATGTCGCTGATCGACGACGCCCCGCGCTCCGCCACGGCCATGTGCCACGAGAAGTGCCGCCTGTTCGTGCTGAACCGGAAGGACCTCGAGGACCTCCTGTTCGTCGACCGCGATCTCGCGTACGAGCTGCTGTGGAACTGGGTGCGCACCCTGTCCCGTCGCCTGCGCGCGACCAACGACAAGATGACGTTCCTCGCGACCACCTCGAAGTTCTGACCATGCGGGCGGCTCTGTCGATCGCTGCGATGCTTCTCGCCGGCAGCGCCGCGCACGCGGAGCCCCTGCCCGCCGGCAGCATCGGCGTGATCGTCGGCGCGGTCAGCGGCACCGGCGCCGACGCGAACAACCTCGGCTACGGGTACGTCCTCGGCGGCCAGGCCGCGTGGCAGCCGATGTCCACCGACCAGCGGATCAACTGGAGCGCGAAGTGGACCGCGCAGTTCGCGACCATGTACGGCGCCGCCGCCTCGCGCGTCAGCGATCAGCTCCTCACCCTGCAGATGGATCTCACCGCCGGCATTCGCGTCCGACCCGGCGTCAACCCGAGCCGCTACATCACGCTGCGCGGCGGCGGTGCCCTGTTCCGCGCCGACCAGGTCATCCCGCCCAAGATGTACCGGGCGTTCGCCGGCGCGATCGCCACCGTCGGCATCGAGCAGTACATCTCCGGCTGGCTCCTCAACATCGACGTTCGCTATGGCCTGATCGGGACCGGCCCGACCGAGCTGGGCCTGGTGATCGGGTTCTCGAAGACCGGAGGTTGACGTGCCGTCGCTGACCACGAACCGCCTGCGGCTGGTCCCCGTCACCCTCGACGCGATCGAGGCCGTCCTCGATCACGACAAGGCACGCGCCGAGGCCGTGGTCGGCGCCGCGTTCCCCGACGCCTGGCCAAACGACGACCTCGTCGCGCTCGGCTTTCCGTTCTCGCGCGCTGCGCTCCGCGCCGCCCCCGACATCCGTCTGTGGGGCGACTCGCTCGTGCTGCTCAAGGACGAGCCGCGCGTCGTCGGTAGCGTGGTGTTCCACGGCCATCCGTCCGATGGCATCGCCGAGGTCGCATACTCGATCGAGGAGTCCTCGCGGTGCAACGGCTTCGCCGCCGAGGCCGTCCGCGCGTGTGTTGACTGGGCCCTCGAGCATCCCTCGATCCAGGCGGTGCAGGCGACGACGTTCCCGTGGCACGTGGCCTCGCTCGGCGTGATCCGGAGGCTCGGGATGGTGCAGGTCGGGCTGCGGGACCACGACACGCTGGGGGAGTTGCTCGTGTTCGAACGCCGCCGCTAACCGCGAAGTCGCGGTGATCGCGCGCTTCCGTGCAAACCGCCACGCTGCAGAGTGATCGCTCCGCAGCCGCGGAGGGCTGGGATCTGCCCGTCGCGAACTCCCGCCGAGATCACGCGCGCCCTGCCCTTGGCTCGAGTGCGCGCCTTCGCGCGCTCGTCCCAAACGTGCTCGATCCTCGAGTTCAGACCTCCGGCTCGAGGCGACGACGGCGGAGCGCCCGCGATCTTGGCGCAAGCTCGCGACGGGTAGACCGCACGGAGACCTCGGTCCCAGGGCGGTCATCGTTTCCACGTACCCGATTTCCCCCCCCGCTTCTCCTCGAGCCTGATCTCCCCGATCACCATGCCGCGATCGATCGCTTTGCACATGTCGTAGACCGTCAGCGCGGCGGCCGACACCGCGGTCAGCGCTTCCATCTCCACACCACTGCGGTCGAACGCGCGGACCGTGGCGGTGATCCTCACCGAGGAGCCGACCACGCGCAGATCCAGATCGATGCCGGTGATCCGCAGCGGATGGCACAGCGGGATCCAGTTCGGCGTCTGCTTTGCGGCCTGGATGCCCGCGACGCGCGCGATGCCGAGCACGTCGCCCTTGCCGATGGTGCCCGAGGCCACGGCCTTGGCGGTCGCGGGCAGCATCGTGATCGAGCCCGAGGCGATGCCGACGCGCGCGGTCTCCGGCTTGGCGCCGACATCGACCATGTGGGCCGCACCGGCGTCGGTGAAGTGCGTCAGCGTCTTCTTGGGCACTACTCGACGGTAACCGACTTCGCGAGGTTGCGAGGCTGGTCGATGTCGGTGCCTTTGAAGTCGGCGACGTAGTACGAGAGCATCTGCAGTGGCAGCACGGTCAGGATCGGCTGCAGCTCGAGGGCGGTGTCGGGGATGATGATCACGTCATCGGACTGCGAGCCGATCTCGTTGTCGCCGCGGGTGGCGATCGCGATGACCTTGCCCTGGCGGGCGCGGACCTCGGCGAGGTTTGACACCGTCTTCTCGTAGCTCGGGCCACGCGGCACGAGGACCACGACGGGGAGATGCTCGTCGATCAGGGCGATCGGGCCGTGCTTCATCTCTCCGGCGGCGTAGCCCTCGGCGTGGATGTACGAGATCTCCTTCAGCTTGAGCGCGCCTTCGAGGGCGATCGGATATTGCGAGCCACGGCCGAGGAACAAGAAGCCCTTGGCGTGACCGTAGCGGCGGGCGATCGCCTGGATCTGCGCGCCGCTCTCGACGATATCGCGCATCTTGTTCGGAAGAGCGATCAGCTCGGCGAGCAGCTCGCGCGCGCGCTCCTTCGACAGCTTGTTCGTGCGGCGTCCGAGGTAGATCGCGAGGAGGGCGATGCCGACCAGCTGCGTGGTGAACGCCTTCGTCGAGGCGACGCCGATCTCCGGGCCGGCGTGCGTGTAGAACGCGTGGTCGGCGAGGCGCGGGATCGAGGCCTCGAGGACGTTCGAGATCGCGAAGACCTGCGCGCCCTTCTTCTTGGCCTCGCGGATCGCTTCCATGGTGTCGAGGGTCTCGCCCGACTGGCTGACGGCGACCACGAGGTCACCGGGCCCGACGATCGGATCGCGGTAGCGGAACTCCGAGGCGAGGTCGACCTCGACCGGGATGCGCGCGAGGCCCTCGACGAGGAACTCGCCCACCATCGACGCGTGGTAGCTGGTGCCGCACGCGATGAAGATGATGCGCTTGATCTTGGAGACGTCGAGCTCGATGCCATCGAGCGTGACGTCGTCGTGCTCGAGATCGACGCGCCCCACGAGCGTGTCCGCGACGGCGCGCGGCTGCTCGTGGATCTCCTTCAGCATGTAGTGCTTGAAGCCGCCCTTCTCCGCCTGCACGGCCGACCACGTGATGATCTTGGGCTCGCGGGTGTGGACCTTGCCCTCGAAGTCCATGAGCGTCACGCCTTCGCGCGTGACGACGACCATCTCGCCTTCTTCGACGAAGATCACC
>JBBRED010000253.1:0-12456 GCA_038203335.1 Haliangiales bacterium | reverse complement strand
GGCCCGTCGTGTTGACGCCGTCGACGTAGTACTGGTTCTCGAGCGAGGACGAACCCGAGAACGAGACACCGAGGCCATCGCCCTGCGAACCGGCAGCGGCGCCGAGCGTGGACTCGAACGTGCGGCCCGGGACCGGAATGTTCTTGATGTAGTTCTTGTCGATCGTGATGCCCTGCGTCGTCGACGTGGGATCGATCGTCGGCGCGGTGTCGGTGATCTTCACGACCTCGCCGCCGGCCTGCGCCTGGTTGAGCTTCTGGAACACGGGCGTCGACTTGCCGATGCCGACGTTGATGCCACCGCGCTCGAGCGTGATGTCCGCGTAGTAGAACGTGACGAGGTAGTCGCCGGGCGGGAGGTCCGTGATCTTGTACTGACCGTTCTCGTCGGTGATCGCGGTCTGCGCCTGCGCGAGCGACGGGGAGGTCGCGATCACGGTGACGCCCGGCAGCTTCTCGCTGGTCTTGGAGTCGATCACGGAGCCCTGGATGGCGCCGGTGGTCTGGCTCTGCGCATACGCGCTGGTGGTGGAGAGGAGGTTCACGCCGAGAAGCGTGGCACCGAGGGTGGCAGCGAGAATGAGGCTCTTGGTCGACATGGTCATCCTCCTCAGGCGCCCGTGGTGAAGGTGAGAACGAACGGCGCCGGAAGCGGCTGCATGAATGCATCCTGGACGCCGGCGCCGAGCGTGATCGTGTAGGTCGTGTTCGCGGCGAACCCGGTACCCGTCGGCGTCACGATGAGGAAGTCCTTGTTCGCCGCGGGAATCGTCACGGTGATCGGGGTGGCCGGGGTGATCGTGACCGCGGTGGTCGAGCTCGGATCGAGCGGCGTGATGCCGGCGAACGTGATCGGATCCGTCCGCGGAACGCCGGTCGCGCCCGAGTTGAACGTGGCGATGAACGACATCGGCTCGGTCTTGAACGCGACCTTCGTGGTGTCACCCGGGCTGCAGTCCGAGAGGATGTCGCCATTCGGCGGCGCGCAGACCTGGATGCCCTGCTTGTCGACCACGTCCGTGGCGAACGTCAGCTGGCAGTCGAGGTTCGTCGGCAGGCCAGCCTGGGGAACGAGGACGATGGCGGGGCCGAGAGCGTCGAAGCCGCCCATCGCGGGAACCTGCTGGTTGCCCGACGGGTTCCAGTAGCTCATGTCGAGGTCGATCGGGACGTTGATGGTCCCGCACTTGACGCCGACCGCGTCGCGGATCAGGCGCGTGTCATCGGCGGCGCCGTCCTGGTTCTTGTCGTCGACACCGACCGGGGCGCCCTTGGCGACCACGACTGGGGTCGGCTGACCGGCGACGATCACCGGACATCCGGCGTCGATGTCGCAGATACACACGGCGTGCTCGCCCTTGCAGGTGCTGGGGAGAACGTCCTGCGCCGTCGCGCAGCGCGCGATGTCATCGGGCGTGGTGCCGACCGGAACGCGCGAGTACGCGTCCGTATCGATCGCCGCGCGGCAGCCAACCTCTTCGAGGTTATTGCCGACGAGGAGCTCGTCCATGATCACGCGGAACGCGTTGCCCTTGACCGTCGCCGAGGTCACCGGGTGCTCCTGGGCCTCGAGCGCATCGGGATGCGTTCCGAACCCGAACACGCGGCGTGAGCTCGTCGACGTACCGACCGCGTAGGTCTCGCGGAACCGCACCTGCTGGACCATCGGAGGTCCGTCAGGATTGAGGCTCGTCGAGCTTTCGTAATCCGTGCAGGCAACGACCGAGGTCGTGGCAAGCACCGCACACATCAGCTTCAGCACCCTGTTCATAGTCTCTTTGCTCCCCGGGTCGATGTCGTAACGGCGCAAAATCCGACCGCTTGTACTAATCGAGCGTCAAAGTTGTCAAGCAGTTCCAAGGTGTGTATCACCGACGGAAGATCCGTCGGTACGCCGACATGATCACGCGCCGTGACAGGTCACCCGATCTCGGCGAGGGACAGTCAGCAACGCGTGTCGCAGGGACAGGTTGTGAGACTCGCGCGCCGCATCCGAAACGAAGAAACGCCGGTCGAACCGGCGTTTCGCGCGTCGCATGGCTACTCGAGTAGCTACTGCGGTTGGTCTTCCTTGACCTTCAGCGCGACCTTGATCTCGTCGTGGTTCACGTCCGCCGCCAGGGCGCGGATCGTGTCCATCGTGCCAACCACGTCCTTCCACGGCAGGGCGGGCTCGAAGTCGACGAACACGACCTTCTCGGTGCCGGTGGCCATCGCTTCCATCTTCGGGCGCAGGGTGCGCAAGAGGTCGGCCGACGGGACCGTGATCGGGCTGCCGTTGCCGTCGTCGAACTCGTAGTCGCCGCCGACCTTGGCCTTGACCGTCAGCTGGCTGGCGTTCGGGTCGGGCATCTCCTGCTCGTTGTCGATCTTGCGGGGAACCTGGAGGGTCTCCATCTTCATCATGATCGGCATCACGACGAGGAAGATGATCAGGAGCACGAGCAGAACGTCGATGAGCGGGGTCACGTTGATGTCGCTCTGGACACCGCCCTTCCCGCTGTTGCCACTACTCATTCCCATGGCTACTTGTCCTCCTTCGCGATCGCGAGGTCGACAGAGCCAACGCCCATCTGCTTGTTGAGATAGACGAGCACGGGATAGACCTTGGAGTATTCGACGTCGTTATCCGCCTTCAGGTAGATGCGGCCGACACCGTCGGGGTTCTTCGGCGCGGCCCACGCGGCGTTGATCTGCTGGGCCATCTCCTTGAGCGTCGCCTCGGTCACGGGACCGAGCTTGTTCTTCTCGATGAACAGGTCGCCATCCCGATCGATGGTGACGACCGGCTGCATCTTGTCTTTCTCCGACGAGAAGTTCTTCGCGTGCGGCAGCGCGACGTCGTGACCGCGACCCATGATCAGCGTCATCAGCATGAAGATGATGAGCAGCACGAGCATGACGTCGACCAGCGGCGTCACGTTGATGTCGTTGCGCACGGCATCGATGTGATGCTTCTTGCCCGACAGGCGCCAGCGGCGCTTGTGCTTGGACTTCTTGCCGCTGGTGCTCAGCGATGAGGACGCGAGGGACACTGGTTAGCCCCGGCCCTCACGCAGCACGTAGTCGATGAACTCGCTCGACACGTCGTTCATGTCGATCACGTACTGCTCGACGCGGGACGTGAAGAAGTTGAACGCCATGGCCGCGATGATCGCGACGCCGAGGCCGAGGGCGGTCGAGACGAGCGCCTCGGAGATCTTCGGGCCGATCTCGGTGATGGTCACCGTGCCGCCCTTGAGGAGCTGGAACGTTCCGAGAATACCGATGACGGTACCGAGGAGACCGATGAACGGCGTCGCTGAGGCGACGGTGCCGAGGTACGCGAGGCCCTTGCGGAGGTTCGAGGTCTCGCGCTCCTTGACGCGCTCGAGGGCGCGATTCACGGAGTCGACGAGGTCGAAGTCACCGACGTCATCCGGGCCCTCCGTCTTCAGCGCCTCGCGGCCCTGAAGCAGCGCCTGGAGACCGGACTCCATCACCTTCGCGACGGGGCTCTTCGGCATCCCGCGCGCGGCGTTGAGCGCCTCGTTGACCTTGTGCTGGCGGAGAAACTCGCCGAGCTGCTGGACGTAGCGAATGCTCTGGTCGCTCGCGGCGCGGAACGTGAGCAGGCGCTCGGTGATCACGTAAAACATGAACACCGACATGCCGACCATCATCACCGTGATGACCTTCACGATGATGGACATGTTGTCCCAGAGCTCTACGAGGTCGATTCCCATGGCACGTTCCTAGCTGAGGTTGCCCGCTACTTCTGCGAGTAGATGAATGTGACGGCGGTGCACACGGGCACTGCCCTTCCGTTGACGGCGTAGGGCTTGTACTTCCACTCCCCACGCATCTTTCCCTGGATCTTCGAGTCGTACGTTCCGAAGCCGGTGCTCTTCAGCATGCTGACGCTGGTGACCTCGCCACCCGCGTTGATGCAGAGCTTGAAGCTGCCGATCAGCTTGTCCTTGCCGGACCGCTGGATCTCCGTCTTCGTGACGTCGTCGGGGATGATCATCTTCTCGCCCGCGATGCGCGAACCCTCGAGCAGGGTCGGCGGCACGTTCTGCGGCGGGGCCGGCGGCGGCGGGGGCGGCGGCGGCGGCGGCGGAGCGCCGGCGACACCATTGATGTCACCGCCGACCACACCACCGGCAACGCCACCGATCTCGCCACCTTCGACGCCGTTCGGATCGCCGGAGTCCTCGACCGTGGACACCTCTTGCTTCTCGATCTTGACCGGCTGGACGATGTCCTTGACCTTGATCTTCTTCGGCGTGATCTGGACGTTCTGCGGACGCGCCCCACCCGGCGGGGGCGGCGGAGGAGGAGGAGGAGGCGGCGCGACCGCGAGGTCGACCTGCGTCTTGGGACGATCGAGCTGCTCGATGTCCCAGATCGACTTGATCCACATCGTGATGCCGAGCACGGCGTGGCCCGACAGTACGGCGATCAAGAGCGGCGCGGCCCACTTCGGAGCCTTGCGGTTCTTGGCGTCGGTGAAGTTCTTTCCGAACCCCGCCATGCCGGGGCGGACCTTCGGCGCCGCGGCCGATCGATACGGATCGAGCGCGGCCTTCCCGTCCTCTTCATCCCGGATGAAGGGGGTGGTCATGTCTTCGTTCTCTTCGTCGTTCGCCATGGTTCTCGGCTGCTCCTTGAGGCGACTCAGCCGCCGGCCTTCTCGGCCGAGCCCCCGGTTGCAGACGGGGACGGGGTTGGAGTGGTCGGGGTCGGGGTCGTCGGAGGTGCAGACGCACCCCCTCCTGCAGCTTTCTTCGCCTCTTCAGCTAGAACGCGTGACAGGCGCTGGAGATCTTGCGCACTTGCGCGATCGATCGCCGAGGCCCAGGACGCGCCGTGGGCCAGCGCGCGGAAGTTGTAGATCGAGGCCTGAAGTCCGAAGAGTTTCGGGTTCTTGGGCGCCAGCTCGGCCGCCTTCTGAAGGGCTCCGATCCCACGGTCCGCGAGCTCGATGCTCTCGGCCGCGGTCAGCGACTTGGAGTTGAGCTTGGACCAGGCCACGTTGCCGATGAACTGGAACGCGGAGATCTTGTTGGACGTCTCGGTCGCGATGTCGGCGACCTGCAGGTACCACTCGATCGACTTGCGCCAGTCGCCGGCCTTGAGGTTGATGCCCGCGAGGTTACCCATGATCTCGGGGTCCTTCGGCTTGTCCTTGAGCCGTCCCGACCAGTAGTCGAGCGCGAGCGGAAACTGGTTCGAGTCGATCCACACCTGCGTCATCTGCTTGGTGGTGTCGTCGTCGTCCGGGTTCGCCTTGAGCCAGCCCAGGAAGTTCGTGGTCGCGTGCTCCGCGAGCTGTTCCTGCGTGAGCTGGCACAGCTCGGTCTTCTTGCACTCGTAGCTCGACGCGCACACGTTCTTCGCGTCGCAGTCATCGAACCGTCGATCGTCTTCCTTGATGCAGACCTGCGCGCTCTCGTAGGTGACCTTCGGGATCACGTCGCACACGAACGTGCCCTTGACGCCGAGCCGCACCGGCGCGTCGAGGCCGGGCTTGAACACCTTCGAGTACGCGAGCCCGAGGTTGTAGTGGATGATCGGGTCGTCCACCTCGGACAGCGCCTTCTCGTACTCGGCGACGGCATCGATGAACGCCGTCTCCTTGAAGAAGCGATTGCCCTTGCGGGTTCGGCTGCGACCGTCGAGCTGGTCGCACCCCATGGTGCCCAGGCAAGTCACAGCCACGGCTGCGATTGCAAGGAGCTTGGTTAGTCCGTCGAGGCGCCGGCTCATGGGGCGCGCGACTATACATATCCGGGTGGGGTGCATCAACGGGACTTGCCTGTACGAGTCAGTACTACGCTCCGGAGGCGATCGGGATGGCGGGACGGTGACACGTGCTCGCAGGGTGCAGCATCTGCGACGCTCTGGCGTCCCAGGGCCCGGTTAGCCGGGCGTTAGATCAGCACGAACGACAGATTGATGTCGTAGCTCGCGAGATCTTTCTCGTCGCCGGCGGCCTGGGTGACCGCCATCGACTTTTGCTCGATGCACGTGCGCGTTGCCTCGGCAGCGTCGCCGGTGACGTCCTTCACGGCGAGCGCGGTCTTGTTGACCGAGACCACCTTGTCCTTGATCGCGATGTTGATCGTCCCTTCGAGGCGCGGGCGCTCGCCCTTCACGTTTGCGGGCAAGTTGGCGACGCACTCGTGCATCACGTCGCGGACCTTGTCGGCGATCGCCTTGGTCAGGGTCGGCTGCAGCTTCCGCTCGTTCGGGGGCGCGGCGTTCGGATCGAGCTCGATCGGAGCGTGCGATCCCGTGCGGTGATCGCGGATGATCGCGCCGTTCGCGGCGTACTCCTTGACCTTGTCGGGGAGCTCGCGCGAATCCGAGCCCGCCGCCGGCGCCGTCAGGCTCGGCTGATTTGGCGAGGTCGCCGGGCCGTGGCCCGAGCCGGTGAAGCCGCCGCCCGCGGGCTTGCCGTCCTTGGTCGCCGTGACCGAGGGCGCGTCGCCGTCGCCGCGCAGCATCAGGTAGAACCCGCCGATCGCCGCGAGCGCCACGACGGCGATGATCGCGTAGATCGTGCGGTTGCTCATGGGTCTGCCCTCACACCCGAAGTCTTAGCACGACACCTGATGCGGCTCCGGCGTCGGCGGCGTGCCCGACGACGTGACGATTTCCACGTCGCCGCTGCGCACGCGGTGGATGCCACCATCGCCGTCGCGGAGGAGCAGCGCACCGTCGTCGTCGAGGCCCCACACCACGCCGACCAGGGGCGCGCCATCCACCGTGGCGCGCGCCACGATGCCGAGCGCCATGCGATCGGTCCAGGCCGGGAGGATCTCCTCGAGACCCATCGCGACGTAGCGATCGACCCAGTGCTCGACCTGCGCGAGCACCGCGGCGATGAACGCCTCGCGATCGATCTGCGAATCGGCGGCCTGCTCGAGCGCGATCGCGGTGTCCGCGACTTGCGCCGGCACCGGCCCGAGGATGTTGACGCCGATCCCGATCACCACGGCCTCGAGCTTCGTTCCCTGGCTCTGCGCCTCGACCAGCACGCCCGCGAGCTTCTTGCGCTCGCAAGCCCCGCGGCCGTGGGGTGCGCTGCCTGGGACATCGACGAGTAGATCGTTCGGCCACTTCAGCGTGGCGTGGGCGCCGGTCGCGCGGACGGCGTCGCACAGGCCGATGCCGATCGCGAGCGTCATCGGCGGTACGTCGACGAGCGGCAGCATCGGCCGCAGGACCGCCGACATGTAGAGCCCCATGCCGCGCGGTGACTGCCAGACCCGGCCGTCGCGGCCGCGGCCGGCGCGCTGGCTCTCGGCGATCACGATGGTGCCGTGGCGAGCGCCCGCGCGAGCGAGCCGGGCGGCCTCGTCGTTCGTGGACGTGCAGTCGGCGAGGTCGATGCGCTGGGTGCCGAGCCAGCGGGCGAGCGGAGGGATCAGGTACGGCGGGCGCGTGGTCATACTAGGTACGGACATCCAGGCCGATATCGACGGACGGTGCAGAGTGAGTGAGCGCGCCGACGGAGATCAAGTCCGCACCGGCGCGCGCGTAGTCGCCGATGGTCGCGAGGGTGATGCCGCCGGAGACCTCGACGATCACGTTTCGGCTGTGGGCGCGCGCCGCCGCGACCTCGACCTGCGACGGCGTCATGTTGTCGAGCAGCACGATCTCGGCACCGGCGGCGAGCGCCTCGTCGAGCTCGCCGAGGTTCGTGACCTCGACCTCGATGCGCAGCGGGTGCGGCGCCTTCGCCTTCGCGGCCTCGACCGCGGCGCGGACCGAGCCGCACGCGGCGATGTGGTTGTCCTTGATCAGGATGCCGCTGCCGAGATCGAAGCGGTGGTTCGCGGCGCCGCCGGCCAGCACCGCCGCCTTCTCGAGCACGCGGAAACCGGGCGTGGTCTTGCGGGTATCGACGACCTTCGCCTTCGTACCCGCCACCGCCTCGGCGTACCGCTTCGCGAGCGTGGCCACACCGGAGAGCCGCTGCGCGAAGTTCAGCGCCGTGCGCTCCGCGGCGAGCACGCTGTGCGCCGGGCCGCGCGCCGTCAACAGCAGGCCACCGGTCTCGATCCTCGAGCCATCGGGCCCGTGGATCTCGAGCTCGATGCGGTCGTCGACCATCTTGAACACCGCGGCGGCGACATCGACCCCGAACGCGACGATCGGCTCGCGCGCGTTCATATCCGCCACGACGGTCGGGCCATCGCTGCCGAGCGCCCCTCCGCCGCTTGCGGCGGAGAAGATACTTTGGCTGGTCACGTCACCGCGACCGAGATCCTCGTCGAGCGCGAGCTCGATCAACCGGCGAACCGCGGGAATCGCCGCGAGACCGCGAACCACCGACGAGCTGGACATCTCGAGCGCAGCATACACACCGGATCCGACATCGAGATCAACGGTTTTCTCCGTTGCGATCCCGTCCGTGAACGCGCGTCCGGACCGGCGAAGGCCTCTCCGTTCATCTGGGCGCCGAAACCTGGGCATGCGGTGGGTCTCGGGTACGCTTCGTTCACCATGCCCGAGGAAGCCACCGTTCAGACGCGCACCGCGTGCGTCATCGTCGGTGCGACGGCCGAACAAGTCGTCGCCGTCGGCATGAACGCGCGGATCGCCGTGCGCGCCAACCGCCTCGGCGCGCTCGTCACCGGCCGCCCCGGCGACCTCGTCATCGACTACGCCGCCGAGCTCGCCGGCCCGGTCTACGACATCATGTACAACGTACAGACCGGCTGGTTCTCGGTCACCGTGTTCAAGGGCGTCGCGCCGCCGATGCGCTGGGACAACCGGCCGGGCACGAACCCCGGCTACCCGCGGGTCGACGATATCCTCGGCGCGGCCACGCCGTCCGCGATCCTCGCGGTCCTCGATATCCCGCCCGATGCGATCGGCTACGTCGAGAAGTCCCTCGGTCCCTAGGACCACTGCTGGACGGCCCAGCCCCGCGAGCGCGCGTGGCGCCGCAGGCGGGAATCCGGGTTGACCGCGATCGCGGTCCCCACGCGCTGCAGCATCGGCAGGTCGTTGTAGCTATCCGAGTAGAAGTAGCTCGCGGCCAGGTCCACGCCGTGGCGCTCGGCCCAGCGCTCGGCGAGCGTGACCTTGTGCTGGCCGAAGCACAGCGCGCTCGCCTTGCCGGTGAACGCACCGCTCGCGACCTCGAGCTCGCTCGACAGCACGTGCTCGATGCCGACGCCCCGCGCGACCGGGCGCGCCGCGTAGCAGGTGGAGCCGGTGGCGAGCACGATCGTGTGACCGGCGCGGCGGTGGTAGTCCACCGCGACGCGGGCCGCAGGCGCGATCTCCCGTGCGATGTGCTCGCGGTACCAGATGTCGCACTTCGCGACCATCTCGTCCTCGGAGTCGCCCTCGAGCTCCTCGCACAGCTTCGTGAACACGGCCTCCATGTCGAGGACGGCGAGCTTGTACAGCGTGGACCAGTACATGGCCTTCGCGACCATCTTCGGAGGCAGCTCGCCGCGGCGGTAGAGGAACTTCGTCCACGACATGCCGGTGTCCACGCGCAGCAGCGTGTTGTCCATGTCGAACAGAGCGGCGATGGTCATCGGAGCACCATGAGGTCGAGGAACCGGATCAGGATGTTGGATCCGGCATGGGTCAGTGTCGAGGCCATGATCGATCCCGTCGAGGAGCGCATCCAGCCGAACAGCAGGCCCGGGAAGAACGTGGCCAGCGCGCGCGGGTCGCCGTCCTTCGGAAGATGGATGAGCGCGAACATCGCGGCGGAGATCACGAGCGCGAGGCCCACACCGCCACCGAGGATCCGGCGCTTCGGGGGGAACCGCCGCTCGAGCATGCCGAGCAGGAACCCGCGGAAGAACAGCTCCTCGGGGAGCGCCACCACCACGAGCTGGACCGCGCAGAACTCGGCGAGCTTCTGGGTGAACGCCGGAGCGTGGAGGCCGGCGAGCCCGCCGTACCGCGCGCACATGCCGTGCGGCACGAGGTGCGAGAGGACGTCCGAGTCGCAGGCGAGCTCGTAGAACGCGAAGTAGCCGAGGGCGAAGATCGGAAAGATCACGCCGATCGCGACGGCGGCCGTGACCACGCCCTGCTTGACCGGCTTGGTGTGGAAGCCGTAGTCGTAGAGGTCCTCGGTGCGCCGCCACGCGACGAACACCGGCACGTAGAGGAACATCACCGCCACGAGCGCCGAGCCGAGGTGGCCGATCGCCGGAAGCGTGATGTTGATCCGGACCAGGCCGGTGACCAGGACGGCCACCACGGCCCACGCGATGAGCGCGTCGCGGCCGGCTTGGCGCGCGTCCCGGACGGGGTCAGGCACGCGTCAGCTTAGCGTCAGTTGGTGCGCAGCGGATCGTACGATCCGGTGATGACGACGTCCGCGATCACCGCGGTCTTGAGCTGCGCGATCAGGGTCAGGTGGTCGGCGTCGAGGTCCGCCTGCGTCTTGTAGCCCCAGACCTGGACGTACGCGGTCGGCGTGGGCGCCATCTCGATCGACATGAACAGGCCGTTCTTCGACGAGAAGTCCTGCTGCGAGTGGCGGACCGGGAGGCCGACCGAGGCCGAGAAGTAGTAGGTGTCGACACCCTCGAGGTGGGTCACCGTCGCGTCGGTGCTCGACACGGTGGCGACGAAGTTCGACATCTCCTTCTTCGCGCAGTCGCGGACGGCGCCGGCGAGGATGCCGGTGCCCGGGGTGCGAGAGACACCGATCAGCGCGGGCAGGGTCTGCGCGGTCGCGGTCGACACGCTCTGGATGTGACCGAGGGTCTGGGCCGCGGCGCCGGGCTCGACGGTCTGGTTGAGGAGCAGCGTGTCGAGCGAGGTCGAGCCCGTCATCTTGAAGCCGAAGCGCTTCGTGCCGACCGGGATGTTGACGGTGAGCATCGCGTTCGTATCGGAGACGACCGCGGGGCCGAACGGCGCCGTGGTGTCCTGGTTCGGGAACACCGTGACCGACTGGTTCGGGACCGCGTTGCCGCTCTGGAAGTCATCGACCTTCGTGGTCAGCGCGACGGCGACGGTGGTCGCGACATCGGAGCTCGGCGTGCCGAGGCACGACAGATCCGCCGGGCCGTCCTCGACCCAGTTGTTCTTCGAGACCTCGTGGTTCGACTTGAGCACACCCGTCGGCTTGTTGAAGCCGATGTCCTCGACCTTGGCGTCGGCCGGGGCCGTGGAACCGTCATCGCCGCAAGCGGCGACGAGCGTGAGTGCGAGAACGGAGCAGAGTGAGGCAAAGCGCATGGACGTCTCCCCAGGAAAGATGCTGCTTTGTAACGGCCCTCCCGGCGGGGATCAACCATTTCCACCGGGGTCGGGACGAGCAATGTGATCGCTGGTACAACGCCGGGCATGGAGCTACCGAAGATCCGCGACCTTCTCGGTGAGAACGCGACGCTGCTGGACCACCAGTGCAAGACCATCGCGAAGGCCCAGCTCACCCTGCCCTCGCCCAGCTACGTCGACGAGATCTACGCCCGCGGCTCGGACCGCACGCCGCGCGTGATCGGCGCCATGCAGTCGATGTTCAGCCACGGCCGGCTGAAGGACACCGGGTACATCTCGATCCTCCCCGTCGACCAGGGCATCGAGCACTCCGCCGGCGCGTCGTTCGCGCCCAATCCCATGATGTTCGATCCGGAGAACATCGTGAAGCTCGCGATCGAGGGCGGCTGCTCGGCGGTGGCATCGACGTTCGGGGTCCTCGGGATCACGGCGCGGAAGTACGCGCACAAGATTCCGTACATCGTGAAGATCAACCACAACGAGCTGCTCAGCTACCCGAACACCCACGATCAGACGCTGTTCGGCAACGTCAAGACGTGCTGGAACATGGGCGCGCAGGGCATCGGCGCGACGGTGTACTGGGGCGCTCCCGAGTCCCGCCGCCAGCTCCACGAGATCTCCGAGGCGTTCGCACAGGCGCACGAGCTCGGCATGTTCACGGTGCTGTGGTGCTACGTGCGCAACAACGCATTCAAGACCGCCGCCGGCGACATGTCGCTGTCCGCGGATCTCACGGGCCAGGCCAACCACCTCGGCGTGACGATCCAGGCCGATATCATCAAGCAGAAGCTCCCGGAGAATAACGGCGGGTACACCGACCCGGCGCTCAAGGGCCTCGGCAAGACCCACCCGAAGGTCTACTCGGAGCTGACCACGAACAATCCGATCGACCTCACGCGGTACCAGGTGGCGAACTGCTACATGGGCCGGGTCGGCCTCATCAACTCGGGCGGCGCGTCGGGCGACAACGACCTGAAGGATGCCGTCACCACGGCCGTGATCAACAAGCGCGCGGGTGGCATGGGCCTGATCGCGGGCCGCAAGGCGTTCCAGCGTCCGATCAAGGAGGGCGTCGAGCTCCTCAACGCGATCCAGGACGTGTACCTGTCCAAGGACGTCACCGTCGCGTGATCCCAACGGCGCACCGCGTCCGCGGTGCTGCGCGCCCCGCGTCCGCGGGGCTTGCGGTGATAGAGTAGAC
>JBBRED010000252.1:0-12464 GCA_038203335.1 Haliangiales bacterium | reverse complement strand
GTACGCGGCGGGGAACGTGGCGCCGCCGGGCGCGCTGCGCGGCGAGAACGGTGCCCACTCGCCATCGTGATAGCGGATCGCGAACACCTCGGCGTCGTCCCACGAGTGCGGGCGGATGTTGATCGCCGCGCCCGAGCCGAAATCGACCTGGCGCCAGACGTTGCCCTTGGGATCGGCCTCGCCCGAGTACGGGAACCACCCTTCGGTCTCGACACGCTGCCAGCGCTTGTCCTCGAACCGCTCGAAGCCGTCGTCGCGAGCGCCATCCAGATCGAAGTCGAACCGCCAGTGCGGGTGATAGGTGTGCTGGTCGTGGATGCCGGGGCCATAGATGGTCAGCCATGGGGACAGGCGGCCATCGTCGTGGAACCGCCACAGCTGCGTGTACTGGTACGGACCGGCCTGGAACGCGGCCGAGAGCTCCACGCCGCCGCGAAACGACTGGACGCGCACGGGACCCTGCAGCGTGCGCGTGCCGAGCGGCACCCACCAGGGGCCGTGGGCCTCGGTGGAGTCGGTCTCGACGTCGAGTGACTCGCGCTGGTGATCGATCGTGACGTACGGCAGCGAGCCTTCCCACAGGACGCGGCGGCCCTTGAAGTCGGCGAGGTAGATCATGATCCCGGCGGACTCGGTGAGCCGCCAGTGGAACTTCCAGTTCGCCTCGGTGATCACGTTGCTCATCAGAACAGCTCCGCCGGGACGACCTGGGTGACCAGGTTGTTGAGAAGGTCGACGATCGCGACGAGCGTGGAGTGACCATTGGCGCGCCCGAAGATCACGGCGGCCGAGCGCCGTTCGAACGAGAGGTCGACCGCGTTGCGTCCCCAGTAGTGCATCGTGGACTGTGGAGACTCGCCGAGCGTGAGCTTGCTGCGCACGCGCTCGTCGGTCATCGCGATCGAGACGGCGAGCGCCTCTTCATCGCGCGACAGCATCGGTTGCGCCTTCGTCAGCTCGAGGTGCGCGACCACGCCGGCATCGAGATCCACGCACGCATCGACCGTGCGATCGGTGGAGTAGTCGTAGGCGACCACGCGCGCGAGGCGGTGACCGGCCATCCAGTGCGGCGGCTTGACCACGAGCGGCTCGGTGACGATCACGCGGTAGCGGCCGACCTTCGCCATCGAGCTCAGGCGGCGGTCTTCAGTGAGGGTGCGGAGCGCGTCGGCGATCTCGCCGTGGGTCAGGGGATCGAACAGGGTCGGGTCAGAACCGGCAACGTCTGGCGAACGTGTCCTACCTGCAGCCTTGGGGCTCCGTTTCGGCGGCGATTTTGACGCCGGTTTCGCCCTTGGTTTCGGAGGCTTAGCTGACTTCACCACCTTCTTCGCGGAGGCCATGCTCGAACTATACACGCGTTTAGATCCGTTCCTTTGCTCGGGCGTGTAATTGGCCATGCGGATGCGAATGCTCGTGGCGTCTCTCCTCTTTGCGACGGGTTGCTCGGTCGCTGCGGCCGACCAGCTCGCTCGTCCCCCCAGTGGTACCGGCCCGCGCACCGCGCTGGCGATCGCGCCCGCGAAGATCCGTGCACCGTACGACGTGCAGGTGATCCGCGAGAACGGCGAGACGCTACCCACGTACGCGCTCAAGGACCGCTTCTACGTCCAGGGCAACGCGAACGAGCGCTACATCATCCGCGTCACGAACCCCACGGCGAACCGCATCGAGGCCGTGGTCTCGGTCGATGGTCTCGATGTGGTCGATGGCGAGAATGGGGATCTTCGCAAGCGCGGCTATGTGGTCCCGCCGTATGGCGAGACCCGGATCGAAGGCTTCCGCACCTCGTCGGCGGATGTCGCGACGTTCCGGTTCTCGGCCGTCAGCGATTCGTACGCCGGCAAGAAGGGCAAGGCGCGCAACGTCGGCGTGATCGCCGTCGCGCTGTTCGAGGAGGAGGCGCAACAGATCATCG
Organism: Haliangiales bacterium; assembly: GCA_038203335.1. Taxonomy (GTDB): domain Bacteria; phylum Myxococcota_A; class Polyangia; order Haliangiales; family Haliangiaceae; genus JABFXX01. Next base: position 10,546 of record JBBRED010000252.1, on the reverse strand, counting down.
CCCCCGAGGTGATCGAGCCGAACTACCGCCAGCCGTACGACTACGAGGATGACATCGATGCCTCGAGCGTGGATCGACGTCGCCCGTCCAACCGCGGCGGCAGCGAGGCGAAGCGCGGCATCGCGCCCCCCGCGGATTCGGTCTCGTCTCGCACACCTGCACCCGCCTCCCCGCCGCGCGGTGGCTACGGTGGTGTGACCGCGCAGCGCAAGGCGATGGACGGCGACAGTGGTGCCGACGAGGCCGAGGCGATGCCGAGCCGCAACTACGAGCGCCAGCAGAGCCGCCCGGGCCTCGGCACCGAGTTCGGCGAGCAGCGCACCTCGGCGGCGACGTTCACCAAGTTCGTTCGCGCGCAGGGCCGCCCGATCGCGATCGCCGAGCTTCGCTACAACGATGCCCCGGGCCTGACCGCGCTCGGCATCCTCGTGTCGCCGCTGCCTGACGAGGGTGAGATCATGACGCGGGAGACCGCAGATCCGTTCCCCGGCGACGGCCGGTTCGCGCGCGCCCCGCGCTGAGCAACCGCTTCGTCACGGCGTCGGTACCGACGGCTTCGTCGGATCGAGCTCGCAGTCGTCGAACGGGTTCTTGATGTTGTTGATGCAGATCTTGATACGCTGGAGCGAGCACAGCACGACATCGGTCCTGCCGTCGAACACGAGCGAGACCTTGCCGTCCTTGTAGCCCTGCTGATGACAGCGCAGGTCGAGCTTGCTGCCGAGCGGCTCCTCGAGCTGCGTACCCCCGGGGCCGCGATACGTGGTGCCCGCGTAGAGGTTCGCCCCCTCGGGCTTGGTCAGCACCTGGATCATGATCGTGCCGCGGCCATTCGGCGTATCGGGGATCACGTTTGTCACCACGCTGCCGGCATCGCGGCGTACGTGGATCACACCGGCATCGGTGCGCACGACGACGATGTCATCCTGCGCATCGACCCCAGCATCCGGCGTCACCAGGGCCACCGCGGTCGCATCGACGGTCATCGCGAGCGCTGCATCCGCGGGCGGCGCGACCACCACGACGCCCGCGTCCTCGTGGGCGGAGGTCTGCGACTTCTTCATCATCAGCATCACGACGGTCGCCGTGCCACCGGCGAACAGCAGCAGGGCGAGGATCAGCGGCCACGCCTTGCGGCCCATCGGCGCATCGGCGTCGTCGAGCACGTGCTCGAACGTGTGCGGACGATCGCTCGCGGTGAACTCCGGCTCGTTCTTGAGCCGCCGTGCGGTCGGCGAGTGCGGGCGCCGTGTGGTCGGCGGGGATGTCGCCGGGGCGAGCGCCGGATCGGCGCCGGGCGGCAACGAGGCGAGCGCATACACCGGGCTACCGGTGATGCTCTGCCCGATCACGGTGTGGACCTTCTCGAGCGCGACGAGCAGCTCGCCCATGGTCTGGTACCGCTGCTCGCGCTTCTTCGCGAGCGCGGTCATGATCACGCTCTCGAGCTCGGCCGGGATCTCGAGATCGGGGCGCACCTTGCGCGGCGGCTCCACGGGGTCGAGCATCTGCATCGCGAGCGTGCGGACCATGCTGTCGCCGCGGTGGGGAACCTTTCCGCAGATCATCTCGTAGAGGATGATGCCGAGCGCATAGACGTCGACACGGCCATCGGTATCACCGCGACCAGCGGCCTGCTCGGGCGCCATGTACTCCGGCGTGCCGAACACCGACCCGGCACGGGTCAGCCGCGGGCCCTCGGCCTGGCCCGCTTGCGGCGCGACCTTCGCGATGCCGAAGTCGACGATCTTCACGAAGTCCGTGCGGCCATCGCGATCGAGGAGGAACACGTTCTCGGGCTTGAGATCGCGGTGGACGATGCCCTTGTCATGGGCCGCGCCGAGCGCGCGCGCGATCTGCGCCGCGATCTTCACCGCGCGCAGCGGAGGGAACGGCGCACCGTGGCGGATCGCCGAGCCGAGCGTCTGCCCATCGACGAACTCCATCACGGAGTACGTCATGCCATCCGGGGTGGTGCCGAAATCCGTGACGTCGACGATGTTCGGGTGGCCGATCCGCGAGGCGGCCTTCGCCTCCTGGACGAACCGGCGGATCGTCGCGGTGTCGCGCATGACCTCGCGCTTCAGCACCTTGATCGCGAGCGGCCGCTCGATCACGGCGTGGCGCGCGGAGAACACCACGCCCATCCCGCCCTCGCCGATCTTCTTCTCGACGTAGTAGCGCCCGTCGAGCGTCTGCCCGACGAGCTTGTCGTACTCGTTCTCGCGCCCGGTCCGATACACCTCGAGCGCGTCGGACTGGCTATCGCCGACGGCCGACACCGCGCGGATCTTCGGCGCCTCCGATGGGCGCGGGATCGCACGCGCGGCGGTGATCTCCTGCGTCGGGATCTCGCGGACGATCGCGCTCTGCGAGGTCGTCGATGGCGTCAGCGGGAACGTCTCGCGTCGCGGCTCGAGCTGCGTCGCGTGCGGCTCTAGCTTCGGTGGGCCCGTCGGCGTCGGTGTCGCCACCGGCATCGCCATCGACAGGATCGTGGCCTTGTCGGACGCGCCGACCGGCGCGAGCTGCGCGCGATCGAACGGGCAGAAGCCCGGCTCACCAAACGAGCGCTGGCAGACCGGACACTGGTACAGCACTCACCGTGCTCGCTTGTCGCCGTAGATCGTGCCCATGGGTGGGGTGCTCGCCGATGGGCCGAGCTCGAAGTACACGAAGATCTCGTTGTCGGCGGCGACCGCCACGACCTCGTCGCCGTTGAACGGCATCGCGGTGACGGCGCGGCCGAACTGCTGGTTGTCCTCGGGCTGCGAATCGTAGAGCTGTGCGGCCGGCGTGGCATCGATGCCCGCCGTCATGTCGAGCGGGAACACCAGCACCCGACCGGCCTTCACGTTCTCGACGATCGCCGTGGGATAGCCGGCGATCACGTACTTCTTCGTGCCGACAGTGAGCACCGCGGCGGTGCGCAGCTCGGGCAGGGTGACCGGCGCGCCGGTCGAGGTGATCGTGCCCGTCGGGTCGATCGTGTAGAAGCCCAGGAAGCTCTCCGCGTTGCCGAGGTCCTTGTGACCCACCGCGAGGAAGTGCGTCGCATCGACCATCACGATCTGCGAGCCCTTCGCCGGAACGAACGGCGTGGTCGCCGGGGTCGCGCCGGCGAGCGGCCCCTGAACTCCCGCGGCGCAGGTGCCGACCGGCGCGTTGCCGTTGAACACCGAGCCCGGATACACGAGGAGCTTGCCGGCGGTGCTACCGACGGACCCCCACACCACGACGTCGTCATACGTGGTCGAGGTGACGCGCGTGGCGCCGAGGCCGCGTACGTTGATGACCGAGGCGGCCTCGTCGACGACCTGGCACTTCGTCTGCGGGTTCGGCACGTTCGCCACGAACGCGCCGTAGAGCGTATCGACCGAGCCAACGAGCACCTGTGCCGGTGTGGGCAGCGCCGGTTGATCCGCGCGCGGCGGTGGCACCATGTACGTCGCCGCATCGGGCTGCTCGGGACCGAACACCTGGTGCGCGAGCAAGCCACCGGTGCCAGTGAGCACCGCGATGCTCTGGCCACCGGAGTTCACGATCAGCGAGACTTCATCGCTGGTGCTGGTGGGATCCGCGATCAGGATCGGCTGCTGGTCGAGGTTGCCGATGCCAAACTGCGTGTTGAGCTTGAGCGCGGTCGGTGCGAGATCGCTATCGCCGTTCGCTGCGTAGACGAGCTCCGTGTACTGCGCCTGGCCGGCGCCGATCACCACGAGCTTGCCGCCGTTCGATCCGCGCTGGCCGCGCTGGATCGCCACGCCGTAGTCGGTGGAGTCGCCGTTCGGCTTGTCCGTCGACGACACCCAGGTGTCCTTCTCGAGATCGTCGAACGTGGTCCAGTTGCAGCCCACGCCCGTCGAGAGGAGCGCGCATCCGGTTATGAACAGAGTCGTGCGCATCACCAGCGTGCCTCCATGCCGACGCCCGCATAGCCGGGGCCGATCTGCGGGATCAGAGCGAGAGCGCGCACGTCGATCAACGCGGTCGACGGGGCGCCCTTGTCGCGGAACGTGTAGTAGACGGCGGTCAGGGCCGTGATGCCGGCGATCACGAACGTCGCATCGGCGGCGATCGCGAAGATCTTGCCCTTCGTGAACCGGGGATCGCCCGAATCGGGCGGCGGATCGCCCTTCGCGATCGCGTCCTTGATCTGGTTCTCGTACTTGTTCGCCTGGAGGCCGAGGAAGATGCCGCCGCCGCCGAAGCCCGCGGCGAGCACGTAGGCGATCACGGCATCGCTGCGGCTCGGGTTCGGCGCGAGGCCGACCTTGATCGACATCTCGGTCTTCGCCTGGATCGTCACCCGGCGCGAGTACGACTTGAACCCGGGGCGCGACACGGTGATCACGTGGTCACCTTGCTTGAGCGGCTTGAGGCACGGGCCGCGCTCGCAGGCGAGCTGGCCATCGATGTGGATCGTGGAGTCCTCGATACCGAGGCCGATCACGTTGATCTTGCCGACCGGCGCGCCCTTGAGCGCCGCCGTGATCGAGTGCGTCTCGCCGGCGATCACATCGACCTCTTCCTTGTACTCGTCGTAGCCCTCGCTGCTGATCCAGAACGTGTGCTTGCCGGGCTTGATGTTCTGCGACAGCGGCGTCTTGCCGACCGCACCGACGCTCTTGTCGTCGATGAAGATCTCGGCGCCGGGCACGTTCGACTTGATCTCGACCCAACCCAGGTAGTCCTCCTGGGCCATGACCGCCGAGAGCACGAACAGCTTCGAAGGATCCGCGGAGATCGTCTTCTCGGCGACCTTGTAGCCGCGCTTCTCGATGATGATCTTGTGCTCGCCCTCGAGCGAACCGGACCACGGCGTGGTCGCGAACGAGCCCTTCTTCTTGTCATCGATGTAGATCGTCGCGTTCGACGGCTCGCTCTCGACCACCACCAGGCCGCGGACCTTGACCTCGAGGTTCGCGACCTCTGCGGACAGCTGCTTTGGCGCCGCGGCCGAGCCCGACCCCGAGCCGGCTCCTGCCGGAGTCTCCTTCAGCCGCTTGATCTCGGCCTCGAGGACGCCGATCGCCTTCTCGACCTTCGCCTTGTCGGAGGCCTGCGGATCCTCGGCCAGGTACTTCTTGTAGTACTCGACCGCCTTTCCGAACGCCTCGGGATCCGACGACGCCTTCCCCTTCATGTGGAAGCTGGCGCCCACGTTGTAGAGGAACTGCGGGAACGGGCGCGCTGCATAGGCGTCCTGAAAGCCCTGCGCGGCCTCGTCGAACTTACCCTGCAGGTACAGGACCTGAGCGCCATCGAAGGCGTTCTGGGCCTTCGCCAAGGCATCGACCGGCTGGGCGGATGCTGGAGCGTGCCCGATCGTCAGAATCGCGGCACAGATCCCAGCCCAAACCACGAACACTACACGTGATCTCATTAGTCTCTCCCGGAGGGCGAAAATCTTATCACGTGGCGACGAAAGACACGTTCTTCGACAGCTCATCCCGTGTCGTACGACACGAATTCGCAGGTGCTTCCCCGTCGGCGTGCCCGATCACCAACCCGAACAGGATGACATCGGTCGGGGCGATCGCCAGCCGCGCTCGTAGCGGAGCCGGGTACGCCGCCACCGACGCCATCGCACAGGTATCGAGGCCGAGCGCCGCCGCTGCGGTCAGCACGTAGCCGAGCCACACACCGACGTCCACATAGGCATACGGACCGAGACGCTTGTCACACGAGACGATGGCCACGTGAGGGGCATCGAACAGGGCGTAGTTGCGTAGCCATGCATCGTAGCGCCCCGCCTTGTCCTCGCGCGCCACACCCATCGCGGTGTACAGGGCCGCGCCGCACGCGATCCGGTGCTCCTTGAACGGCGACGGATACTCGATGGGAAACGGCAGCTCCGGCTGTGGAAACCCGCTCTTCGCGGCAGCCTGAAGCTCCGTCGCCAGCGCCCCCGTGACCGGCGGCTCGGTGATCGCCACACGCCACGGCTGCACGTTGCACCAGCTCGGGGCCTGCTGCGCCGCCTCGAACATGCGCACCAGCGTGGCCCTCGGCACGGGCTCGGGCCGAAACCCGCGCTTGCTGCTCCGCTCGGTCCAGGCGCGCTCGAGGTCCGCGATCACGTCGCTCTCACCAGCGTCTTGAACCGGTAGATGCCCGTGGTGTGGCCATCGGAGAAGTGGATGCCCACCCCGTAGTTCCCGACGAGGTGCATGTCCGCGACGGTGATGTCCATCGGGACCGTGGCCGGATCGAGCAGTCGCTCGCCCGTCGCCTCGGACTGGCAATGCGCGCAGGTGCAGCGCTGCCGGAGCTCGCGCGTGCTCCACGTATCCTCGCCGCCCTCTTCCCAGACGAAGCGGACCTCGGCTTTACCAAGTCCGATGATCTCGAGCGGCATGGGCATGCGCGAGTCTTAGCACCGCGTCCCGGGGTACGATACGCGACGATGGACGATCGGCCGTCACCCGAACAGATCGCGTGCTACCGGGCGATGACGCCGGCACAGCGTCTGAAGCAGGCCTACGCGCTCTACTGGACGGCGCGCCGGCTGCGGACCACGAGCGAGCGCGCGCTCCACCCGGAGTGGACCGACACGCAGCTCGATGCCCACGTCCGTCGGATCTTCCTGCGTGCAAGTACCTGATCTGATCAGGCCGTTCGTCGAGCGGCTGACCACGCTCGGCGTGCCGTACATGGTCACCGGCAGTACCGCCGGCATCCTCTACGGAGAACCGCGGATGACGCACGACGTGGACATCGTCGTGGTGCTCGCGGTGGCCGACGTCGATGCGTTCGTCGCCGCCTTTCCACTCGACGACTTCTACTGCCCGCCCGAGGATGTTCTCGCGATCGAGATCCGGCGTGGACAGCGTGGGCATTGCAACCTGATCCACCACGCGACCGGGTTCAAGGCCGACATCTACATCGCGTTCGACGAGCTCCACCGCTGGGGACTCGCGCGCCGCCGGACCGTCTCGGTCGACGGTGTCGCGATCAGCATCGCCCCCGTCGAGTACGTGATCGTTCGCAAGCTCGAGTACTTTCGCGAGGGCGGCTCGCAGAAGCACCTGCGGGACATCCGCGGGATGCTCGCGATGTCGGACGAATCGATCGATCACGTCGAGCTGCGGCGGCTCATCGCCGAGCGCGGGCTCTCGGACGCATGGGCAGAGGCCTCGGGAACCTGACTTCCGCAGCCACCAGGTGCTATGAGGCCTCGTGCCTCCTGCTCGTCCGCGCCAGCGCCGCTCGTTCTCGATGCCTCGCGCGCCGGGCAGGATCTTCGCGGACGGTCCGCGCGACCTCGCCGAGGCCCTCGTCGCCGCGCTCCGCGCCCCGGTCGAGCACCACGAGGTCAGCGAGACCCTGACCCACGGCTTCCACTCCTACCCCGCGCGCCTCCACCCCGCGACCGCGCGTGTCCTCGCCGAGCTGATCGCCGAGCGCTCCAAGCCGAACGTCGTGATGGTCGATCCATTCTGCGGCTCGGGCACCACCCTCGTCGAGGCCCGCGCGGCTGGCATGCGCGCCGTCGGCATCGATCTCAACCCGCTCGCCGTCCTCGTCGCCCGCGCGAAGACCTGGACCGTCCCGGTCCGCCGCCGCAACGCGCTCCGCGACCTCGGGCACATGCTCGCGGGCCAGGCCCTCGCTGCCGGCAAGGCCGCGCGTCGCTCCGGCGCCGAGGCCGCGCCGATGCGCAAGCCGAAGGGCTTCGATCCCAACGCGCGCAATCGTCGCCTCGCCTCGTGGTTCGCGCCCCACGTGCGCCGCGAGCTCGAGCTCCTCGCGACCATGATCGACGAGCACCGCGAGGACGATCCGGAGATGGCCGATGTCCTCACCGCGTGCCTCTCCGCGATCCTCTACAAGGTCTCGTCGCGCGCCTCCGATACCGACGAGACCTGGGTCGCGAAGAATGTCCCGCGCGGCGCCGCCTCGCGTCACTTCATCGGCCGCATCGAGCTCCTCCACGCCGGCCTCGCGGACCTCGGCAAGGCCGGCGGCCCGCCCGACGTCCACGAGCACGACGCCCGCCGCCTCCACGAGATCGTCCCCGACGGCGGCGCCGGCGCCGTGATCACCTCGCCGCCCTACGCCGGCACCTACGACTACGCCGACCACCAGCGCCTGCGCTTCGACTTCCTCGGCCTGCGCCACCGCGGCCTCGACGAGGGCGAGATCGGCTCGCGCCGCAGCTTCAACAAGGCCGGCCCCGTCGCCGAGCGCGCCTGGCTCGATGCCCTCACCAACTCGCTGCGCTCGATCGGCCGCGTCCTGACGCCCGGCTCGTTCGCCGCGATCATCATCGGCGACTCGTGGGCCGGCGGTCGCGCGATGTACGCCCTCGACGACGTACGCAGCTCCCTGACCGACGAGCTCGGCGTCGCCGCCTGGGCTTCGCAGCTGCGCCCGATGCTCGGCGCCGGCGAGCGCAACGCGTTCGGCGATCGCCCCAAGGCCGAGCACGTGATCCTGCTCCGCCGCAGCTGAGGTCGCGAGGATCGCCGGCCGCAACCACGTGCGGATCTGCCCGCGTTCCTTCGTTCAGCTCTTCAGTTGTCACGCGCCTCACATCTCGGTCCCCGCGGGACCGCTCCTCAGCGCACCCGGTCGTAGCGCCTCGCCTCGACATCGACGAGCTGCTCGAACACGAGCCCATCGGGCGCCGTGCCCGAGATCCGGATCAGTCCATCGTGATGCGCCGCGTGGTGCCCATCGCACAGCAGACAGATCCTCGACATCGCGTGGTCTCCGCCGTGCTCGCGGTGCACGATGTGATGCGCCTCGAGGAACCTCGTCGACGTGCACCGCGGATAGCAGCACGTGAACCGGTCGCGCACGGCCACCTTGCGGCGCGTGTTCGCCGGGATCGTCCACTGCACTCGCTGTGGCTCGTCGTCCTCGAGGTCGCCGATGATCACCGCATCGCAGAGCGCGCGCTCGAGCGCGGCGCCGCTGATCTCGGTGTCGACCCCGGGCCCGACCTGCGCCGCTATCTTGCAGTGCCGGCACGTCGTGATCGCGATCTGAAACGCCGGCGGCGTGTGCCCACCTTCGGCCTCCGGCATCAGCGCGAGCTTGCACAGCCGCTCCGCGATCTCGGGATCGCCGAGCCGTCGCCTGGCCTCGGCGTCGAGCGCCCCGCGCATCTGCCGCCACATCGCCGCGATCGTCGCCGGCACGCGCAGCCCGACCCACTCCTCGACGATCGCCGGATCCGGTCGGTCCCCGGGCCGCGCGCCCCTGCAAACGCCCTTGACCATCTGCTGTACCTCGCCCGAGCTCCTCCCCTCGATCGCCTCCAGCCACTCGCCCTCGGTCTCCGCCGTCGCCACGCGCGTCAGCTCGCGGACCTTCGTCCAGCCGAGCTCGCCCACGCGAAACGCAAGGGCGATCTCCGGCAGGTCGATCAGCTCGCCCGCCACCCGCAGCTTCTCGTTCGCGGTGTGCCGCGAGCACTCGAGCTCGGCGACCATGTACGCGGCCATCGTCGGATGCCCGCGCCGCCGGTACAGCCCGATCTCCTCGGCCTCGCGCAGCAACGAGAGCTCGCTGGCATCGAGCACCGCGCGCTTCGTGCCGATGCTCTTCAGCGCACGATGCAGCTCGGTCCACACCTCGTCACGCGCCGCGGTGATCAGCTCGCCGCCGACCTCGATCTCCATCCCACCATCGAACATGTTGCACCTCCGATGCTCTCTCGATACCACGGAGATTTTCGACGCCGTGCTTCGCTCCGTGCGCGCGCCTGCCGCGTCATGTGCGTTCGAGATCGATCGCGCCCTCTGGAAGCGCGCACCGCTCACGCACGCGAATCCTCGACGAGAAATCACGTCACACCTCGAGCTGCCCCCGTGCGCGTGCTCCAGATCTGTCAATCCTAAACGCACGAGGCGCGTCGATTTCGTCGAGGATCTCTCGTCGGGGATCTGCTCGCGCGCCACGCGACCGACACGGAGCCCGCAGCTCGTCCGCGGTCATCGCGGTGCTCCGCGAGTGCACGAATCGTCAGCGCACGTCACACTGTCGCTCGTCGCGAGCTCCGGGGAGGTTGGCCCGATCTCGCAGTGCGCGGGCTACGGCAGCTTCGATCGACGCACACGCACGCCCGGTCGCTTCGAGTGCGCGCGCCCCATGCACAGGATGTTGGTCGGGCCCCGACGTTGCGGCGCCTTGCAGCAGCGATCGTCCTGAATCCGCGGCCGGCTCGTAGTGCCCGGCAAACGAACATCTCGTTCGCGATCGTCGAGGCGCGCCGCAAGCGCGAATCATCCTGGCACGGCGCTGGTGGTTTCGCGGGGGCGATGGTCCAAAGCTCACGTTATCCCCGGCGTCCGGAGCTTCTGCGGACGTTCGCGTCGGTTCCGGAGAGTCGTGACGACGGCGGGGTCAGCGTGGCTGGTGGGTATTCAGGTCCGCGCAACGGGTGGGTTGTCGATTGTACCGCCCCGCGCTTCGCGCGGCGGGTCGTCCCGCGATCGGCGCGAGGATTCCCGTTCCCGTTCCCACTCACCTCAGGGGTGATGGGAATCGGGAATGCCGAAGCGATCACCGGCGCGGCGTAGTAAGCCTGCATCGA
>JBBRED010000251.1:0-12563 GCA_038203335.1 Haliangiales bacterium | reverse complement strand
TCGCACCGTTGTGCGCGCACCAGGCGAAGACGTTGAGCTCGGCGCTCGCCGCGGCCGCGGTCCGCCGTCCGCTCGACGTGCTCCGCGGCGTGGCGACCACGCGGCTCCTCGATCCGCGTCACGCGGTGCTCGCAGCGCTCGCGCCGGATGGCGAGCGCTACTGGCGCGGCGTGTTCGGCCCGCTCGCGCGCAAGCACGCCGTGTATCTCGTCTCTGGCTCGCACCTCCGGCTCGGACCGAACGGCGATCTGACGAACTCCTCGTTCCTGTTCGCGCCCGATGGCCGGCTGCTCGCGACCACCGACAAGATCAACCTCGTGCCGGGCGTGGAGGATCGCGCTCCGAAGGCGCTCGGGCTCGCACGCGGCCACGAGGATCGGCTCGCGATCGTGGAGACGCCGTTCGGCCGCGTGTGCACGCTGATCGGCTACGACGCATGTCGCGAGCCGCATCATCGCGAGGAGCGATTCGTGGCGATGGGGCCGCTGATCGCGGCGCGCGGCGGAGTCACCGTGGTCGCGAACCCCGTGGGGAATTCGTCGTCGCCGGGGCGCGGACTGTCGGGCAGCCTCGAGGACATGCCGTTCGCGCGCTGGGGAATCACGTCGCACCTGGTGGGCCGCGTGCTCGACCTGTCGTTCGACGGGCAGTCGGAGATCCTCGAGCGCGATGCGCGCGGCGTGCGGCGGCTCGCGCAGGCCGAGGCGCACGATCGCGGTGGGCACGTGACCGCCACGGTTACGTGCTAGACGTACGGCCATGACGTCCGACAGCGTCGCCGACGCGCTCCTCGACATGTACGTCGATCCGGCGGCGAAGGAGATGCAGCACATCGGTAGCTACGAGCTGCCGAGCGAGGCCGGCGTCGAGAACATCGTGGAGATGTGCCGCGCGCTGATGTTCCCCGGGTATGCGGGGCCCGACGTCGCCGCCGGCATGGCGGTGGCGGACCTGCGCGAGCTCGTGCGCCAGCGCGTGCGCGAGCTGCGGATCGAGCTCCACCGGCAGGTCTATCGCGCGCTCCACCACAAGCGGCAGCAGGTGCTCGGGCTCGCCGAGCTGGAGTGCGCCGACTGCACGCACAAGGCGGATGCGATCAGCGAGCGCTTCCTCGCGGCGCTGCCCGTGCTCCGCACGCAGATCACCGCCGACCTCCGCGCGGCCTACGAGGCGGATCCGGCGGCGACCGGCGTCGACGAGATTCTGTTCTGCTATCCCGGCACGTACGCGATCACGGTCTACCGGATCGCGCACGCGCTCCTTCGGGAGGGCGCGGTGGTGGTGCCGCGGATGATGACCGAGCTCGCGCACCGGCGGACCGGCATCGATATCCACCCGGGAGCCGAGATCGGCGGCTCGTTCTTCATCGACCACGGGACCGGGGTGGTCATCGGCGAAACCACGCTGATCGGCAACGGCGTCCGCATCTACCAGGGCGTCACCCTGGGCGCGCTGACGGTGCCTCACGGCGAGGCGCGGCCCGAGCCCGGAACGCGCCGTCACCCGACGCTGGAGGACGACGTGGTCATCTATGCCAACGCCACCATCCTCGGCGGCGAGACCGTGATCGGGAAGGGCTCGGTGATCGGCGGCAATGCGTTCGTCACGACCTCGGTCCCGGCCGGCTCGAAGGTCCCCGGAAGTAGCCGCACGCAGCGGGCGTGATTCACCAGCAAATACCGCTACTGCAGCCAGCGTGTTAGACTTTTCGGCGTTCATGGCCGACGAGTCGACGGCACGGCCGCGCACCAATACGCGCCTGAAAGGGGAGGCGCCGCCCGGGCTTGACCACGGGGCGGGCGAGTCCACGCGTCAGCGGATCGGTCGCTACGAGGTCGTGAAGACGATCGGCAAGGGCGCGATGGGTGTGGTCTACAAGGCCCGCGACCCGCTGCTCGACCGCGTCGTCGCGGTGAAGACCATCATGTCGCCGCAGGGACAGGGCCGGCGGGTCCGCTCGGCGTTCCTCGAGCGGTTCCAGCGCGAGGCGAAGGCCGCCGCGAAGATGCAGCACCCGGCGATCGTCACGATCTTCGACGTCGGCGTCGACGAGGAATCGGGCGCGCCGTTCATGGTCCTCGAGTACCTGCCGGGCGAGTCGCTGGCCGATCGCCTCGATCGTGTGCGCATCCCGCTCGCGCGCTGCGTCTCGATCGCGCTCGATCTCGCGTCGGCGCTGTCGTTCGCGCACCGCCAGCGTATCGTCCACCGCGACGTCAAGCCGGCGAACGTGCTGCACGCCGGCGACAACCGCTGGAAGCTCGCCGATTTCGGCATCGCGCGCATGCCCGACTCCGATCTCACGCAGGTCGGCATCTTCATGGGCACGCCCGGCTACTCGCCGCCCGAGGCGATCCGCGAGGGTCGATATACGCCGCAGGCCGACGTGTTCGCGTGGGGCGCCTGCTTCTACGAGCTGCTGTGCGGGCGGATCCCGTACGAAGGCCCCGACACCAAGACCACGAACGGCTACGTGGTCCAGGGCAACGCGCCCGCGCCGACGCGCCACGATCCTTCGATCCCCGAGCCGCTCGCGTCGGTGGCGATGACGGCGCTGATGCCTTCGGATCAGAAGCGATTCAAGGATGCCTCGGAGGCCGAGCAGGCGCTCCGCGAGGCGTGGGACCGCTGCTTGACCCAGGGCCTCGTGCATCCGTCCGTGCTCGCGATGGAGGAGATGCCGCACGAGAAGGTCGGCGCGCGCATGCACGATGCGCGCGGGGTGCCGAGGTCGGGTGGCCACAAGATCCCGGTCGGCACCGACACCGACGAGCAGACCGCCGTCGATAGCGAGATGGTGGCGAGGGCGCAGGCGAAGCTCGAGGTCGTGTCGACGAAGAAGCGTGTCGGCGACGACGATCCGACCATGCTGCACGTGCGCGATGACAGGCCGGGCAAGTCCGATGCGACCGCGCGCGGCGTGGGCATGGGCGCCGGTGGAGCGCCGGGGAAGCTGAAGGCCGAGTCCGGACCGCGCGACGCCCCCGGCGAGGCCGATATCCCGACGGACATGAACGCGCCGCAGATCGGCGGCGCGATCGCGAAGCGCAAGAAGTCCAGCCCGCTGCTCATCGTGCTGATCGCCTTGCTCGTCAGTGTGGTCGCGTTCTTTGGCCTGTATTATGGCGGTGTGATCAAGTTCTAGCGCTCCGCGAGCGCGACCACGTCCTCGGCGCAGCCGCGGCACAGCGTGAAGCCGGCGCCGCCGTGGCCGTAGTTGTGAATGATCCTGCCCGTGCGCTCGAGGCGGACCTCGGTGCGGAACGGGCGCAGGCCGGTGCGCTCGCGCAGCACCTCGCCGACCGGGAAGCCGAGGTGGGCCGCGTGCGCGAGGATCCGGCGCGAGACCTCGGGGTCACGCTCGTGCGCGGCGTCGTGCGCCATCGCGCGCGTCACGCCGCCGAGGACCAGCTCGTCGCGCCGCGGGATGACGTAGAAGATCGCATCCGGATCGCGGTGATCGGTCACGGTGATCGCGCGGTCGACGCCGCCGGGCGCGGTCAGCACGATCTGGCCGAACAGCGCTGACACCTCGTCGTCGGCGACGAGCGTGCGCGCGCCGAGCCCGGTGCAGTTGATGACGAGGTCACCGGTCACGACCGCGAGGTCCGTGATCCGTCGGGTCTCGATCGTCGCGCGCAGCTTCGTGGTGAGCCACGGCAGGAACCGCGCGGGCTCGATGCGCGGCGCGGCGAACTTCCACGCGATCGGGGCGCCGGTGACCGGTGCGGGTGCGCGTGAGACCTCGATCGCGGCGGCCCACCACGGGCGCGGCGGATCCATGCCCTCATCAGTCGTGATCTCGTAGCCGGTGAGGACATCGACGCCGGCCGCGTGGTCGGGCGCGATGGTCTCGAGCCACGCACGCGTGCGGCCCGCCCAGATCGCGACCTTCGCGGGCGGACCGGCGCGATACGGGAACCATACGGCGCCCGCGACATCCGACGTGGTCTGCGCGCCGGTGGCGGCGGCGATGATGCGAACGGCATGACCGCGCTCCTCGAGCGCGAGCGCGGTGGTCAGCCCGATGACGCCGGCGCCGACGACGGTGATCTGCACCCACGAAGCATAGCAACGCGGTCGCGAACGACAATTTTCCGGTACCGTGCAGCCGTGGATCCGCTGGTCGTCGCGCTGCTGACGGTGACGGCTCTGGTCGCCGGCACGGTCGATGCGATCGCGGGCGGCGGCGGCCTGATCACGCTGCCGGCGCTGCTCACCGCGGGCCTACCGCCGCACCTCGCGCTCGGCACGAACAAGGGCCAGAGCGTATGGGGCTCGTTCGCCGCGATGATCGCGTTCTGGCGCGCGGGCCGGATCGACAAGCGATGGATGCTGTTCACGTTCCCGCTCGCGCTCGGCGGCTCGCTGGTCGGGGCCGAGCTCGTGCTGCTGATCTCGAAGGACGCGCTGCGGCCGGTGGTCATCGCGATGCTGATCGGCGCGGCGGTGCTCCTGTTGATCAAGAAGCCGAGCCGCGACGAGGACACACCCACGCGGCGCGGCGCGATGATCGCCGGCGCGCTCGCCCTCGTGATTGGCTGCTACGACGGGTTCTTCGGCCCGGGGACGGGCACGTTCCTGATCGTCGGGTTCGTCGCGCTGTGCGGCAAGAGCCTCGTACGGGCAACGGCGGATGCGAAGGTCGTGAACTTCGCCTCGAACGTCGCCGCGGTGTTCGCGTTCGCCCGCGAGGGCAGCGTGATGTGGAAGCTGTCGCTGCCGATGGCGGTCGGCCAGCTGTGCGGCGGCGTGATCGGCGCGCGACTCGCGATCCGGGGCGGCGCGAAGCTGATCCGCGTGATGGTGCTGGTCGTGTCGCTCGCACTCGTGATCAAGCTGATCGCCGATCTCGTGGTGTAGGCTTCCTCCATGGTGATGCGAGGAGCCGCCCCCTCGGCGATGTGTCCGCGGTGCGGCGCGGTCTCGCCGCCGGCCAACGAGCCGTTCGTGCAGTGCGCGAGCTGCAAGCTGTCGTTCGATCCAACGTCGGAACCCGTGGGCACGCGGACGCGGAAGCGCGCGAACCGGGGAACCGAGGCCGAGGACGGACCGTCGGGCATCGGCCTGACCCGCGAGCCGGGCGAGTGGACAATCGTGATCCCCGATCAGCGGATCATCGGCGTGTTCTACGTGATCGTCAGCGCTGCGCTCGGTGCGGTGTTCCTCGAGGTGCGGAGCTTCGAGGGCCAGGAGATCCGCTATCTGCTCGCGCTCGTCGGCTTCGCGCTGCTGTTCGCGTACGTGGGCGTCGCGAAGCTCGTGAGCAATCTCGTCGTGCGGATCGACGAGCGCCAGATCTCTGCGGTCCACGGCCCGCTGCCGCTGCGGCGCCGCGTGTGGATCGGACGCAGCGAGATCTCGAAGGTGCGGGCGGAGAAGACGGACTCGACAGCGTTTCCGTTCATCGTGGTCGCCGATACGCCCCGCGGGCCGATCGCGATCGCTGGCATCCGCACGGCAGGTCAGCATGGCGCCGAGACGGCGGAGTTCGTGGATGCCGCGGTCCGCGAGGGGCTCGAGGCGACAGCGAAGCCCGTACCCGCTAGCTGACGGGCGCCAGGCCCTTGGCCGCGCGCAGGTCGCGCACGAGCTGGGCCTGACCATCCGCGTGGTAGCTCGAACGCACGAGCGGACCGGCGACGACGTGGGTGATGCCGAGGCCGCGCGCGAACACCTCGAGCTCCGCGAACTCGGTGGGGTGCACGTAGCGCTCGATCGCGAGGTGCTGCTTGGACGGAGACAGGTACTGGCCGAGCGTCACGATGTCGACCCCGAGGCCGGCGACATCGCGCAGCACCTCCTCGACCTCCTCGCGGGTCTCGCCGAGTCCGAGCATCAGGCCGGTCTTCGTGATCGCGTCGCGCTTGCGCGCGTGCTCGAGGATCTTGTAGCTGCGGGGATAGCTCGCTTGCACGCGGACCTGGCGGGATAGCCGCGGGACGGTCTCGAGGTTGTGCGCGAACACATCCGGATCCGCGTCGAGGACGATGTCGACGAGATCGGTGTTGCCCTTGAAGTCGCCGGCGAGGATCTCGAGCGTCATCTCGGGGCACGCCGCCTTCACGCGGCGGATGGTCTCGGCCCAGTGCGCGGCGCCGAAATCGGCGAGGTCATCGCGATCGACGCAGGTGATCACCGTGTGCTCGAGATCGAGGCGGCCGAGCATCTCGGCGACGCGGCGCGGCTCGTCGGGATCGGCGGGAAGGGGGCGGCCGGTGGTCACATCGCAGAACCGGCACGACCGGGTGCAGATGTCCCCGAGGATCATGATGGTCAGCGCGCGACGCGTCCAGCACTCACCGATGTTCGGGCAGCTCGCGCTCTCGCACACGGTGTTGAGCTGGAGCTCCTTGACCATCGCGCGGAGCTCGAAGTACGCCGGCTTGCTCGGCAACGTCGCGCGGATCCACTCGGGGTGGCGGCGGCGCGGCGGCGCGGGGTCCTGACCCACCACGGGCAAATGGACCTTCGTGTCGGACATCGAGGGATGGATACTCCACCGCCGCGGTATCGTGAAGGGGCGATGCGCACCGTGCTCTTCCTGGCCTGCCTGTGCGCTTGCAAGGGGAGGCCGAGCGGTGAGACGCCGCCGCCACCGACGAAGAAGGACGCGGGCGCGGCGGTCGCGCCGGTGGACCTGGCGCAGGCGAAGGTCACGCTCGGCTGCCTGTTCGACCGGGCGCGCTCTCCGCGCGACGTGCTCACCGTGCTCGCCGAAGCGGCACCTGCGCCCGTCGTTCGGCTGGCGGTGCTCGCGGGGATCGAGCGAGCACGACGCGATGGCGATAGCCCCGCCGAGGTGCTGATCTCCGATGCGATCACGGTGTTCACCCTGATCGATGATCTCGACGGATTGCGCGCCGCGTTCGCCATGGTCGATGCGGCCCCGGGCCCGCACGGCAACCTGTTCACCCACGATGCGCCGGCGCGCGCGCGGGCGGGGGTGGCCGCACCGCCCGACGAGATCGAGATGAACAAGACCGGCGTGGTGCGCGAGCTCGCGCTCGCCGGGAACCTTCCGGCGGCGACGAAGCTGTTCGCGGCGATCCAGCCGAAGGACATCGACGACAACTACGAGCAGGAGCCGTACCTCGGTGCGCTGGTCGCGCTCGGCAAGGTCTCCGAGGCGAAGGCGCTGATCGCGAAGCAGGCCGCCGAGGACCGCTTCAAGATGACCGGCGTCTGGCTCGATGTGGCGCTGCGCCAGGGCGCGCCGCTCACCGATGGCATCGCCGCCGCGCTCGCGGAGCTGGCGGCGGCGCCGGAGAAGGGCCTGATGTGGTTCCAGGAGCGCAAGCTCCTCGAGCGCGCGGTCCGCGTGAAGCGCGCCGCCGAGCTCGCGCCGCTGTACAAAGCGCTGCTGCCGAAGATCTCGGGCGGTGCGAAGAATCCGGGCCTCTCGGATCTGCCATGGCTGTTCGCGCTGGCGACCGGCGATACGGTCACCGCGACGAAGCTCGCCGCCGATCCGCAGCTCGCGGCTCGTGCGGCGGTTCGCTCCGGGTCCCTCGATGCAGCGCTCGCCGCCGCGCTCGCGAACAAGTACTTCCCGACCGAGGACCTCGTGCGCGTGTGGGCGCGATCGATCGCCGATGGAGCGGATCCCACGTTCGGCGGGCGACTCGCGGCGGCCGTGTGCCCGAAGCCCTCGCCTCCGCGCGAGCCGGCGACGCCTGCCGCGACGGGGCTGAGCCTGACCGTCACCGAGAAGCCGCGGAAGAAGCAGTTCCAGTGCGAGAACCACGACATCGTGGTGCGGCTGGCGAACGACAAGACCACGGTCGGCGAGGAGGTGCTCGAGGGCGAGTGCCACGGCCCGTGCACCGCCGCCGAGCAGCGCGAGGGCAGGGCGGAGCTGGCGCGGATCAACGCGGAGATCGAGGCCGGCACCGCGAGCGAATCGCAGACCGACTACAACTTCACCGACTGCATGTTCGCGGGGGCGAACCTCGGGCGCATCGACAAGGTCGGCGGGCGCGACGTCGCGCTGATCGCGAGCCATTACATCGGCGCGCATGACATCGACAAGGACTCGTATCAGCTCGCGCTCGAGGTATGCGGCGAGCTCTATCTGAGCGGCACGTTCGGCGGGATGTATGCGGGCTCGTGGGCGCTCGACAGGCTCCGCATCCGCGAGGTCGATGGCCAGATCGTCGTCGATGGATCGAGCGACAAGTGGCGCGGTGTGCTGTTCCGCCTGACGCTGCCCGCGTGCCCGGGGACCCCGGTCGAGCAGGCGCTCGAGACCGAGTAGCGCCTAGCGATGCTTCTCGATCCGCGCGGCGAACGGCTGCCGCGGCGTGCCGAGGAGCTGGCCGCAGATCCAGGTCTTGTCGGCGCGCTCGACCACGAGGTCGACGCCCTTGGCGAACGTCTGAGCGCCGTTCTCGTCGTGGATGATCAGCGTGGCGCGGCGCGGGCCGGAGTCGTGGTAGCGGCCGCGATCGATCGCACCGGGCGCGGTGAGCCGCAGCTCGAACGCGTGCTGGCCGGTGCGCGCGGGCCGACCGTCGTCGCGATAGCCCTCGGGATCGAGCCGGTAGTCGCCGAACCACACGCGCGCACTGCCCTTCGCGACGTACGCATACGCGGAGACGATCGACGCGAGCACGTGATCCTCGGGGCCGGTGAGCTTCACGGGTTGCGTGCAGCCCTCGCCGAACTCGGCCCAGCTCATCTCGGCGCTCGCCTGCTGCACGGCCTGCGTGCCGGCGCTCGGGGCGACCGGTGCTTCCGAGGTCAGCCCGGCGATCACCACGGGCTTCGCGCGATCGGTCAGCGTTCCGTCGCCGAGCTGACCGGCGTCGTTCGCGCCCCAGCATGCGACGTCGCCGCTCTCGAGTACGGCGCACGCCGAGCGTTCGCCGACCGCGAGATCGATCGGCTTGCCCGGAAGCTCGACGAGCTTCGGCGTCGCCCTGTTCGGTCCCGGCCCGGTGCCGAGCTGGCCGACATCGTTCCAGCCCGTACACGCAATGCCCGAACTGGTGAGGTCGCAGCTCACGTGGTCGCCGGCGGCGCGCTCGATCACGTTCGCGGGACCCTTCCACGCGGAGGTCTTCCCGCGATCGTCCCAGCAGCTCAGCGCGCCGCCCCGGTGGCGGCCGCAGCCAACGCCGATCAGCGTCTCGATGTCGGTCAGACCCTTGAGCGTCGTCTTCGACGTCTGCGTGAACGCCGACACGTGTCCATCGCGATGGAGGGCGAACGCACGCTTGCCGGAGGTGCGCAGCGCGGTGACGTCGGTCAGGCGCGGGTTGCTCTTCACGGGTCCCTCGAGATCGCCGGAGCGCATCAGCACGAACGGCTCGGTGCCGAACAGCCGGACCTCGATCGCCTCGCCGGAGACCGCGACCTCGTCGAGCGGGCCGAGCTTCGTCAGCTCGTCGAACGTGCTCAGCACATGGCCATCGGAGGTGACGACGTAGATCGCGCCGGTCGGCGAGATATCGACGGAGACGGCGCTGGTCACGTTCGGCAGCTCGACGGGCGCCGCCGCGATCGGCGCGCTCTTGCCGTCGCGCTGGCGCCCCCAGCAGCGGACGCGGCCATCGGCGCGCCGCGCGCACGCCGCGGTGCCGCGGACCACGACCTGCAGGACCTTCGTGGTCGCGCCGCTCGGCGCGGGCGGCGGCCCGGCAACATCGCCGACGGTGGCATCGCCCACCGCGGCCGCGTCGACGTCGCGCGCAGGGTCGGCGGGCGTTGGCGCTCCATCCGCCGCCGGCTTGTCCTTCTTGCCGCCGCACGCGCAGGCGACGAGGGCCACGGCGAGCCACCTGCGGTACATCGCTTCATCGATAGCACGAGCACCGGCGTGCACGCCTGTCCGGTAAAGGGGTCGGACCCCATTTCGGACGCGCCTAGAGATCGATCGCGACGCCGAGGGCGGCTTCGGTCGCGCCCTTGATGGTCTCGGCGAACGTCGGGTGCGCGTGGATCGTGGCGAGCAGGCTCTGCGCATTGACCTCGGTGGTCTTCGCGAGGGTCAGCTCGGCGATCAGATCCGTCACCGCCGGGCCGATCAGGTGCGCGCCCACGAGCGCGCCGGTCTCCGCGTGCCACAGCACCTTCACGAAGCCGGTGGTGTCGCCGGCGGCGCGCGCCTTGGCGAGCGCGGTGAACGGGAACTTGCCGACCTTGACCGGTACGTTCTGCGCGTTCGCCTTCTCCTCGGTCAGGCCGACCGAAGCGATCTCCGGCGAGCAGTACGTGCACGCCGGGATGGCGTCGTAGCGCACCGGCTCCGCGTGGACGTTGGCGATCTTCTCGGCGACGAACACGCCCTCGGCCGACGCGACGTGCGCGAGGCCGCGCCCGATCACGTCGCCGATGGCCCACAGGCCCTCGCCGCAGCGGTTCTCGGCGTCGGTCTTGATGAAGCCCTTCTCGAGCTGGATGCCGTGCGCCTCGAGGCCGAGGTTCTCGGTGTTCGCCTGGATGCCGACGGCGACGAGCAGGATGTCGGCCTCGAGCGTGACCTTGTCACCGCCCGCGTTCGGCTCGGCGGTGATCGTGACCTTGCCGCCGTTGTTCTTCGCCGAGGTCAGCTTGTGGCCGACGAGGCTCTTGATGCCGCGCTTGTCGAACGCGCGCGCCAGCTCCTTGCTGATCTCCGGATCCTCGTTCGGCACGAGCCGCGGCAGGAACTCGACGATCGTGACCTCGGTCCCGAGCGAGCGATAGAACGAGGCGAACTCGACGCCGATCGCGCCGGCGCCGAGCACGACGAGCGACGTCGGCTGGTCCGGCAGCGACATCGCCTTGCGGTACTCGATGATCCGGGTGCCATCGAGCTCGATGCCGGGCAGCGTGCGGGCGCGACAGCCGGTCGCGAGCACGACGTTCCTCGTGGAGAGGGTCTGCGCCGCGCCGTCGGCGGTCTTCACCTCGATCTGGTGCGGCTTCCACGCGCCGCTCCGGGGCAGCAGCTTCGCGGTGCCCGCGATCGAGTCGATCTTGTTCTTCTTGAACAGAAAGCCGATGCCCTTGCTCACCTTGTCGGCGATGCCGCGGCTACGCGCGATGATCGCCGGGAAGTCGGCCTCGACGGAGCCGACCTTGATGCCGAAGTCCTTCGCGTGCTGGAAGTGATCGAGCATCTCGGCGGAGCGGAGCAGGGCCTTGGTCGGGATGCAGCCCCAGTTGAGGCAGATGCCGCCGAGGCTCTCGCGCTCGATGCACGCCGTCTTGAGGCCGAGCTGCGCCGCACGGATCGCGGCCACGTAGCCGCCAGGACCCGATCCGATCACGACGACGTCGTAGACGACCGGATCGCTCACAGGGCCAGCGACTCCGGATTCTCGAACAGCTCGCCGAAGGCCTGCAGCCAGCGTGCGCCGAGCGCGCCGTCGATGACGCGGTGGTCGCACGACATGGTCACGGTCATCCGCTTGCCGGCCACGATCGCTCCGTCCTTGCCGATCACGGGCTCGTCGACGGTGGCGCCGATCGCGAGGATTCCGGCCTCGGGCGGGTTGATGATCGCGGTGAACCGCTCGATGCCGTACATGCCGAGGTTCGACACGGTGAACGTCGATCCGCTGATCTCGTGGCCCTTGAGCTGGCGCTTCTTCGCGCGCTCGGCGAGGTCCTTGACCTCGGCCGCGATGGCGCCGATGCCCTTCTGATCGGCGTTGCGGATGACGGGCGTGACGAGGCCGTCCTCGATCGCGACGGCGACGCCGACATGCACCTGGTGGTACCGGCGGATGGCCTCTCCCTCCCAGCTCGCGTTGCACTCGGGCACGCGGCGCAGCGCGAGCGCCACGGCCTTGATCACGAGGTCGTTGACGCTGACCTTCCGGCTCTCCCCGCTCGCGGGCGTTCGCCCACTCGCTCCAACCTGGGCACCCAGCAGTTCGTTGAGCCGCGCGCGGAAGCCAAGGAGCGGCGCCGCGTCGAGCTTCCGCATCAGGTAGAAGTGCGGGACATCGCGCTTGGCCTCGGTGAGGCGCGCGGCGATGCGCTTTCGCATGTTGCTGGCGGGAAGGTCCTCGAACTCGCCGGCGCTGGCGTCGGGGACCATCTGCCGGGCGTGGCGAACAGCGAGCGCCTGCGTCGGCTCGGCCGAGTCAGCCGCCTCCTCGTCGGGCGCGTGGCCATTCGAGGCAGGTGCAGCGCCATTGGCCGCCTGCTTCACATCCCGCTCGACGATCCGGCCCCCCGGTCCCGTCCCCGTGATGCCGCGAAGATCGATCCCCAGCTCGAGCGCGAGCGTCTTGGCCAGCGGCGAAGCAAGGATCTTTCCGGCCGCTCCCTCCGCCTTCATCGGCGTAGGCGCAGGCGATCCACGCTTCTCCGAAGCGGGGGCGGACTTCACCGCGGGCGTCTTGCTCAAGTTCCTCGTCAAGGAAGGCGAGACCGTCAAGCTCGGCGCGCCGGTCGCGATCATCGGGAAGGCGGGCGAGGACATCTCGGCGCTGCTCGCGGAGGCGGCGAGTGGATCCGCGCCTGCGCCGGCGCCGGTGGCCAAGGAAGCGCCCGCTCCGGCGAAGGCGGCGCCCGCCGCCGCGAAGGCGGACGCTGCTCCGGCGACCCCCGCGGTGAAGTCCACCCCC
>JBBRED010000250.1:0-12578 GCA_038203335.1 Haliangiales bacterium | reverse complement strand
AGCACGTGGGGCGCATCCGCATCATCGAGAACGGCAAGCTCGCGCCGAAGCCGTTCCTCAGCGTCGGCGGCATCTCCGATGGCAACGAGCAGGGCCTGCTCGGGCTCGCGTTCCATCCGAAGTTCGCCGCGAACGGCAAGCTCTACGTCAACTACACCGACGACGCGGACGGCGCGACGCACATCGTCGAGTACACGGTGAGCAAGGATCCCGACGTCGTCGATGTGGCATCACGGCGCGAGCTGATCTCGATCCATCAGCCGTTCTCGAATCACAACGGCGGGAACCTCGCGTTCGGCCCCGACGGGAAGCTCTACACCGGCATGGGCGATGGCGGCAGCGCCGGCGATCCGGAGGAGAACGGGCAGAACCCGAAGGCGCTCCTCGGCAAGATCCTGCGGCTCGATGTGGATGCGGCGAAGCCCGAGCCGGAGCGGGTGCACATCGGCTCGCGCAACCCGTGGCGGTTCTCGTTCGATGCGAAGACCGGCGATCTGTACATCGGCGATGTCGGGCAGAACCTGTGGGAGAACGTCTACGCGGTGGCGGCGGGGCAGGGACAGAAGAACTTCGGCTGGAACGTCGTCGAGGGCAACCACTGCTTCAAGACGGAGGGCTGCTCCAAGGATGGCTTCACCGCGCCGATCGCGGACTACTCGCACGATGAGGGCTGCTCGGTGACCGGCGGCTTCGTGTACCGCGGCACGGCGCTGCCGATGCTCGCGGGCCGATACTTCTACGCGGACTACTGCACGGGCCTCTTGCGCTCGCTGGTGTGGACGACCGGCTTCACGCGCGAGCACTGGGACTGGAAGGCTGCGATCGATCGCGACGGCATCCTCGCGCAGGTCAGCTCGTTCGGCGTCGACGCCGATGGCGAGCTCTACATCGTCGAGCTGACCGGCAAGATCTACAAGCTCGCGCCGCGGACCTAGTACGGATTCGGTTTGACCTGGACGGCGCCAGGCGCGGGCGGCATCGGCACCGGCTTCTCGAGCGTGGGATCGCAGACGTCGGGTACGGTCTTACCTATGTGGATGTTGCGCGGAGCGTCGTCGATCTCGAACCGCCACGACTGCGTGTCGCCGGCGCCGAGGGCGGGGTGGAGCTCGAGGATCGCGAGGCCCTTCGCGGGTGCGCCGTCCTCGATCGCCTGCTTCCACACCTCGACCACGCTGCAGTGCGGTCGTACGAGCGTACCGAACGCCATGCACGAACTCTCGCCGGTGCTGCGCACGCCGGCCTTCCACTCGTAGACCGGGCAGCGCGCCATGACGTCGTCGACCTCCTGTGGATCCACGGGGACCGGCGCTCCGATCGGGCGGGTGGGATCATCGGCCGCCTTCACCCGCGTTGGTTTACCGAGGTGGATGGCCGCGGTGCCGTAGATCGGATCGAGCATGCCGTCCTCGCGGACGTACGAGAACCGGAGCTGCGTGACCGTCGCCGCGCCGACCTGATCGAACGTCTGCTTGAGGATCTCGTCGGCGGTCTTCGGAGCGCCGGCGGGAGGTGCGGGGAGCGTGCCGGGCGGGGAGCCCAGCTTGGTCATGCACTCGCCGAACCGCGTGCCGAGCTCCTGCATGTCCTTCATCTCGGTCTCGGACGGCTTCGGCTCCTTGGACGAGCTCGCCATGGTCGAGGCCCACTTCGCCATGTCATCTGACACCTTGTCGGCGCACGCCTTGTCCTTGCACGCGCACACCTCGTCGGTGAAGCCGCGGAACTTCGTGATCGCTTCGGCGATCCGCGCGCGATCGGAGGTCTTCGGACACGCGGCGAGGACGAGGAGGCTGATGGCGAGGATGCGCATGGTCAGAACATGAACGGGTAGCTGAACGAGCCGCCCTTCTGGGTTCTCGTGAAGGTAGCCGATGCGACGGCCTGCTTCACACACTCTCCGAGCGCGCGGTCCGGCGTGTTGCGCACCGTGACCGCCGCGGGCGCGCCATCGGGCGTCTCCTTCACGGTCGCCTTGACCACGCCCTTGATCGACAGGTCGCTGGCGCACGCGATCACCTTCGGTTTCACCACGCCGATCGCGTTCGTGATCATCGTGCGGTCGAGCGTTTCGGGGAGCGGCAGATCCTGGACCACGTTCGGATCCGGCGCCTCGGCGATCGAGCCGCAGTCATCGGCGAACGTCTTGTGGAGGTGCACGTCGCGGGCGGCGTCGTCGATATCGAAGCGCCAGCTCCCCGCGCTCAGCACCAGCTTCGCCACCGCATCGCGCGGCGCGCCCACCGCGATCGCACGCTCCCAGATCACGGGCACCGTGCAGTGCACGACGGCGACCTCCCGCGGGCAGCCGGCCGCACGCTGGTCCCACTTTGCCTTCGCCCAGGTCACGCGCGGGCACTGCGTACGGTCCGCCGCGGATCGCTCCGTCGGTGCTTCTTGCACGCGACGAGGAGCGCGCCCGCTGCGGTGACGACTGCGACGACCGCAGCCGCCCGGATCACGAAGGCAGGTGCTCGCCGACGTTACCGCGGCTCGGCGCGGTGGGGGGCGGGATCGCCGGCTCGGGCTCGGGCGTCGACGGCGCAGGCTCGAGGGCAACCGCGAGCGCGTCGTCGATCTTCTTCATCGTGCGGATATCGAGCTCGTTCTTGATCTCGTCCGGGATGTCGAGAATATCCTTCTCGTTGCGGTACGGGATGAACACGATCTTGATGCCGGCGCGGTGAGCCGCGAGGATCTTCTCCTTGAGGCCACCGATCGGCAGCGCGTTGCCGCGCAGATCGATCTCGCCGGTGATCGCGACGTCGTTGCGGATCGGGCGATTCGTGAACACCGAGACGACCGCGCAGGTCAACGCGACGCCGGCCGACGGGCCATCCTTCTTGATGCCGCCCTGCGGCAGGTGGATGTGGATGTCGGAAGCGGCGATCTTCGCGGAATCGATGCCGAGGCGCGTGGCGTTCGAGCGCATCCACGACATCGCGGCCTGCGCGCTCTCCTTCATCACGTCGCCCATCTGCCCGGTCAGGCGAACCTCGCCCTTGCCCGGATAGATGCGGCACTCGATGAACATGATGTCGCCGCCGACCGGGGTCCACGCCAGGCCGGTGATGACGCCGACCTCGGGCTTGCGCTCCGCGTGATCGGAGACGTACCGCTGCGGTCCGAGGATCTCCTCGAGCTCCTTGGTGCCGAGCGCCACGGTGGTGGCGCCTTCCGCGACCTTGACCGCGGCGCCGCGGCAGACCGCTGCGATCTCGCGCTCGAGGTTACGGACACCGGCCTCGCGCGTGTAGCTGTGGATGATCTCCGTCAGGACCTCGTCCGTGACGTCGAGCTGGTCCTTGCCGATGCCGTGCTCGCCGAGCTGCTTGGGCAGCAGGTGGTTCTTCGCGATCGCGAGCTTCTCGACGCTCGTGTAGCCCGAGAGCTCCACGGTCTCCATGCGGTCGAGGAGCGGCTGGCTGATGGTGTCCAGCTGGTTCGCGGTGCAGATGAACATGACCTTCGAGAGATCGACCGGCACCTCGACGTAGTGATCGACGAAGTCCTTGTTCTGCTCGGGGTCGAGGACCTCGAGCATCGCGGCCGCCGGATCGCCCCGCATGTCGGCGGCGAGCTTGTCGATCTCGTCGAGGACGAACACCGGGTTCATCGAGCCGGCCTTCTTGAGGCCGGAGACAATACGGCCGGGCAGGGCGCCGATGTACGTGCGGCGGTGGCCACGGACCTCGGCCTCGTCGCGCACGCCACCGAGCGAGATGCGAACGTACTTGCGGCCGAGCGAGCTCGCGATCGAGCGACCGAGCGAGGTCTTGCCGACGCCGGGCGGGCCGACGAGCAGGAGGATCGGGCCGTGCTTGTTCGGGGCGAGCTTGCGCACCGCGAGGAACTCGAGGATGCGGCGCTTCACCTTCTCGAGGCCCGAGTGCTCGGCCTCGAGGATCGCGCGCGCGGCCGACACGTCGATGCGGTCGTCCGTGAACACGTTCCACGGGATCTCGAGGAGGTTCTCGACGTAGGTTCGCGCGATGTTGTACTCGGGCGACGACGACGCCATCTGGCTCATGCGCGACAGCTGCTTCTTCGCAACCGCGCGGACCTCGTCGCTCATCTTGCTGTCTTCGATCTTCTTGCGCAGGTCGTCGATCTCGGCGTTGTCGTCCTGCTCGCCGAGCTCCTCCTGGATCTGCCGCATGCGATCGCGCAGCACGCGCTCGCGATGTGTACGGCTCGACTCGCCTTCGAGCTCCGCGCCGATGTCCGCCTTGAGGCGGAGAACGGTGGCCTGGCGCTCGAGCGACGGGATGATGCGCTCGAGGCGCTTCATCGTGTCGGTCTCGATCAGCAGCGTGGTCAGGTCGTCGCGCTCGAGCTCGAGGTACGGTGCGGCCGCATCGACGAGCTTGTCGGGATCGACGATCGCCTGGACCTGGACGCGGGTGAGCTCGCCCTTGGGCTCCTTCTCCTTGCCGTCCTTGTCGCGGGTCTCCTTCGCCTGCGCGTCGGTGACGACGGCTACGAGGTAGTCGCGGACCTTGGTCGTGGTCGACGCGAGCGCGTCGGGCGTGGCGGCCGTGGTCGAGGCGAGCTTCGAGACGCTCGCGATCAGGAACGGCTCGGTGGCGACCAGCGCATCGATGTGAACGCGCTCGAGGAACCGCATCACCGTGGTGAACCGGCCGGGAGAGTGCTTCACGACCTGCACGATCTCGGCGCGCACGCCGACCTCGTGGAGATCCTTCTGGCCCGGGTCGCGAACCGCGGGGTTCTTCTGCGGGATGATGACGATCAAATTGTCATCGCGCGTGGCCGCTTCGATCGCGCGAACCGAGGCTTCACGACCAATTTCCAGGGGGCCCACATGACCCGGCAGCTGGACCTCCGTGCGAAGGGGAATGACGGGGTACTGGCCGGCAGTCTCGGTGTGATTCGACATCGATTTCCCTACTGTACGAGGTTTCAGTCGTTTTGCTCGCGCTTGCGGAGGCGAGTTACCAGCTGGATCAGCTGTTTCTTTTGGTCCTCATCGAGGTTCCCGGGAACGTCGATCTGCACGGTGATGTAGTGGTCTCCAGCGCGACCTGCCCGATCGGTGATGCCCTTGCCACGGAGTCGCAGCTTCTTCCCGCTCGAGGTGCCGGGCGGGACTTTCACTTCCGCCTTACCGTCGATCGTGGGAACCGTCGCGACCGTGCCAAGGATCGCGCGATCGAACGCGATTCGAACGTCGGAGTAGACGTCCTGCCCCTTCACGTCGAGGTAGGAACCATCCGACGCCTTCACTTTCTGCTCGAACTCCGCGTCCTCGGTGGCGGCGCGCCTGCGGCCGCCCGAGCGCTGGCGCACGGTTGGTCCTTCGTCATCGACATGCTCGACGCGTACGCGCCGGCCGGCGCCACCGCCGCTGGTCGGTCCACCCTGGCTGAAGAACTGGGTGAACAGATCGCCGAGATCGAACACGCCGGGGCCTGGGCCCTGCGACGTGTACACGCCGCCACCACCACCGAACCCGCGCGGCAAGCCGCCGCCCTGCGCGCGCAGCTGGTCGTAGAGCGCGCGCTTCTTGGCATCGCCGAGCACGTCGTACGCGTTCGAGATGTCCTTGAACCGCGACTCCTTCGCCTTGTCGCCGCCGGTGGAATCCGGATGGTTCGACTTCGCGAGCTTGCGGTACGCCTTCTTGATCTCGTCGGCGGTGGACTCCTTCGCCACCCCGAGCACCTTGTAGTAGTCGGTGTTCGGATCGAAATCGATCTGCTGCGGCATGGCTACGCTGCGGCTCCCTTCACGCCTTTACGGAAGACGACCTCGGTGCCATCGACGTCGACCTCGATGTGGTCGCCCGGCATGAAGGCATGGTTCAGCAGCTTGGTCGCCAGGGGATCGATCACGAGCTTCTGCAGCGCGCGCTTGAGCGGCCGTGCGCCATAGATGGGATCGTAGCCAGCCTCCGCGATCCTCGCGACGGCCCGGTCGGAGAGGTCGATCGTCAGCTGCCGATCGGCGAGCAGCTTCTCGAAGCGCTTGAGCTGGATGCGCGCGATCGTACCCAGCTGGGACTGACCGAGCGGCTCGAAGAAGATGATCTCGTCGATCCGGTTGAGTAGCTCGGGTCGGAACGTGCTCTGCAGCTCCTTCATCACGTTCGCCTCGACGGCCGAGCGGTTCGTCGCATCGAGCTTGAGCAGATGCATCGCGCCGACGTTCGTCGTCATGATCACGACCGTGTTCTTGAAGTCGATCGTGCGGCCCTGGCCATCGGTCAGGCGGCCGTCATCGAGCACCTGGAGCAACACGCTCCACACATCGGCGTGCGCCTTCTCCATCTCGTCGAGCAGCACGACCGAGTACGGCCGGCGGCGCACCGCCTCGGTGAGCTGACCGCCCTGATCGTAGCCGACGTAGCCTGGGGGCGCGCCGACGAGCCGCGAGACGGTGTGCTTCTCCTGGTACTCCGACATGTCGATGCGGATCATCGCGGAGTCGTCGTCGAACAGGAACTCGGCGAGGGCGCGCGCGAGCTCGGTCTTGCCCACGCCCGTCGGTCCGAGGAACAGAAAGCTGCCGATCGGACGGTTCGGATCCTTGAGGCCGGCGCGCGCACGGCGCACGGCCGCGGCGACCGCGGTGACCGCCTCGTCCTGACCGACCACGCGTTCGCGCAGCCGGTCCTCCATCTTGGTGAGTCGCTCGGACTCGCCCTCGAGCATCTTCTCGACGGGGATTCCGGTCCACTTCGCCACCACCGCGGCGATATCATCCTCGGTGACCTCCTCGCGGAGGAAGCTGCCCTTCGCGCGCAGCTCGTCGACCTCGGCGGTCTCCGTGGCGATCGACTTCTCAAGCTCCGGGATCGAGCCGAACTTTAGCTCGGAGGCGCGCGCGAAGTCGCCACTGCGCTGCAGCCGCTCGGCATCCGCCTTGAGCTGCTCGAGCTTCGCCTTGCGCTCGCCGAGGCCCTTGATGACGTCGCGCTCGTGCTGCCACCGCGCCTTCATCGCGGACGACTGCTCCTTGAGCTCGGCGATGTCGCGCTCGACCTCCTTGAGCCGCTGCTTCGAGCGCTTGTCGTTCTCGCGCTCCATCGCGGCCTTCTCGACCTCGAGCGTCATCACGCGGCGTTCGAGATTGTCGATCGGCGTGGGCGTGCTCTCGATCTCCATCTTGAGGCGCGACGCGGCCTCGTCGACGAGGTCGATCGCCTTGTCGGGGAGCTGGCGCGACGGGATGTACCGGTGCGAGAGCTTCGCCGCTGCCACGAGCGCGGCATCGCGCACGCGGATCTTGTGGTGGACCTCGTACTTCTCCTTGAGGCCACGGAGGATCGCGATCGTGTCGTCGACCGACGGCTCCTCGATCAGCACCGGCTGGAACCGGCGCTCGAGCGCCTTGTCCTTCTCGATGTGCTTTCGGTACTCGTCGAGCGTGGTCGCGCCGATGCAGCGGAGCTCGCCGCGTGAGAGTGCGGGCTTGAGCAGATTTGCCGCGTCGGCCGCGCCCTCGGCAGCGCCCGCGCCGACGAGCGTGTGCAGCTCGTCGATGAACAGGATGATGCCGCCGGCCGCGTCCGCGACCTCCTTGAGGACGGCCTTCAGCCGCTCCTCGAACTCGCCGCGGTACTTCGCTCCGGCGATCAGTGCGCCGAGATCGAGCGAGCACACACGCTTGTCGCGCAAGGACTCCGGTACATCGCCCTGCGAGATGCGCTGCGCGATGCCCTCGACGACGGCGGTCTTGCCGACGCCGGCCTCGCCGACCAGCACCGGGTTGTTCTTCGTGCGCCGCGACAGGATCTGGATCGTGCGGCGGATCTCCTCGTCACGGCCGATCACCGGATCGAGCTTGCCCTGCTGAGCGAGCCGCGTGAGATCGCGCGTGTAGCGATCGAGCGCCTCGTACTTCGCCTCGGGATCCTGATCGGTGACGCGCTGATTGCCGCGCACGCTGACCAGCGCCTCGAGGATCGCGTCCTTGGTCGCCCCGCTGGCCTGCAGCGACAGCGCCGCCGCCGACGACCCCATCGCGAGGGCGATCAGGAAGTGCTCGGTCGAGGTGTACTCGTCCTTCATCGCGTGGGCTTCACGCACGGCCTCGGACCACACGTCCTTGAACGCGCGCGATGCATCGACCTCGACATCGCCGTGCGCCTTCGGCGCGGCGGCGAGGGCCTTGTCGACATCGGCGCGAACCACGCGGGGATCGGCGCCGAGCTTGGAGAGAATTCGGGGAACGACGCCGCCGTCCTGATCGAGGAGCGTGAGGAGCAGGTGCTCCGGCCGGACCTCGGCGTGGTGGCGGGCGATCGCGACGTCGCGCGAGGATGCGATCGCCTCCTGCGCTTTCACGGTGAGCTTGTCGAGCTTCATGACGGGCTGAACGTAACCATGCTTACGAAACCGTCAATTGGACCTGGCCCGAAAGGCACGAATCGCCGGGCACCTCGCGGCACCCGACGATCTGGCTAGGTCCGAGCGCCGACTACTTCTTGCAGCTGGCTTCCCACGCCTTCATCCAGGTCTTTCCGTCCATCGAGTACTCGCCCATCATCTTCACGCCGGCCTTGGCGTCCGACATGTCCGAGGTGGCGCGCGACTTCATCGCCGCCATCATTGGATTCGCGGAGCGGGCGTCGCCCTCCCACACGATCTTGTTGTCCTTCATGCCCATCGAGGTCTTCATCTCGCTGGCGCCCATCGAGTCGCGCATGATCGAGATGTACTTCTTCGCGTTGGAGTCGTAGGTCACGTACTCCTCGCCCTTGAACATCGCGCCGGCGTCCATCGTGGACTTGATCCACCAGCCGCCCATGTCCATCGCCATCTTGACGGTCATCTTCATGTCCATCATCTCGGTCGGCTTGGTCGGATCCATGACGGCCTTACCGGTGCACTTCCAGTTGCCGGCCATCATCTTGCCCATCTCCGCGAGCTCCGCCGGGGCCTTCATCGGCTCCATCTTCTTCGGCGGCTCCATCTTCTTCGCCTCCTCCTTCTTCGCGGGCGTCGGGGCCGGCGCGGGGGCCTTGGCATCGCCGGCGACGGCGATGCTGGTGAATCCGACGGTCATCGCGAGCGCGAACGAGATCTTGGTGAAGCTCTTCATGGTTCCTCTCTCCTCTTCCCAGTTGTACGTTGCGCGCACTCTCGTCCCCGCGTTCCGGAACGTCAATAGATCGCCTGTGACTCCGCGTTAGCGGCGTTTCGGGTGATCTAGCGGATCAGATCAACGTGAGGTGATTCGCGACCGGGGTGCCGATCGCGGCGGCGCGAACCTTCGCGAGATCGAGATGCCCGCGGCGCGCGAGCTCGGTGATCGCGGTCGATGCGCTCGCGAGCTGGAGCCGACCTTCGTGCTTGCCCGCGAGCTCGGCGAGCGCGCTCGCCACCCGGCGTGGTGCATCGTCGCCGAGCGCGGCGCCGAGCCGGCTCGCCAGCGCCGTATCGCCGATCAGCGCGGCGGCGACGAGCGCGTGCGCGAGCGAGGTCTCGGCCGCGGGGCCGGTCGCGAGCGCGCCCTTGTCGGCGAGCTCGGTCGCGACCTCGACGAGCGCGCCCGGATCATCGGCGCGCCAGTACACGTCGAGCAGGCGGCGCAGCGTGGGCAAGTGCGCGGGATCGAGATCCGATGCGCGCAGGAACACGTCGTCGGCGCGATCGACATCGCCGAGGTGGATCAACACGGCCTCACCGAGCCGGTACAACCGCTCCGCGCGCAGCGCCGAGGTCGGCGCGAGCGGGACGAGCTGATAGAGGAAGCGCGTGGCGCTCGGCCAGTCCGCGCGGGCGACGTGGACGTCCGCGAGCATCTCGAGCGCCGGCTCGTGCATCGGGTGATCGCGCAGGATGCGCTCGAGCTGGAGCGCCGCCCCGGAGAGGTCGCCGGCCTGCCGCATCAGGTCGACGAGCGCGAAGTGCGCCCGCAGCTTGCCCTCTTCGTCGTACAGGCCGATCAGGTCGAGCACCTTCTTCGCGGCCGCGAGCGCGGTCTCGAGATCGCCGATCCGGGTGGCGAGCTCCTGCACGCGCATCATCACGTCGCGGCGATTCGGGGCGGCGTCGGCGGCCTGCTGCGCGTGGTTGAGCGCCTCGGTGTCGCGGCCGAGGTGCTCGCAGATGATCGATCGACGCAGCGCGAGCTCGTCCGCACCGAGCACCGAGTCTCCCGTGGCGAGGTCGCGGTAGATGAGATCGGCGGTGATGAAGTCACCGAGCTTGAACGCGAGCGCGCCCCGCGCATCGAGCGCGCCGACGTGGCCGGGATCCTCGACGAGCGCGAGGTCGTACGCGCGCGCGGCCTGGTCGAGAGCTTTCAGATCCTCCGCGAGCCTTGCGACCTCGAGCCACGCGGTCGCGCGCTCCGCGGGCTGCTCGGCGCGGCTCGCGCGCACGCTCGTCAGATCGGAGAGCGCGGCGAGATCGCCGGAGGTGCGGTGCACGTTCGCGAGCAGGCGGAAGGCCGCGGCGTGACCGGGCTCGGCGCGCCAGAGCTGGTTCGCGAGATCGAACGCGGCCTCGGTGTCGCCGCTGGCCTGGGCGCGATCGAGCTGCGCGGCGAGATCCGGCTGCGCGGTTGCCGCGACCGCGGCAGAGCGGCAGCGCGCGGCCGCTTCGAGCAGCTCGGCGCGATCAGCGGCGCGCGCCGAGGTGGCGGCCTCCTCGTACAGCTTCGCGGCGGGGATCGAGGGATCGAACGCGATCGCCTGCTCGAAGTTCACCTGCGCCTGGCTCTCGTCGTCGAGGCGCTCGTCGAAGATCAGCGCGAGCTCGAGGTGCAGCGCGCCGCGCTCGCGCGGGTTCGTGGCCGCGGCGATCTCGCGATACAGGAGCGATGCGGCGAGCGCCCACTCCGCGCGGACCATCGCTGCGGTGCGCAGCTGATAGGCGATCTCCGGATCGCTCGGCGAGCACGCATGCGCTTCCTTGAGGCATCGATACGCCTCGGCATCGCGACCGAGCGAGTCGCGATAGATCTTCGCGCGACGGCGCCACAGCGAGGCGCGCGCGAGCTCGTCCTCGGCGAGCAGGAGCTGGCGGCCGATCGTCTCCGACGCCGCGGTGATGTCGCCCGTCTGGAGGTACAACCCTTCGAGCAGCTCGAGCGCCGCGGTGTCCTCGGGGTACGCTTCGATCACCTCCTCGGCGAGCGCGAGGGCGCCGGGGATGTCATCGGCGTCCATCATCTTCCGTGCGCGCTCGACCTCGGGACGGACCCGCGAGACGGGAGCGGGCCGGGATCCGATCTCACCTGACACGATCGTGTGGTCCTTGCCGAGGGCTTCGGCGCGCTCGGCGGCGAACCGGCGGCGATGCTCGTCGTACGCAGGAGACGCGGCGACCTCCTCGTAGAGCTCGCGGGCCGCGTCGATCTCGTCGGAGGCGGCGAGCGCATCGGCGAGCGGCATCCAGATCGGCGCGTACGTGGGATCGATCTCGTGGGCGCGGGTCCACAGCGCGGCGGCGCGGATCATCTCGTGCGCCTCGCGCGCGTTCACGGCGAGCTCGTGCAGCACGATCGCGAGCGCGGGCCCGTGGCTGAGCTTGACGGCCTGGTCGAGGAAGTCGCGGCGCTGCGCCGGTTCGTCGGCGAGCGATGCGAGCGCGGCGACAGTTGCGTGCACGTCATCGGGAGCGGCGCGGTGCGCGGCGACGAGCTTGTCGCGTTCGCCGTTCGCCTCGGGCTCGACCACGGAGAGGGTGGGCGGATCGATCGGAACGTCGATCGGCCCGGACTCGATGCGCGGGTCGGTGACGCTGCGCCACCCGGCATCGTCCTCATCGGGATCCGGCTGCGCCGCCATCCGGGCGGTGACCGCGGGGAACTGATCGGTGACGTGCGACAGCTCGTTCGAGGCCTCGATGTCGTCGGGGTTCGGCGCCCACATCCGATCGGTGACCGCTGGCGAAGGCGGGTTGCGATCGGTCATCGTCGGGTTGCGCGCGGCGAGCAGGTGCGCGAGCGCGGGCTTCTCGTCCGTGACGTCGACGGGAACGGTCTGCGCGGGCATGCGATCGGTGGCGCCGGCATCGTCGGGATCGGGCTGCGCCCACATCCGGTTGGTGACCGTGGGAACGTCGTCGGTCGGCCGCACCGCGGAGCGCTCGGTGGTGACGCGCGACAGCTCCTCGGAGACCTCGGGCGACACCGCGGGCATGCGGTTCGTGAGGTTCGGGATCGGCTGCGTGGTCGCGGGCCGGCGCTCCGCGGGCGGCGGGAACGGTTGTGTGAGCGCGGGTTGCGGTGCGATCGGAGGCGGCGTCGACGGCGGCCGCACCGAGACGAGCTTGATCCGCCCGATCGTCGGAGGAGCGTCGGGTAGCCCGGCCATCGGCGGCGGCGCAGTGCCAGGCAGCGTCTTCGTCCTCGGATCGGCGACCGAGCCTGGCCCGGTCTTCGTCTTCACGCGCGGCTCGGTCGACGTGCGGAGCCAGGCGGACTCGTCGCGCATCGCGGCCGCATCGGCCGGGTGATCCTCGTCGTCGGCGCGCTCCTCGAGCTCCTCGGCGAGCTCGAGCTTGCGCGTGATCTCCGCGCGCACGGCGCCGAGCAGCTCGCCATCGTCGTCGAGTCGCCCTGCGAGCATCGCGTTCTCGACGAGTGTGATCGCGTCGCCGTCC
>JBBRED010000249.1:0-12613 GCA_038203335.1 Haliangiales bacterium | reverse complement strand
CCTGTGCCTCGTCCAGGTGTCATGGCTTCCGTCGCACGTCCGGTTAGATGTTCCCGAGGCGGCGATCGTCGCGACCGTTCCGGAGGTGCGACTTCTCGACCCACTGGCCGTCGACGTACGGCCCGTGTTCGAGGCCCTGGCCGCCCATCCGATGGTGGTCGCACATGCGCCTCGCCAGGACCTCGGCCTGGTCTACGCGCGGTTCGGGATCGCGATGCCGAACATCATCGACACCCAGCTGATGGCCGCGTTCGCCGGGATCGGGGACCAGGTCGGGCTGGCGACGCTCGGGCTCGAGATGCTCGGGCTCACGCTCGGCAAGGAGCAGCAGTGGACGGACTGGAGCAAGCGCCCGCTCTCCGACGCCCAGCTCGCCTACGCGGATGCGGACGTGCGCCACCTGCCGGCGCTGTTCGCGCGCCTGCGCGCCCGGCTCGGTGAGCGCCTCGCGTGGGTGCGGACGGAGAGCTCCGAGGTCGCGGCTGCGGCGGTCGCGGCCGCCTCGGTCACCGCCGAGACTGCCTGGCGCGAGATCGGTGGCGTGCGCGGCCTCGATGCGCGCGCGCTCGCCGTGCTGATCGACCTCGCAGCGTGGCGCCTGCGCGTGGCGCTCGAGCTCGATCGGCCGCTCGGTCAGGTGCTCAACGAGAAGGTGCTGATCGATCTCGCACGGCAGCGCCCACACGGCGCGACCGGCGTGCGCTCGACGAAGGGCATCTCGCCCCTGGCGAAGAGCCGCGCCGAGGAGCTCTCGGAGATCATCGACGCGGCGGAGCCGGATGCGGTTCGCGATCTGGTGCAGGCGGCGGGGCGACCCTCGAGCCAGCGCGCGCAGCGCTGGGCCGAGTTGATGATCTCGATCGTGCAGCTCATCGCCGATCGGATCGGCGTGGCTCCCCGCCTTCTCGCCACCCGTGCAGATGCCGAGGGGCTCGCACGCGCCGTCGACGAGCACGGCGTCGAGGGGGCGAGTACCCTGCCCGCGCTCAACGGCTGGCGGCGCGAGGTCATCGGTCAGCCGCTCCTCGACTGGCTGACCGGCAAGGTCGCGCTCTCCGGCGACCTGGAGTCCGCGTCGGGCCTCGTGCTTCGCTAGGGCTTCTTTGGCGGCGACGCCTTGATCGGCTCGAGCGCGCCCTTCTTCAGCCCGATCTCGGGCACGTCGCCCTTGATCGACTTCGCGAGCTGGACCTGGCCGCGCGGCGCGAACGCGAGACCGAGCGCTGCTTGCGGCTGCGGCATGCCGCCGTTCGGCGGGCCGCCCCAGATGCCGCGGTGCGGCTCCTTGCACGCGACCGGTCCCGTCCAGCGATGGCGGATGATGTAGCGGCCCTGGAAGTTGTTGGTGCTCGACGCCTTCGCGCCCTCCTCGAGCTTCTTGCCGTCGGTCAGGAACTCGCGGCCTCCGACGATCGGCGCGGCGGCCTTGAACACGAGGTCGTTCGTGATGTCCTTGCCGTAGCGCGCGTGCAGGCGCGTCAGCACGAAGTCGTTGTTGAATCGCGGCGGCGGTCGGCGCTGCGGTGGCATCGGCGCCGGGCGGCTCTGGCCGGGGCGAGGATTCACCGGCTGCGTGGTCGGGTTCGGCGGCGTCGCGATCTGGTTGCCGTCGATCACGTCGGCGCCGAGCGTCATGAAGTCGTTGCCGTTGAGCGCGGGGCCCGGGCACGGATCGCAGGTGGTGGCCTGCCATGCGTACTCGGTGACCACCGCGCCCGGGTTCTTCTCGATCGTGCGATCGAACAGCGACGCGTAGAACGCGCCGAACCGCGGTTTGATCGAGTCCTCGACCTCGAGGTTCGTCGGGATCGTGACGTTGGGATAGTTCGCGACCTCGAAGCGCTGGCCGGGGGACAGGATCGAGACCACGAGATCCTGCGTGCCGTTGGAGTTCGCGAGGCCGAGCCGGATCGGCAGCTCGAAGCTATCCGAGTCGTAGTGGAAGCGAAGCGGCGAGAGGTCCGCGCGGCCATCGACGAACTTCACCTTCCTCGGATCGACCTTCGCGACGAAGAACTTCATGCCGCTCTCGACGTACGGTCGGAGCAACGGCGCGGCGCCCGCCGGGATCGAGTACTTCTCGCGGCGCAGCCACGTGTCGAGGCCAGTGGCCTCCTTCGCGGAGAGGATGACGACCTTGTACTCTCCGACGGAGAACTGCGCCTCGACGGTGACGCCGAGGCTATCGCCGCGCGCGGCCGTGGCCGGCATCGGCCGCTCCATCGGGCCGGAGCTCTTCCGCACCTCGTCGTAGTCGCGCTCGATGCGGCACGGATCCTGTTCCCAGTACTCCACGAGCCGCGGCGCGCCCATCCGCTCGACGTTCGCGAACACGGACTTCGGCAGCGTCTTGACGTCCGCTTCCTTGAGCACCACCGGCACCGGAATCACCATCGCGAACTCGCTCGGTGGTCCCTTGTAGTTGTTCTGCATCGACAGCACGGTGCGCGTGCCCTTGCGCATCAGCACCACCTGCGTCGCATCGGCGACGAGCTGGTTCTCGCCCGGTGCGACATAGAACCCGCAGAAGGCTTCGGCCGCCCTCGGAGCCAGGCACGCCAGCGCGATCACCATCACCCCGATCATTCGCTTCATCATCCGGTCGAACCTAGCGCCCTGCCGGCCCCGTGTCGATGGCCCGGGCCACGCGAGGCCACCTCCCGCGAAGTCACCGGGGGGGGACGCCTCGATCCGGTGCAGGGTTCGCGATGACGCGTCTGGATTGGTTTGTGTACAAACGATCTATCGGATCTGTGCGATGCTCTCGATATGCTCGCCGTCCTCACCGCCGTCAGCGTGTTCGTGGTTTCTGCGGTGGCGGCCGCGGACTGCCACATGCGGATCGAGACCGATCACGGTGCGGTTCACATCTGGGAGCCGAGTCACCACGATTGCGAGATCGCGGGAGTGGTGGTCTATGGGAGCTCGCTGTCGCCGCTCTTCGGGCTGGCCAATGCGGCGACCACGGGTCGGAGATCGTCGATCTGGGAGCACTCGAATGAAGTTGCCGCCGCGTCTGTGTGATGGCCGCCAGCGCGTGGTCGTTCTCGCTCTCCGTCCCGAGGTCGATGGAGGGCGCTATCCGATCAAGCGGGTCCTCGGTGAGCCGCTCGACATCGAAGCGGATCTCCTCGCCGACGGTCACGACGTGCTCGGCGCCGTGCTGCTGTACCGGCACGAGTCCGGCGCCGACGACCAGTGGACCGAGGTCGTGCTCGAGCCGCAGGGGAACGACGTCTGGCGGACCTCGATCGAGCTCGGCACGCTCGGTCGCTACTACTACACGGTGCTCGGCTGGGTGGATAACTTCGCGACCTGGCGCCAGGGATTCGACCGGAAGGTCGCCGCCGGCAACGAGGTCATGCTCGAGTTGCTCGAGGCCGCGCAGCAGATCGAGGCGGCCGAGCGGCGCGCTCCGTCGTCCGATCGCGGCCTGCTGCTCGAGGCCGCGCACGTGCTACGTGGCTCGGCCCCGGTCGCGGCGCGCATCCGGGCGGCGACCGCGCCGGTGCTCGCGGCCACGATGACGCGGCTGGCCGATCGGTCGCGAGCGTCGCGGTTTCGCCGCGAGCTCGAGGTCATCGTCGAGCGTCCACTCGCCCGGTGCTCGGCCTGGTACGAGATGTTTCCACGCTCGACGGGGCACGGCGGGCGGCACGGCACGCTGCGCGACGCGGAGGCGCGACTCGACTACGTCGCGGAGCTGGGGTTTGACGTCGTGTACCTGCCGCCGATCCATCCGATCGGTCACGCGTTCCGCAAGGGGCCTGACAACTCGCCCACCGCGGGCCCGTCCGATCCAGGGAGCCCGTGGGCGATCGGTGCCGCGGAGGGAGGGCACACCAGCGTGCATCCCGAGCTCGGAACGCTCGCGGACTTCGACCACTTCGTTGCCGCAGCGCACGAGCGAAGGCTCGAGGTGGCACTCGACATCGCGTTCCAGGCGTCACCGGACCATCCGTGGGTCCGGGAACAT
This sequence comes from Haliangiales bacterium, assembly GCA_038203335.1. Classification (GTDB taxonomy): domain Bacteria; phylum Myxococcota_A; class Polyangia; order Haliangiales; family Haliangiaceae; genus JABFXX01. Next base: position 8,637 of record JBBRED010000249.1, on the reverse strand, counting down.
CCGTCGTGGTTTCGCGCGCGCCCCGACGGCAGCATCCAGTACGCCGAGAACCCGCCGAAGAAGTATCAGGATGTCTACCCGTTCGACTTCGAGTCGGACGACTGGGAGGCCCTGTGGGAAGGGCTTCGCGACGTGTTCCTGTTCTGGTGCGGGCGCGGCGTTCGCTGCTTCCGGGTCGACAATCCTCACACCAAGCCGATCGGATTCTGGGAGTGGTGCATTCGCGCCGTGCAGCAAGCGCATCCCGATACCCTGTTCCTCGCGGAGGCGTTCACCCGGCCGAAGCTGACGTACGCCCTCGCGAAGTCCGGGTTCTCGCAGTCGTACACGTACTTCACCTGGCGGACGACGAAGCCGGAGCTCACGAAGTATCTCGAGGAGCTCGTGCAGACCGACGTCGTCGAGTACTTCCGACCGAACTTCTGGCCGACGACGCCGGATATCTTTCCCGAGCACCTGGTCCACGGCGGACGCGCGGCGTTCGTGTCCCGGCTGGTGCTCGCGGCGACCTTGTCGAGCGCGTACGGGATCTACGGCCCCGCGTACGAGCTGATGGAGCGCGAGCCGCGAACGGGCGCCGAGGAGCTCGCGCGCAACGAGAAGTATCAGCTCCGGGCGTGGGACCTCGACCGCCCCGATAGCCTCCGGCACGTGATCGCGCGGATCAACCGGATCCGTCGTGACCACGCGGCGCTCCACGCGAATCGCTTTCTGCGGTTCCATCCTACCGATAACGATCTCGTCCTCTGCTACAGCAAACGCACCGCCGATCGTCGCGATGTGATCCTCATCGTGGTCAACCTCGATCCGCACCACACGCACGCGGCGTGGATCGATCTCGATCTCGACGACCTCGGGATCGCGGCCGACGAGACGTTCCAGGCGCACGACCTCGTCGGCGGTGCGCACTATCTCTGGCGAGGCGGGCGCGCCTATGTCGAGCTCGCCCCGGACGTCATGCCCTGTCACGTGCTCGAGCTCCGCCGCTTCGCACGCACCGAGAACCAGTTCGAGTACTTCCTATGACCTCCACGATCACCACTCGGCGCCGTGGACCTCCGACGGCGTCCCGAGGCGAACCGATAGACACCCGACCGACCTGGGTCCTTGGGCCCACGTTTTCGAGATCGCGAGCCATCGCCGTGCGTTGGACGGTAGATGCGCATCCGCCCGTCGGTCGTCGTTCTCGGAGTGCTGGCAGCCTGCAGCGGGAAGGGAGAGCCGGCGAAGCCGGCGGCCATCCCGACCCAGGGCGCGCTGCCGGCGATGGAGCAGGTGAAGGTGGCGGCGGTCCCGTTACCGCTGTTCCAGGCGTCCCAGGAGATCGCGGGACAGGAGCAGCAGCAGGCGCCGTGGACGCTGACCGCATCGGATGGCTCGGGTCTGCTGGTGACCAAGGTCGAGGCGAAGGCGGTGCTCCAGGGCCCGCTCGCGTTCACCGAGCTCCACCTCTACTTCCACAACACCGAGAACCGGGTCCGCGAGGGCACGTTCGCGATCACGCTGCCGAGCGGCGCCGCGGTCTCGCGGTTCGCGATGGAGAACGACGGCCAGTTCATGGAGGCGGAGATCGTCGAGAAGCAGCTCGCGCGCCGCGCGTACGAGGACAACCTGCATCGCCGTCAGGATCCCGCGCTGCTCGAGAAGGGCGCGGGCAACCAGTTCACGGCGCGCGTGTTCCCGATCCCCGCGAAGGCCGACAAGCACCTCGTGATCTCGTTCTCGCAGGAGCTCCCGGGCACGCGCTATGCGCTGCCCCTACGCGGCCTGCCGAAGGTCGAGGCGCTCGACATCCACCTCGCGATCACGGGTGCGGATGGCAAGACCACCGAGCAGAAGCTGTCGCAGCGCAACTGGACGCCGGATCGCGACTTCGTCTCCGAGGCACCGAGCTCGGCGGAGGCGCTCGCGTCGGGCTCGTACGTGGTCGCGCAGCTCTCGCCGTTCGATCAGGCGCAGGTCGCCGTGGACAAGCCCACGGGCGTGACGCTGCTGGTGGATACGAGCGCATCGCGCGCGCTCGGGTTCGAGAAGTACGCGCGCAACGTGCGCGAGATGGTGGCGGCGATGGTCGCGACGTACGGCGATGGTCTGCAGCTCGAGATCATCGCGTTCGATCAGGACTCGCAGTCGCTGTTCTCCGGTCGCGCCGCCGACGTGGGCGAGGCGCAGGTGCGAGCGCTGATCGCGCGCGGCGCGGCGGGCGCCTCGGATCTCGGTCAGGCGATCGCGGCGATCAAGGCGCCGAAGCAGCGCCTCGTTGTCATCACCGACGGTGTGATGACGGCCGGTGCGAGCACGACGGATCTGCGCGGCGCGATCGGCAAGCTCGCGAAGAGCCAGGTCGAGCGCATCGATGTGGTCCTGGCGGGCGGCATCCGCGACGAGGCGCTCGCGACCTCGCTCGTGACCAGCGGGCTCTCCCGCGCCGGTGCGGTGCTCGACATGGATGCCGGGCTATCCGACGTGGTCGCCGGTCTCGGCGAGCGGGTGATGGTGGACGTGCCCGTCGAGATCGCGGGCGCGCAGTGGGTGTATCCGAAGATCATCAAGACCGCGCGCGCCTCGAGTCGCACGATGGTCTACGCGAAGATGGCTGCCCCGGTGCAGACCATCCAGGTCACCGTGGCCGGTCGCACGCGCGCGATCGGTGTGGCGGGTGGAACACAGGCGCTCGTCGAGCGCGCATCGGCGACGGCGGAGATCGCCGAGCTGGAGGCCAAGCTCGAGATCGCGCAGGGCGCGGAGCGGAAGGCACTGCGCACGGCGATCGCGACGAAGTCGGTCGCGGCGCGCGTGGTGTCGAGCCAGACCGCGATGCTCGTGCTCGAGAGCGATGGCGACTACGCACGCTACGGCATCGATCGCGCGTCGCTGACCGATATCCTCGTCGTCGGGCCGAAGGGCCTCGAGCAGCAGCGCCGCACGTCGCAGATCGCGAGCCAGCCGCCGAAGAAGCCGATCGGGGCGAACCAGCAGCTCGCGCAGACCGAGACGACCACGGGGACGAAGAACCTCGAGAAGATGAAGCCGGCGAAGGCGGATCCCAGCGACAAGGACGGCATCGCCGATCCGTCGACGGGCGGGAAGAGCACGTCGCGGGACATCGGCGACGACGACGGCGAGCGCGACTTCAAGGAGGCCAAGAAGGAGGCGGGCGACAGCATGGACATGCCGATGCCCGAGCCGGCCGCGTCCCCCGCGCCTCCGCCTCCGCCGCCGCCCGGCATCGCGGCGGACTCCGGCTCCGCCTCGTCATCGAACCAGCTCGAGCCGCCGCGCGCCGTCACCCCACGCTCCGAGGCCGATCGGCGCTACCGCGTCGACGAGACCGCCGGCGGCGAGGCGAGCGGCTACTCGGCCGACGGGCAGTACCAGCAGCGCGAGCAGTGGCCGCCGCCGGGCTCGCCGCAGCCGCTGAAGGGGCCGCTCTCCGAGATCGCTCGGGCGGTGCGGCGCGGCAACGCCGACCAGGCGCTCGAGATCGCGAAGACGTGGCACGCGAAGGACGCCGGTGACGTGCTCGCGCTGATCGGCATGGGCGAGGCGCTCGAGGCGAAGCAGGACCTCGCGAACGCGGCGCGCATGTATGGCTCGCTGATCGATCTGTTCCCCGGCCGCGCGGATCTCCGCCGGTTTGCCGGCGAGCGGCTGGAGCGGATCGGCGCCGCCGCGCGCTCGCTGACCATCGACACCTATCGCCGCGCCGTCGAGGAGCGTCCGGATCACATGACCGGTCACCGCCTGCTCGCGTACGCGCTGGTCCGCGACAACAAGCTCGCCGAGGCGTTCGCCGCGATCGTCGCCGGCCTCGACGTGGCGTACCCGGACGGCCGGTTCGCCGGCGGCGAGCGGGTGCTCACCGAGGACGCGGGCCTGATCGGCGCGGCGTACGCGGCCGCGTTCCCCGATAAGAAGGCCGAGATCGTGGCCGCGCTGGCGAAGCATGGGTCGAAGCTCCAGACCGGGGCGTCGACGCGGTTCATCCTGTACTGGGAGACCGACGCGAACGACGTCGACTTCCACATCCAGGACGCGCAGGGCGGTCATGCGTTCTACGGCGCGAAGCAGCTCGCCTCGGGCGGCGAGCTCTACGCCGACATCACCACCGGCTACGGTCCCGAGGAGTTCGCGATCCAGGGAAGGCCGAAGGCCGGCCCGTACAAGCTGTCGATCAACTACTACTCGCAGGGCCCGATGGGCTACGGCATGGGCCTCTTGCAGATCCTCACGCACGACGGCAAGGGCAAGCTGTCGTTCCAGGATCGCCCGTACGTGATCATGAACGACCACGCGTACGTCGACCTCGGGACGTTCAAGTGATCAGTTGGCGAGCTGCACGTTCTCGGGCTCGATCGCCCCGAGAAGGCGCGCGAGCCGGGCGGCGAGCACGAACGCGGTTGGCCAGCCCTCGTTGTTGTCGCCGTCCTTCGAGTACACGCTGAGGATCGAGAGCTCGCCCTCCTCGGGTGGCTCGAACGTCTCCGGCTCCTTCGTGCACAGCTCGACGACGAGCTTGTAGTCGTCGCCATCGCGCGGCGGCTCGAAGTCGTTCTCCCAGTCGTCCCACGCGGCGAGGACGGGCGCGTCGACGTCGTCGAGGTCGGTGGCGAGCGCCGCGATCTCGTCGGGCGAGACGTGCACCACGACGCGCACGAACGGCGCGTCATGCGTCACCGTGGCGTTGACGTGCTCGGGGAGCGTGCCGCGCAGAAGGCCCCGTACGCGCTCGCACATCGCATCGTCGATCGCTTCACCGACGACCCATTCCTCGAGCTGACCACCCATGAACTACCGGGGCAGTACGACGACCAGCCGGTCCAGCCGCCGGCTGGTCATGACCAGCCGGTCCAGTAATACACGAGCGCGTGGAAGTTCCGGTCGCGGTGAGCGGCCTCGAGGGCGGGCGACACGGGCATGCGATCCGCGGCCTCGCCGATGACGCCGGGCCACGGATCGATCATCACGAGCGCCTCGTCGCGATCTTTCGGATCGAGGCGATCGACGGTGACGCCGACGGCGTGCGCGACCGAGTTATAGGCGCTGTCGTCAGGGCCGGCGGCGCCGGGCTCGGGATGGATCTTCTTGAAGTTCGTGGGCAGCATCGCGCCGCGATACCCGCGGCCGGCCTTCACCCAGTCGAGGATGGCGGCGGTCGGCGTGGCGACGCGGCGACACTGCAGGCGATAGCCGAGCTCGTGCAGCGAGCTGACGCGGCCGGAGAACCAGCGCTGCACCTTCTCGATGCTGCCGCCCTCACGCGACGTGTTGAGCTCGTGGAACACGATCTCCTGGATGCCCGGTGCATACGCGCCCGCGCGATACGCGATGCGGCGAAGCAGATAGGCCGTGGCCGCACCCGCGCACGCGTTCGGCGTGTGAAACACGGGAACGAGGAACCGGATCTCCTCCGGCTTCTGCAGGACAACGTCGTCGCGACTCACGCTCATCACCACGAGATCGCCGCAGCGTACACGAGGGTCACGCGAATTGTCTGCGCAGCCACGTGCGCAACTCCCTGCATCACTTCCTGGTACGGGCGGAGGGGAGGGTGGCTTCCCCGGGAATGACTTGACACTGTGTCAGCCTTCTACTACTGACAGAGTGTCAGGTTATGCCGCGTCGCCCCGACCTTGCCCGTCGCTCCGAGCTCGCCCGGGCGGCGTTCGACGTGCTTCGCACGCGCGGCATGCAGACCTCGATGCGGGAGCTCGCGGACGCGCTCGGGGTGAAGCGACCGACGCTGTACTTCTACTTCCCCGACCTCGGCGCCGTGTTCGAGACCGTCCTCGATCAGATGTACCAGGGCCTCGCCGAGGTCGTGATGGCGAGGGTCGCCGCCGCGACGCACCCGCTCGACCGGCTCCACGCCGTGGTCACCGCCACGCTCGACTACCACCGCGAGCGCCCGCAGCTCATCCACGGCCTGCTCCAGCTGTGGGCCACGGGTGGCCGACACATCGATATCCTGGATCGGGAGCGCCGGATCATCATCGCCGCACGCGACGCGCTGGTCGCCGATCTCCAGGCCGGCATCGCGCGCGGCGAAGTGCTGCCCTGCGATCCCGACCGGATCGTCGACCTCGTGCTCGCCACCTGCGACGGCGTGCTGGTCCACCACGTGCTCGGGATCGCCCGCGCCGATGACGTCACCGACGAGCTCGCGCTGCGCGTGCTCGAGCCCCTGCGACCGAGATCGAAACCTCGAAAGAAGCGCACGCCATGACCAAGCCGTTGTTCCTCGCTCGCCTCGCCGGAACCCAGGAGCAGATGGGCGCCCAGCACGGCGCGCTCACCGCGACCGACGCGATCCGCCTCCTCGAGTTCTACAAGACCATGCCCGAGCGCACGCTCGCCGGTGACATGGGCGGCGCCGGCAAGCTCGCGGTGCGCACGCTCGCGAATGCGTGGCAGGCGAACCTGTCGCGCTCGCGCCCGCCCGAGCTCGCCGCACGGACCCGCGCGTTCGTGGATGCGGTGGCCGCCCAGTATCCTGGCCACGATCGCAAGGCCGCGCTGCGCACGCTCGCGACGATGGATGCGATGCAGAACTGCGTGTCCCTGGTCGCCCGCGGCGGGCTCGGCCCGTTCGCAAAGCCGCTGCTCCGTCGCGCCACCGTCGCTGCGATTCCCGCGTGCTCGACGGCGATCGCGTGGGGCTCGGCCACCGCCGACGGCGAGCTCCTGTTCGCCCGGAACTTCGACTTCCCCGGCGTCGGCGTGTGGGACACGGCGCCCGCGTTCGTCGTCTGCGCGCCGGATCGCGGTCAGCGCTACGGCTTCTTCGCCACGCGCGGCGCCGATACGGCGGTGGTCACCGTGGTCAACGAGGCGGGCATCGTGATCGCCCCGCACACGCGCTGGCATCGCGATGTGCGATGGAGCGGCGCGATGATCGTCGACATCGTCCACGACATCGCGCGCCGCGCCGAGACGCTCGAGGACGCGGTGCGGATCGCGCGCGAGCGGCCGAGCTCGTCGAGCTGGGGCCTCGCGGTTGGCAGTGCACGCCAGCGGGCCGGGCTGTGCATCGAGCTCGCCGGTCCCCACTGCGATGTGGTGCGCCCCGCACCGGGCGCCGATCACATCGTCTGCACGAACCACTACAAGACGCAGACGCTCAAGGCGGGCGAGCTGTCGGCCTCCGCGGCGTGGGACCACCACTCGATGCGCCGCGAGCGCCGGCTGCGGTCGCTGATCGAGCACCGCGCGGCGCCGCTGACCGCGAAGGACCTCGCCGGCTTCCTCGGCGATCGCGAGGATCCGGATGCTCCGGGCATCCGGCGGAGGTTCGGCTCCACCCTCGCGCAGGCGCTCAATGTTCACGCCGTCGTGATCGCGCCGGCGTCGCGCCGCGCCTGGGTTGGCGTCGATCGCGCGCCGACGTGCGAGGGCACGTGGGCGGAGATCGGCTGGAGCTGGGATGGACCGGCGGGCGGCTGGGAGCTCGGCGCCACCGACGGCTCCGGCTTCACGGCGTCCACGCTCCCCGCATTCGTCGCCGCGCACGACGAGGCCACGCGTCACGTCCACGACCTCGCGCGTGCGTACGAGGGCTCGCACGATGTGCCGGCCGCGCGCGCAGCGATCGAGCGTGCGGTCCTCGCCGCGCCCGACGATCCGTCGCTGCGCATGATCGCCGCGTGGCTCGCGCTCGAGGAGCGCGCACCCGACGCTGCGATCGCGCACGTCCACGCGGGTCTCGCGCACGAGACGGAGCCGTATCGCCGCGGGCAGCTCCTGCTGTGGGGATCTCGTGCCGCGGTGAAAATCGACAACGCGCTTGCTCGGAGGTGGAAAGCGGCGCTGCAGACCCTCTCCGGTGTAGGTCTCGACGAGCTTTCGGCCCGTGCCGCGGAGCGGCACAGCGGGAAACCACACGCGAATCTGATGATGGTCGACGCTTATTGAACGACTCCCGCACCGGGACGAGTTGCGCGGCCGAGGATCACCGGCCTATCATTGGCGGACGTCGCGATGGTCGCGCGGTCACAAGGGGAGACCGATGGGATATCTACTTCCGTTTCTGTGTATTGCTGGCGGCATTCTGGCCGCGTCATCTTTGATTCTGGCGAAGAAGCCCGATGCGAAGGAGCTGATCGGAAAGATTCAGCCCTACCAGGCGTTCATCGGCGCCGCTCTACTCGGTATCGGCATCTATAACTTCTTCATCTACATCGGCCCGAGCATGATGTTCCACGTGCTCGGCATCGCGCCGCTGCTCGGCATCACGCTGTGGGGCATGCTCGTCACCGCGATCCTCCTCGGCATCCTGTTCGGAATGCCGATGATCGCGAAGATGAGCGCCGGTGGCGCCGCGAAGGGCGAGGAGCTCGGCCGCAAGATGGCTCCATTCCAGGCTCTGATCGGCATCGTCGCGATCGGCTCGGGTCTGCTCGGCATCCTGTATCAGTTCGGCATTCTGAAGCCGTTCTGATTCGCTGCTCGGCGACCTAGCGCGCGCCGTAGTTGTGCGCGGTGGTCTCCTCGTTGCGGTCGGTGGCGGGAGGGGGGGCGGGGGACAGGGCGCTGATTCGCGCTCTCGTCTCCTGATCGAGCTCGATGCTGTTGGCGGCGAGCGTCGGAGCGAGTTGCTCCACGTTTCGTCCGCCGACCAGCACACTCGTCACGCCTGGA
>JBBRED010000248.1:0-12620 GCA_038203335.1 Haliangiales bacterium | reverse complement strand
TGGGGCAGGGCGGCATGAGCGTGGTGTTCAAGGGCAAGCACAAGATGACGGACCAGGAGGTCGCGCTGAAGATCCTCCCGCCGGAGCTCGCCGCGCACAGCCAGGTCAAGTCGCGATTCCTCGAGGAGGCGAAGGCGCTCGCGGCGCTCGATCACCCGAACATCGTGCACCTCTACAACTTCGGGCAGGAGAACGGCTACTTCGTCCTCGCGATGCAGTTCGTCCAGGGCCGCACCTGGGAGCGGATCATCCTCGAGAACAAGCGCATGGACTGGCAGGCGTCGTGCAAGATCACGATCGATGTCCTGCGCGCGCTCGAGTACGCGCACGGGCGCGGCGTGATCCATCGCGACATGAAGCCGTCGAACGTCCTCGTCCGCGCGCACGACGCGATGGCGACGGTGATGGACTTCGGCATCGCGAAGATGACCACGTCGACGAAGCTGACCGCGACCGGCCAGACCATGGGCACCGTCCGCTACATGTCGCCGGAGCAGGTCCGCGGGCAGGAGGTCGATCTTCGCACCGACATCTACTCGCTCGGCGCCACGCTCTACGAGGCGCTCACCGGCGACACCCCGTTCGATGGAGCGACGCACTTCGAGATCATGACGAAGCACCTCTCGGAGGCGCCGAAGCGGCCGTCGAAGCTCGGCATCTCGGTGCCCGAGATCGTCGAGGACGCTCTGATGAGGAGCCTCGCGAAGCGGGTCGACGACCGGTTCGAGAACGCGCGCGAGATGCGCAAGATCCTCGAGGCGGCGCTGCGCCAGGACGACGCGGGCCTGGTCGAGACCCAGAAGCTCAACCGCGACATCCTCGGGGAGGTCCGGACCACCACGAAGTCCACGCCGCCGCCGACCGCATCGCCCCGGATCGCGACCGCGACGCCGGCGGGCAGCCTCGCCGACGAGCTCGAGCCCGAGATGACGGGCGCCGTGCCAGCGCGGCCGAAGAAGCGCTCGGCGCTGCCGTGGATCGCGCTCGCGGGGCTGGTCGTGGCCGGAGGTGCCGCCGCCACGGTGATCCTCCTGAAGGGCAACAAGGCGAAGGATCCGACTGGCTGGAAACCGACGATCACCGACATCGCGAACACCGCCATGAGCGCGGGCGAGACGCTCGATGGCGTCGTCATCGAGACCGTCGGAGCGGTCAGCCCGAAGGACATCGTCAGCGTCTACGCCGCGACCGTCCAGCGCGCGCGAACCTTCGCGGCAACCAAGGGCATGACCTTCGCCGATCCGGTGCTCGTGCAGCAGATCGCGGCGGTCCCGGCGGCGGTGTTCTGCGATCCGAAGACCTACGCCGCGAATGCCGCCCCCGATGGCTGCAAGGACGTCATCGGCGGGGCGAACTTCGCCCCCAACGGGGCGCGCCGGCTGTTCGTCCTGGCCGACCGGGACAAGCTCAAGGCCTCCATGGTGTCGGCGGTCGTGGTGGGGATCTGTTACTTCGAGCCTGGCGATCAGACCGTCGCTGCCGACACGAAGCACATCAACACGCTGTGCACCGTGATGCGAGACTTCCAGGCGGCGGAGTCCGAGAAGCCGGCCCGTTGATCTCCGGCGCACGGCTTCGCCGCCCACGTTCGTGGGCCTTGCGGTTTGACAACCCCGCGCCGACACACGAATAATCGCCGCGGAGGGAGAATGTCCCGCACCGTTATCGCCGCGGTCGTTGCCGTCGTGATCGCCGCTCTCACGGCGATCGCTTTTTTCGTCACATCTACGAGCTTCGAACAGCGCACCCGGAATGACGCTGACGAGGACCTCGTTCGCGCTCATCAGCTGATCGGTAAGCTCAGCCAGCTCGGCGGCATCGATGTCGCCAACAAGGCCGAGCGCCTCGCGGCCATCCCCGAGTTCGTGAAGGCGATCAAGACCGACAGCGAATCCGAGCGCCAGCAGCAGGCGCGCATCGGGTTTCAGCGGTTCGTCGCGAAGACCGAGGGCAACAAGCCCGACATCATCGCGCTCGTCGACGCCACTGGAAATGTCCTCGCCATGAACGAGGTGCAGTCGGTCGTCGCCAAGCAGTGGAAGAACGACAAGGGCGAGTCGATCATCCCAGCGATCAGCGTGGTCCTCGGCAAGAAGGTGATCATCAGCGACTTCTGGACGCAAGGCGACAAGGGCCTGATGCGGATCGGCGTCGCGCCGGTGATCGATCCCGATGCGCCGATCAACCCGAAGGACGTCGAGGGTGTGTCGATCATCGGCGCGATCGTCGTCGCCTACGCGCAGACCGCGAAGGAGACGCAGCGCGATGCCACGGCACTCGGCACCGAGCTCGCGTACGTCGACGGCAAGCGCGTCGTCGCCACGAGCTTCAAGCGCGAGGTCGGCAGCGAAGAGGACACCGCCAAGGCCAGGCAGCTCGGCGATCAGATCGCGACCGGCGCGATCGGTGAGGTCAACGCGAAGTCGAAGGTCAAGGTCGGCGACATCAACTACCTCGTCACCAGCGTGCAGATGCCGCGGTCGGCGACGAAGGATCTCCCGAAGGAGTATCCGCCGATCACCGCCGGCGCCGTGCTGCTGTCTCCGATCAAGGAGTCGGGCAGCACCTCGGGCACGGTCAAGTTGTTCATCCTGTTGCTCGGTGGCGGCGCGCTCGCCCTTGCCATGCTCGGCCTCTACCTCTCGCACCGGCGCCTGATCTCGCAGGTCGATCAGGTCGAGCTGGGCGTCAACGAGATCATCAACGGCAACCTAGATCGCACGTTCCGTCCCGTCGGCGCTGAGCTCGACGGCCTGTCGAACGCGCTGAACGTCATGCTCGCGCGCCTGCTCGGCCGGCCCGAGCCCGGCGAGGAAGAGTTCGACGACGACGGCAACCCGATCGTCCCGGGGCGCGTCGAGTTCGAGGAGACCGAGGGCGACAAGGCCCCCGCCGTCGATCCGGACATCGCGGCGCTCGCGCAGGAGTCGGAGCCCGACTACTACAAGCGCGTCTACACGGAGTACGTCGCCGCCCGCAAGGCGAGCGGCAACCCCGACGAGGTCTCGTTCGAGAGCTTCATCGCGAAGCTCAAGGTCAACGAGGGCAAGCTGAAGGCGCAGTACCAGTGTCGCGCCGTGCGGTTCCGCGTCGTGACCAAGGACGGGAAGGTCACGCTCAAGCCCGTCCCGATCTTCGCGTAGGTCGAAACCGCTTGCCGAGGACGCCGTGACTGCGCGCACGGATGCCCGGGATGTTCATCCTCGGAGGGGACGCTATATGTTCACGTTCACGTTCACGTTCAGGTCGAGGTCGACGCCTCGATGACGGTCCAGACGGGGCTCGCTCGGCTCGCGAAGGATGGCGCCTCGCTCCTCGAGGGCCGCCGGATCGGCCTGCTCGTCAACCAGACGGCGGTCGACGCGGAGATGCACCACGCGATCGAGGTGATCACCGCGCGGCCAGAGCTGAAGATCACGGCGCTGTTCGGCCCCGAGCACGGCGTGCGCGGCGATGCGCAGGACATGATCGACGTCGGCGATGCGCTCGACCCGCGCACCGGCCTTCCGGTCTACAGCCTGTACGGCAGCACGCTGGAGTCGCTGACCCCGACACCGGCGATGCTCGAGAACATCGACGTCATGGTCTACGACGTCCAGGACATCGGCAGCCGCTACTACACGTTCGTGTGGTCGATGGTGCTCGCGATGCGCGCGTGCGCGAAGGCGGGCAAGGCGTTCTGCGTGCTCGACCGGCCGAACCCGATCGGCGGCACCCAGATCGAGGGCCCCGCGATCCAGCCGGGCTTCGAGTCGTTCGTCGGGCTGGTGTCGTGCCCGAATCGCCACGGTATGACCGCGGGCGAGATCGCGCGCTGGCGGCACGGCGTGGAGAAGCTCGACGTCGAGCTCTACGTGATGACGATGCGCGGGTGGGAGCGCGAGATGAGCTACGACCACACGGGGCTGCCGTGGGTGATGCCATCGCCGAACATGCCGACGGTGGACACCGCGCTGGTCTACCCGGGCATGTGCCTCGTCGAGGGCACGGAGCTGTCGGAAGGGCGGGGCACCACGCGGCCGTTCGAGCTGGCGGGCGCGCCGTACCTCGACAGTCACAAGCTCGCGGCCTCGCTCACCGCGATGGAGCTCCCCGGCGCGATGTTCCGCCCGGCCGGGTTCCTCCCGCAGTTTCAGAAGCACGCGAAGCAGCCGTGCAACGGCGTGCAGATCCACATCACGAACGCGAACACGTACCGGCCGTATCGCACCGGCGTCGCGTTCCTCAAGGCCTGTTACGAGCAGAGCCCGGCGACCTTCAAGTGGCGCACGAAGGCCTACGAGTTCGTCGACCAGATCCCCGCGATCGATCTGCTCGCGGGGAGCGCCGCGCTGCGCGAGGGCATCGAGGCCGGCGCGAGCCTCGACGATCTCACGGCGCGCTGGCCGCGCGACGAGGGAGCGTTCGCCGAGGAACGCGCGGCGTATACACTGTACGAATGACCCGGGTCGCGCTGTTCGGGGGGAGCTTCAACCCGCCGCATGTGGCGCACCAGCTGGTCGCGCTCTACGTCCTCGAGACACAGCCGGTCGACGAGCTGTGGTTCATGCCGGTGTACGAGCACGTGTTCGGCAAGCACCTCGCGTCATTCGATGACCGGATCGCGATGTGCGAGCTCGCGGCCGCCGGGCTCGGGCCACGCGCGAAGGTGTCGCGCGCCGAGGAGGAGTGGGCCCATCAGCCGGGGTTCGCCGGAAGTCGCACGTTCGACGTGATCGCGCATCTGCTCGCCACGCGACCGGGGATCCAGCCGCGCCTCGTGATCGGCACGGATATTCTCGCAGAGACCGCGAAGTGGTACCGGTGGGACGACGTGGTCGCGACCGCGCCCGTGATCGTGGTCGGGCGACCCGGTCATGCGCTCCCCGACGGCAGCACCGCGACCGGGTTGACCATGCCCGCGATCTCCTCGACCCAGGTCCGCGAGCGGCTGCACGCCGCGGACGCCCCGCGCTGCGACGCGGAGCTGCGGTCTCTGTTGCCGGCCTCGGTGTTGGAGTATATCGGCACCCGAAAGCTGTACCGATGAAGACGCCCAACCCCACCACGTTCGTCGTCGGCGCCGGTCCCGTCGCGACCGCGCTCGCCGGTGCGTTGCGCCTCGGCGGCGTACCGGTGCTCGGGCTGTGGGCGCGCAAGCCCGCCGCGGCGCGCGCGGCCGGCTCCACCGCCGGCGTCGCGGCGTTCTCGTCGGCGCCGCCCGACATCCTGCTCGAGTGCGGCGTGGTCATCCTCGCCGTGCGCGATCAGGTGATCGGCGAGGTCGCGCAGATGCTGGTCAACACCGCCCTCATCAACAAGCGCCACGTGATGCTTCACTGCGCGGGTGCGTCGAGCGCGCTCGAGCTGCTCGGCAGCGTCGCCGGCTCGGTCGCCGGCGTCGGCACGATGCATCCGCTCTCCGCGATCGCCGATGGCAAGAGCTCGATGCGCACGCTCAAGGGCACCGTGTTCGGCGTCGAGGGCGACGAGGTCGGTCGCACCGCCGCGAGCAAGCTGGTCGAGGCGATCGGCGGCATCGTGCTCCCGCTCGATGGCACGCAGATGGCGAGCTATCACGCCGCCGCGGCGCTCGCGTCGAACTACGTGGTCGCCGCGATGGACGCGGCCGCGGCCGTGCTCGCCTCGACGGGGGTGTCCGCCGACGATGCGGCGCGCGCACTCGTCCCGCTCGCCGAGGGCGCGCTCCGCAACATTACCGCACACGGAACTACCGGTGGTCTCACCGGACCCATTCGACGTGGCGACGCGGCAACTGTTCAACGCCATCTCGATGCCCTCCGCGGAAAGCCCGAGCTAATCGAGATCTATCGCGCGCTTGCGCGTCGCGCGCTCGAGATCGCGGGGCGGCTGGACGGCAAGGGCGCGCCTGATCGCGCAGGCCTCGACGCGATCCGCGCACTCTTGCAGTAACGCTCGATCGCGCTACCGACGTCGGGTAGCATCGTGGGCGATGCGCGCCTCGTCCATCCTGTCCTCCCTCGTGATCTCTCTCGTCGTGCTCGTCGCCGGCCCCGCCCGCGCGGACAAGGCGGAGAAACCGAACGCCGCGTTCGCCGGCAAGATCATGCTCAGCGAGAAGCGGTTCCCCGGGTCGGCGAAGAGCCTGGCCGCGTTCAATGCACAGGTCCGCAAGCAGTCGAAGACGAACTTCTACGAGGACAAGGAGAAGAAGGGCTGGAAGATCCAGCTCGCCGGCTTCCTCAAGTCGCCGCTCAACGACGTCGAGTACCTCGTCAAGATCTACGAGGTCGGCCGCGGTGCGCAGCAGCTCCTCGCGTCGATCGAGCAGTACACGGATTCGCGCGGCCAGACCGCGCTGCTCTCGAACGTGATCCTCGAGAAGAAGCAGTTCGGCGTGAACAAGGAGCTGCTGATGACGATGGAGAGCAAGGGCCGCGTGCTCGCCTCCGCGCGCTTCAAGATCCTCGGCGAGGGCGAGAAGTTCAACGGCAAGGTGAACTTCTCCGAGGACGAGGCGGCCGGTAAGACGGAAGAGGAATAGCTAGTTCACGTCGACATCGACGAAAAACACGGTCGCGACCTCCGGTGGGAACACGCGCACGATGTAGTGCCCGGGCTCCGGAAACACGTACTTGAAGGCGTACTTGCCCTTCGTCTTCTTCGACGGCGTGGCGGTCAAACCACTGGCACCGCCGTGCGGATCCTCGATCGTGATCACGACGTGGTCGACCTCGAGCGGAGCGCCGATCGCGTTCCAGATCTCCAGCGCCGTGCGCGTGCGCGTGCCGGCGACGATCGGATCGTAGAGCGTCACCCGGCTCGACATCTCGCCGTCGTCGACGACGACCGTGCGGCGGCCCGTGAACGGGCTGGGCGCGGTGGGATCAGGAGCGTCGGCGTCGTCATCCGGGGCGGTATCCCCACCGGCCATCACGGCGCTGCTGCGACGCGACAGCTCGAGCGCGGCGAACCCGGCGGCGGAGAGCGCGAGCACGGAGACGACGCCGAGCGCGAACCAGCGACCGCGCGAGCGACGGATCGACACGGGCTTCTCGTGGACCGTGGGCGCCGCGCTCTTGCGCCTCGCGCGCGGCGCACGGACCGTGGCACCCACGGATCGTCCCGCGCCATCGAGCGCCCCGAGCGCTTCGTCGATCAGCTCGACGAGCTCGTCGGCGCTCCGCGGCCGGTCCTCGAGCTTCTTCGCCATCAGCCGCATCACGAGCGCGTCGACGACCTCGGGGACCTCCGGGTTGCGTTCGCTCGGCACGGGGATGGGGCGGCCGATGTGCGCGAGCAGGACCTCGAAGCCTGAGCCGTCGAACGGTGGCTTGCCGGTGAGCAGCTCGAACATGATGCAGCCGAGCCCGTAGAGGTCGGCGCGGTGATCGATGACATCGCCCTGCGCCTGCTCGGGGGACATGTAGTGGGGTGTGCCGATCACGCCGTTCGAGGTCAGGCGGGTGGCGTCGGCGTTGCCGGGCTTCGCGACCGCGATGCCGAAGTCCACGAGCGTGATCCGATCGTCGCCGTTGCGATCGCGCCGCCACATGATGTTCGACGGCTTGAGATCGCGGTGCACGACGTTCGCGGCGTGCGTCTCCGAGAGCGCGCTCGCGACGAGCCGCGCGATGCCGAGCGTGCGGCGCGCGGGCACGGGGCCGGTCTCGAGGATGTGGTCGAGCGGCTGGCCATCAATGAGCTGCATCGCGAGATACGGGCGGCCATCCGCGAGCTCGCCGACCGCGTAGATCGCGACCACACCGGGATGCGTGATCTTCGCCGCGGACCGCGCCTCACGTGCGAACCGGCGCGCCATCACCGGATCCGCGGCGATCTCGTGCGTCGGCACCTTGATGGCGACCGGGCGATCCAGCCCGAGCTGACGACCGCGATACACGGTGCCGAACGAGCCACCACCGAGGATGCCCTCGATCGCGAAGCCATCGACCGTCTTGCCGACGAGGTCCTTGCGCGCGGTGTCTGCGAGCGAATCGGCGCGCCCCGGCTCGACGTCGAGCTGCGACGTCGCGGCGGCGGGATCCACGACCATGGACTCCACGAGCACGGCACCGCACGCGGGGCAGAACCGCCCCGATTCGTCGGTGTTCGTCGCGCACGCGGTGCAGACGCGCATGTCACCCACAGCGTAGCAGTCGTCGGTGGGATCCGGCGGCCCGGGTGGATACACTGCGCGCAAGATGCGAACAGTCCTCGCCGCGGTCGTGTTCTCGACGGCCACGGCGCACGCGGGCGGCAATGTCCTTCCGGTCGGCGGGGTTCGCTCGCTCGAACGGGCAGGCGCGCTGGTCGCCGGCGCGGACGACGCCGACAGCCTGTGGCTGAACCCGGCGGGGCTGGCGGTGTTGCGGGGCGATGGTAGGCGGGCGCTCCTGTTCGATGCGGCGTACGTCTACCAGACGGTCGACTACACGCCGGTCGACGCGATGGGCGTGCCGTCGGCCACCAGATCGAATCTCCAGCCGGGCCACCCCATTCCGCAGCTCGCCGGCGCGCTCGGCATCGGCGAGCGGCTCGTGATCGCCGGCGGGCTGAGCGCGCCGTACGACGCGGTCCATCGCTACGCCGCCGACACTCCGGCGCGGTTCGCATCGCTCGACACGACGGGCTCGCAGTACTTCGTGATCTCGATCGGCGCCGCGTACGCGGTCAACGACCAGCTCCGCGTCGGCGTCGCGCTGCAGAACTGGGTGTCGCGAAGGTTCGATCAGATCGTGACCACGGCGTGCACCGATCCGACCTGTGACCCGGCCGATGCCTCGCTCGACATGCGCCTCGAGATCGCGCAGACCGACTATCTCGCGCCGGCCGGTGCGATCGGACTTCAGTACAGCTTCGCGCCATCAGTTTCGGCGGGCGTGCTCGTGCAGAGCCCGGTGCGCATCTCGGGCACCGGCGATCTGACCGTGCACGTGCCGACCGCGATGAAGTTCTCGGCGGCGACCGTGACCGGCGATCGCGCGGACCTGTCGTACACGCTGCCGCCGATCGCGCGGTTCGGCGTGGAGGTCAGGCCGTGGCCCGCGCTGCGCGTCGAGGCCGCGCTCGGCGTGGAGCTGGGGAGCGTGCCGGGAGCCACCACGCTCGCGCCGGATCACGTGCAGCTCGACTCCGTCGCCGGCGGGCCGTACCGGCTGGGCGAGCTGTCGATCGCGCATCATGGCCAGACCTCGTTCGCTCCGTCGATCGGGGTGGAGTGGCACGGCAGGGACATGATGTTCGGTGCCGGCTACGCGTACGAGACCAGCGCCACCGCGGCGCGCGATGTCTCCGTTGCCGCCGTCGATGCGGCGAAGCACGTGATCGGGCTCGGCGGTGGCTACGATGCGGATGGCTGGCAGATCGGCGCCGCTGTCGGCATCGCGCTCCTTGCGGATGTCGACGTGGCGACCGGCGATGCGCGCGTGCTCCAGCAGGCGCCGCTGCGCGAGCCTCGCACCACGTCCGCGATCAACGCCGGACGCTACCAGAGCACGTACTTCCTCGGTGGCCTGCGGTTCGCTCGCCGGTTCTAGTCAGAACACGTATCCGACCGAGAGCTCGCCGTCGAAGCCGATCGGGAAGAACGCGAGCAGATCGTTCAGCGACTTCTCCGCGTCCTTCGCTTCCTGGTTATCGACCTTCGCGGTCGCCACGTGGTGCCCCCAGCCGAGGCCGAGGCGCAGCGTGATGTTGAACGAGTCGCCGATCATCCAGCGCTTGCCGATGTTGCCGGTGATCGTCGTCGAGCGAACGCCCATGTCGTAGGTCATCTTCTGCGTGCCCGACGTGGTCGTGACCTCGCCATTGCCGAAGCTCTGCGCGACCATCACGCCGAGGAACCCGCTGTTCTGCCGGCCGCGCCAGTGCCAGCGATAGCCAACACCTCCGCCCATCTGATACGAGCTCGAGTCACTGTTCGAATCGAACGCCGCGTTGCCCTCGACGATCAGGCCGTGCGTGCCGTTGAACAGGTGCTCGTACGTGAGCGAGTAGTTGCCGAGCAGCGCGCCGAGCGGAGACACGTTGATCGAGTTCGTCTTCGCGGGTGCGGTGGTCTCGGTCTGCGTGACGCCGAGGGGCTGCGCGGAGGCGAGGGCGGGAAGCGTGACGAGGGCGGCGGTGACGAGGAGCTTGTTCATGCGCGCCGAGCAGTGCAGCCGATGGGCCAGGCGGATTTCGCACGCCGTGGCGGCGATCGGTGCCGATCGTGAACCGATGCACCCACCACAGTGCGCGAGCCACCACGCGTACGACATGCATCACATCTGTCAGCGGGCGCGACCCGTCGTGGATGCATGCGGGCGCCGGATCGTCGAGACTGGGGCGATGAAGGGGATTTGGATCGCGTTACCGCTCGTCGCCGGTATGGCCTGCACCCCGCAGCCGGATCCGGAGCCGTCGGCTCGCCATCTCGTCGCCGGTGACCGATTCAGCTGTCTCCTCGATGGCTCGGAGATCCGGTGCTGGGGCGCCAACGCCGCGAACCAGACCGGGATGATCGCGACCGACGAGCAGTTCCCGTTCGTGGCCGACGGGCTGCGGCCGCAGCTCTCGCTTGCTCACGGCGCGAGCCTCGTGGCCGGCGGCAGCCACGCCTGCGCGATCGATGACGGCGTGGCGAGCTGCTGGGGCGACAACTCGCTCGGCCAGCTCGGGCGGCACGCCGGCGACTACGCCAACCCGAACCACAACTTCGATGGCATCGATGCGGTCGACGCGCTGCCGTTCGACGTGGCGTCACTCGCCGCGGGGACCGGGCACACATGCGCCGTCCTCGTCGATCACTCGCTGTGGTGCTGGGGCGATAACATGCGCGGCCAGATCGGAACCGATGCGATCACGGGCCCGACGGCCCGCCGCGTGATCGACGGCGTGATCTCCGTCGCCACGGGCGCCGCGCACACCTGCGCGATCCGTGGCGCGGGCGAGGTCTGGTGCTGGGGCGACAACACGCACGGCCAGCTCGGCGATGGCACCACGATGTCTCGCGCGATGCCGGAGATGATCGCGGGCGTCTCGGCGATCCAGCTGACCGCCGGCGCGACTCACACCTGCGCGCTGTCTCCGGCCGGTGACGTGACGTGCTGGGGCGGCAACGCGGTCGGCGAGCTCGGCGATGGCACCGCGATCGATCGCTCGGTCCCCGGCGCGCCGATGGTCTCCGGCATCGCGGCGATCAACGGGCGCGCGGATCACACGTGCGCGGTCGGCAGCGATCTGTCGCTCGCGTGCTGGGGCGCCAACGAACACGGGCAGCTCGGCGCGGGCGATACCGTCGTCCACCTCGCGCCGGTGGCGCCGATCCTCCACACCGACATCCTCGAGGTCGCGACCGGAACGGCGCACAGCTGCGTGATGAGCACCCATGGATCCGTGGCGTGCTGGGGCCGCTCGTCGGTCGGCGAGCTCGCGGATGGTGCCGCGTCGCCGCGCACGCCGCGGCCGGTGATGCTGCCCGCGGGCTCGAGCGGGCTCGCGGTCGGTGATCATCACGCGTGCGCGATCGTCGGGCCGACGAAGTCCGTGTACTGCTGGGGCGACGGTCGGCACGGTCAGCTCGGCGACGGTCATGTTCGCGAGCGCGCGCAGCCGGTCGAGATCGGGCTGACGTCGATCGATGCGATCGTCGCCGGTGCCGCACACACGTGCGCGCGCAGCACGACGGGCGATGTGATGTGCTGGGGCGCGAACGAGCGCGGAGAGCTCGGCGACGGAACGCTGATCGAACGCACGATGCCGGTGCCGAGCCAGCTCGTCGCGACGGGCGCGCTGAGCGCGGGCGGTGCGGTCACCTGCGGCAGCACGGCGACCGCGACCGCCTGCGTCGGTGCGAACGAGTCACGGCAGCTCGCACGCGCCGGCGCGAGCTCGGCGACGCCGGTGCAGGTCTCGACGACGCCGTTCGCGAGCCTGTCGGTGGGTGGGGAGCACGTGTGCGGCATCTCGGGTACCGGAGCCGTCTCGTGCTGGGGCGAGAACACGCACGGACAGATCGGTAATGGAGGCGTGGGTCCGACGTCACCGCCCGATGGGCCGCCGGGATCGTTCACCGCGATCAGCGCGGGCGATGCGCACACCTGCGGGATCCGCGACGGCGCCCTCGTGTGCTGGGGGCGCAACGACCTCGGGCAGGTGGGCACGTACGAGCGGCAAGATGCGTTCTCGCCGGTCGCGCCCGGCGTCAGCGGTCCGCTCGGGATCGCGACCGGGAATGCGGTGACGTGTCTGCGCGCGGGGGACCCGAACGGGGACCTCTACGTCCAGTGCTGGGGACGCAACGAGAACGGCGAGGGCGGAACGGGAGCCTGGAACCGTACGCAGTTCCCGATGCTCTCCGTGGCCGACATCGGCGCGGCGAGCACGGTCGATGCCGGTGACGGCTTCGCGTGCGCACTGGTCGGAGCGACCGTTCGATGCTGGGGCGACAACGGGCTCGGTCAGCTCGGGATCGGGTTCTTCTCCCGATCCCTCGCGCCGGTCACCGTGGTTCTTCCCTAGGCCACGGCGCGAAGGCCGGCGGCGATCTGCGGCGCGAGCGCCGTCTCGATCAGCGCCAGTGCGCGGTCCGTGCGAAGAGCGAGCGCCTCGGTGGTGAGACCGAGGTTCGAGTGCATCTCGGCGGCGTCGAGGCTGCCGAGCAGCACCGACCACGC
>JBBRED010000247.1:0-12708 GCA_038203335.1 Haliangiales bacterium | reverse complement strand
CCAGATATGGTGTTCTACCCAAGGGGGCACGGCATCGAGTCCAGCTCGCACTACGGGGCCGCCGCGACCGCGTTTGGGATGCCTTTCACATCGCCGCGTTGGCGAACACCGCTGCGCGACTACAAGCCCTTCGGTACGCGGCGTGCGAGCAGTCACGGCGAGGCACGCTGGATCGCGCCCAGCGGCGAATTCACCTATGCCGAGCTAACGCTCGAGCGCATCGCCTTCAACGTCCGCAAGTAGCGCGTTCATCCGCCCAGAAACCAGCGCATCACCTCACCGCATGTCGTAGGGTGAATCCCGATTCCTCTCATGGCCACCCTCGAAACAATCCTGGTGACCGGCGCGACGGGTAACGTAGGTCGTGAGGTCGTCCGCGCGCTCGTCGCGCGAGGGGCCGCCGTGCGCGCCGCAGACCGGCATCCCGCCCGCATCGATGCGTTGTTCGACTCGAGAGTGGCTTCCGTCGCCCTCGACTTCCTCGATCCGGCGACGTTCGACGCGGCCGCCGAAGGCTGCCAGCGCCTATTTCTCCTGCGCCCGCCGGCCGTCTCGGACGTGAAGCCGACGCTCAACGCGTTCGTGGACCGTGCAAGAGCGCTGGGCGTGGGGCACGTCGTGTTTCTGTCGGTGGCGGGAGCGGGAACGAACAAGATCGTCCCGCACCATGCCGTCGAGGTTCACCTGCGCGCACACGGCCCTGCTTGGACGCTGCTCCGCCCAGGCTTCTTCGCGCAGAACTTCGGAGATGCCTACCGACGAGACATCGTCGAGGATGCTCGCGTCTACGTGCCCGCCGGCCGCGGCCGCGTCGCCTTCGTGGACGTGCGTGATGTTGCCGAGGTCGCCGCGACGATCCTGGCGAACCCCGCAGAGCACCAGAGCCAGGCCTACACGCTGACCGGCGCGGAGGCCGTCGACTTTCGCACCGCGGCGGCGACGCTCACCGACGTTCTCGGGCGTGAGATCCGGTATGACGCCGCGAGCCTCATCGGGTACCTCCTCCACCTTCGCGCGCGCGGAATGCCGTGGGCGCAGGTCGTCGTGCAGACGGTGCTCCACGCGGGCCTTCGGTTCGGCCAGGCCGAACGTGTGGATCCGACGCTCTCTCGCTTGTTGGGCCGAAGGCCGCGGCCGCTCCGCGAGTACATGCGGGACCACCGCGCCACGTGGGCGCTACCATGAGTCATTCGCAGGCTGGGTTGTTCGGTGCTGCCGGAGGCGATCCCGGCACGAGCACGACCCCTCACGCATGGCCGCTCGACGAGCGCAGGTTGCCTCCGAGAGGAGATGGTTAGACCGCGATTCGTGCGAACAAGGGACTTCGACAGCGGTTTGCGGCCGAGTAGGCTAGTGCGGTCGGAGGTCGAACATTGACGAATACCGAGAGAACCACTCCGGAATCGCCGAAGCAGGCAACCATGACGCTAGAGAGTGAAGCTGAACGGCAAGCATTTCTCGCCAAGGCGGGCCGGACACTTCTTTCGTCGCTCGACTACCGCGAGACGCTGCAGCGGCTCGCCGATCTTGCTGTGCCCAGCCTCGGTGATTGGTGCGCAGTGGACATGGTTCGTGAGGATGGCACGTTTGCCAGACTCGCCGTGGCGCACACGGATCCGCAGAAAGTGCAGCTCGCCCACGAGCTCTGGAATCGATATCCGCCCAAGAGCACGGATCCAACGGGTCTCGCGAACGTGCTCCGCACCGGAGCTCCCGAGATGCTCGCCGAATTGCCTGATGCGATGCTCGAAGCGGGTGCCCAGGACCCCGAGCATCTCGCCATCGTCAAGAGCCTCGGGTTGAAGGCGTACATGATCCTTCCGCTGACCGCGAAGGACACGGTGCTCGGTGCGCTCACCCTCGTTCAAGCCGAGTCCGGACGCTCGTATCGCGAGGACGAGCTCCCCTTCGCGGCGGAGTTCGCAAAGCTCGCCGCCATCGCGGTCGACAACGCTCGGCTGTTCGAAGGCCAGATCGAGGCACGTGCACGTGCGGAGGCGAGCGAGGAAACGTTCCGGACCTTCATCGACAACCTTCCCGGTCTCGCGTGGACCGCGCTCGCAGACGGCTACATCGATTTCTACAATCGAGGATGGTACGAGTACACCGGGACCACGTTCGCGGAGATGCAAGGCTGGGGCTGGGCGAAGGTCCACGATCCCGAATTTCTGCCGAAGGTCACGGCTCGCTGGAAGGAATCCATCGAGACCGGCCAGCCCTTCGAGATGGAATTTCCGCTCGTCGGCGCGGACAAGTTGCCGCGCTGGTTCCTGACGCGGGTGAATCCGTTGCGCGACAAGACCGGGAAGATCGTGCGCTGGTTTGGCACGAATACCGACGTCGATGACATCCGCTCCGCGCGCGCTCTCGCTGAAGAGATGGCCGCACAGAGCCACGACACCGCGCGAGAGCTCCTCGAGCTGCGACGCCAGAAAGAACACGCGGAGCAACGGGTCGCCCAGCTCGAAGCGGAGATCGCGAACCGCAGAAGCTGATGACGGATGTCCTCGCCATAGAGTGCAAGTTCCGCGAGCTCGCGCTGACAAAGATGACTCGTATCCTCGGCGAGAAGCGGGCGCGCGTCATCATGGGGCAGCTCTTGTCGTCGCTCGGCGTCGAGCTCCGCGACGCCGATGAGCTACTACAGTTTGCAAGCGAGCTCTCCAAGCTCGGCGGGTTCGAAGGTGCGGTTGGCGCCATGCTGAGCGTCCAGGCCGTGATGCACGGCGCAGTAGGCGATGCGCATCCGCTCACCGCTCGCCCTGCCCGCCGGCCCGTCTGAGCCCGAAGCGGCGGTCCTAGAGGAGGAGCGATTCGAGCGTGCGCGTGACCTTCGCGATCGACACGGGCTTGACCAGGTGGGCATCGAAACCAGCGGCGCTCGAACGCGCGCGGTCTTCCGGCTGTCCGTAGCCGGTCAACGCAACGAGCTTCACGCCCGGAAGCCGAGCACGGAGGGCGCGCGCGAGCTCGTAGCCATCCATCACCGGTAGCCCGATATCAAGGAGGGCGGCATCGGGCGTGAAGGAGTCCAGTCCGTGTAACGCGTCGGGCCCACTATTCGCGACGTGAACGTGATGCCCGTGCGCGATCAGCACGTCCGCGAGCAACGAAGCCGCATCGGTGTTGTCGTCAACGACAAGCACGCGTGCCGACAACGCCTGTCTGGGCAGTGGCGCCTCGACCGGCTTCGCAACTTCGCGGATCTCGAGGTTCGGGCAGAGCGGAAGCTCGACGACGAAGGTCGTGCCGCATCCTGCACCGTCGCTCGCGACACGGACGCTGCCGTCGTGACACTGCACGAGGCTCTTGACGATCGCGAGACCGAGGCCGAGGCCACCCGCCGCGCGATCGATCCCCTGTGGGACCTGCACGAACTGATCGAACACGCGCTCGAGAAACGGCGCGTCGATGCCAATGCCGTGATCGACCACGGAGAGCCGAACGAGGTCACCCACACGCGCCGCTCGAAGCTCGATCGCGGTTCCCAGATCCGAGTACTTCGCGGCGTTCGTGAGCAGGTTGGAGAACACCTGTGCGAGCCGCGTCGGATCTCCGTCGACCGACAGGCCGCACTCGGGAACGTCCACGGTCAAGATGTTGCGGCGTTGTTCGAGCAGTGGCCGCGACATTTCCAGCGCGCGCGTCACCACCGCATAGATCTCCACACGCTCGCGGCGCAGCTCGACCTTTCCCGACGTGATGCGCGAGATGTCGAGCAGATCGTCCACCAGGCGCAAGACGTGGGCGACCTGGCGCTCGAGGACGTCCAGCGCGCGCGTGTTGACGCCCTCCATCCGCATCATCTGAAGCGCGGTGACGATCGGGGCCAGCGGATTTCGAAGCTCGTGGCCAAGCATCGCGAGAAACTCGTTCTTGACCCGGGTCGCGCGCTCCGCGTCCCCGCGCGCACGATCGAGAGCACGGGCAAGGGCCGCGATGCGCTCGGCGTTGCGGCGCTCGACTTCGAGCTCTCCGCGTGCGGTGATGATCCCGGCCTCGGCGCGAAACATCGCGGCCAGCACGCGCGCGAGCATCGCGAGCTGAGCGCCGATCACGGCGTCGGGCGCGGTCGCGCCAACCAGCACGACGACGAGGCCATCGAACGCGTACGCACATGCCGAGGCGTCGGAGCCACCATCCGGGTATGCGACAACGCCGAGCTCGACACCGGGACGCGCGCACGCGGCAAGAAGTTCCCGCCAGCCGCGGACCGACGGAACCGTCGGAAATCCAGGCGCCGGGATCACCTTCGTGGGGCGATCGGGATCCGGAACGAACACGAACACCGCGGTCGCCGCGAAGTGCTTGGCGAGGGCCTCGCCCGTGGCTCTCCGATCGCGCACATCGGCGAGAAGGTCGAGCAGCCGGATCGTTTCGCGAGTATCCATCGCGCGAATTAGCGGGGAAATGCGATTACGACGGCCGTGCAATTGTGGAATCCGCCGAACTGTCCGTCGGCCCGTGCGATCTGACCATAGGTGTTACACCCGACCAGATCTCCACCACCGAGAGCGCCCTGCACCGCCGCGAGCTCGAACCCGAACACGTCGCCAAGGCGCAGGCGAGTAGCCACGCAGTCGAAGAACAGCGCCGCGGCGGGGACGCCGCCGCGCAATGCGCTGACCGCCGAGCGGGCCGCCGACGCAGCAGCGTCGCTCGCCGAGGCCGACGAGGTCTTCATGAACTGAACATTCGCGCCCGCGGGGATCTCCGCCGCGCAGGTCACCGATCCGTCGGCCCCGACCGAGAGTGGAACGCGCAGGCGGTGTCCCGACGCGGTCTCGATACCCAGGATGTTGTGCAGAAAGAACGGCAGCGGGTTTGCTCGATCGAGCTGCTGGTTCGTCGCCGCCGCGTGTTGCTCGAAGATCTCCACGGCCGGGTATCCGTCCAGCGTGAGGATCCGCGCGCCCTCGATGGTGGTGACGCGGAATGGCTCGCTCGCCGGTGACCACCCGTGCTGCACGCCAATGCCGAGGGGCTTGTGAGACAGGATCTCCAGCGCCACGACGGCATCACTGAGGACGCGAGTCCCGCAGAACACGTGCGTGCGCGAGAACTTCGCGTCGTCGCCCGCACCACCACCGGCGAACTCGTAGGTGCCGGCGGTGGCCTCGGTGAGCTGTTCGATGAGGTCATCGGCATGACCCGCCAGCGCATCGGTCATCACGAGGGCCGTCCGCGAGGCGTACTCGGTTCCCTCCAGGCCGCGAAAGGTCGACACCACGGCCTGCGCGGCGGCCTTTCGATCTGTTCCAACGCTGGTGCCGACGCCCGTGGAGAAGCGCATGTTCGGCGACCGGATCGCGAGTGCGCACGCGGAGCCCTCTCCGCGGCTCTCCCCGGTGAACTCCCCGGCGGACGAGGAACCGACGAGAACGCCAGGCCGACAGGTCTCGGTCAGCGCATGGAGAAGGGTCGCGTGGTCGAACCGGGACGACGCGAACACGACCACCGCATCGGGCCGTTCGCCGCCGAGCGCGGCATTGATCTGATGGCCTAGCTCCTGCCCGGCGATGCTGCTGTCGCTCGCCACGGTGTAGACCGCTGCTGTTTGGGTCATCAAGGATGATGCCGAGATGCAAATTCCTGTCCTGTGCTGAGAGACACAAGTGTCCGCCCGGGTGTCGTCCCATCGAGCGCCTCGTTCACGATGTGCGGAATCGCTCGGTGTAGCAGGCACGCGAAACTAGCCGCGGCGGGCGGACGTCATCTCGCGCATCACGGTTCGCAGCCGTTCCATGCCGACCGGCTTCACGACGTGGGAGTTGAAACCCGCATCCTTGGCTTTGCGCCGGTCCGACTCCTGGCCGTAACCAGTGACAGCGACGAGGCTCACGCCCGCGAGATCCGGCTGTTCGCGAAGCAACCGCGCAAGCTCGTATCCGTCCATGGCAGGAAGCCCGATGTCCAGGAGCGCGATCTCGGGCTTGAACTGCTCGGCAACGCGCAATGCGGCCGGGCCATCGTGCGCGACACGCACGGTGTAGCCCATCAGGTCGAGGGACGCGGCCAACAGCTCGGCAGCGTCCACGTTGTCATCGACGACCAGAACTCGCGGCCGGACCGTCGATGCCTTCTCCGCAGGATGAGCGGCCGGAGCGCTTCTGCCCGCGTCTTCCGCATCCGCATCCGCTGCCGGCAAGACGACCACGAACTCGCTACCGTGCCCATGCCCCTTGCTCGCAGCCTTCACCTCGCCACCGTGCATCGCCACGAGGTTCTTCACGATCGAGAGGCCGAGACCGAGCCCGCCGTGCGCTCGATCGAGCGCCTGACGCTCCTGCGCGAACAGCTCGAACACCTGTGGCAGCATCTCGGCAGAAATTCCGATTCCGGTATCTCTGACCCGCACCACGATCCGCGCGTCCTCTCGCACCGCGGTCACCGTGACGGCGCCGCCGGGCTCGGTGTACTTCGCCGCGTTGGTCAAGAGATTCGAGAAGATCTGTGCAAGTCGGCCTTGATCACCGTTGACGACCAACCCACGGCAGGGAACGTCCACGGTCATCGTGTGCCGTCGCTGTTCGAGCATGGGGCTGGCCATCTCGAGTGCCTTCGCGATCACCTCACCGATCTCAACGCGGTGGACCTTGAGCTCGACCTTTCCCGTCGTGATCCTCGAGACGTCGAGAAGGTCATCGACCAGCCGGACCAGGTGCTGGGCCTGACGCTCGATCACCGAGCGTTCCTTCTCGACCGACGAATCGCCGCGCAGCCGCATCAAGTTGACCGCGGTCAGGATCGGGGCGAGCGGATTTCGAAGCTCGTGGCCCAGGATCGCCATGAACTCGTCCTTCGCGCGATTTGCAGACTCCGCCTCGCGCCTCGCGCTCGCCAGCTCCGTGACCTCGAAGGCGACGACCACGATGCCGTCTACCGCGCCGGCCTCGTCGCGCATGGGCTGATACACCCAATCAAAGAATCGTTCCTCGAGGACACCGTCCTGCGGGCGAGCGAGCAGCAGCCGTCGAGATCGCGCGACGAACGGCTCGCCGGTGGTGAAGACCCCGTCGAGGAGCTCGTACACTCCCTGCCCGGCGAGGTCAGGGAACGCCTGGCGGATGTTCTTACCGGCCACACGGCGATGGCCAACCAGCGCGCTGTAGCTGGCGTTCGCGAATTCGAAGAGATGCTCGGGACCCCGGAGGATCGCGATTCCGACGGGCGCGCTCTCGAATACGTTCGCAAGCCGCTTGGTGTGCAGTTCGGCCAGCGCGCGCACCTGAGCTCGCGCGAGCAGCGCCTCGACGCGGACGACCAGTTCGCGAGCCGAGAACGGTTTGACGACGTAGTCATCGAAGCCCGCACGGAGTCCTTCGACGCGCGCCTCCTCTCCCGCCCGCGCGGACAACGCGATCACGGGCACGTCCTTCGTCGCGTCCGTCGAACGCAGCGCGCGGAGCAGACCGACGCCATCGAGCGTGGGCATCATCAGATCCGTGATCACCAGGTCGGGTGGATGTCGCTCCACCGCCGCCAGCGCCCTCTGGCCGTCAGGAAACGATTCGACCGACCAGTGCTGCCCCAAGAGGCGCGCGAGGTATTCCCGCATGTCGGCGTTGTCGTCGATGATCACGACGTGCTTCCGGCTCGCCGAGTGCGCGTCGAGTGGCAAGACCCGATCGGTGTGCACCCAGCGCATCGCCTCGACGACAAATGGCTTGGCGGTGCTCTCCGAGTCGTGCGGACTCACTACGTCCACGATGTGCGATGCATCGAGATGCGTTCGGCCGCGCGGGATCGCGACACGAAACGTGGTCCCCTTGTCCACGACGCTCACCACGTCGATCGCGCCACGGTGAAGCGCCACGAGGTCTTGAACGAGCGCGAGCCCGATCCCGGAGCCTTCGTGCGTGCGGGACTTCGCTCCCTCGACGCGGTGGAAGCGCTCGAAGAGCCGCGACATCTCGTGTTCGGGGATCCCGACGCCGCTGTCCTGTACTTCGACGACGACCCGGTCGCCGATCAGGTGCTGCGAGATCCGGATGGTGCCTTCGAACGTGAACTTGAGAGCGTTCGACAGGAGATTGAGAATGATCTTCTCCCACATCTCGCGATCGACAAAGACCGGCTCGGACAAGGGAGGGCAATCGACCTCGAAGCGCACGCCGCCGCGTTCGATCGCCGACCGAAACGCGCTCGCGAGATCGGATGTGAGCGCCGCCAGATCCGCGGGCTCGTAGGATGCGGTCACCCGCCCCGCCTGAACCCGAGCAAAGTCCAGGAGCGAGTTGACCAGCTTGAGCAACCGCAGCGTGTTCCGGTGAACGGCCTGGAGATCCGCCCCTCGCAACGATCCCGACGGCGATTCGAGCGCGTCCTCCTGCGGACCGAGCATCAGCGTCAGGGGCGTCCGGAACTCGTGGCTGATATTCGAAAAGAATGCGGTCTTCGCGCGATCGACCTCGGCGAGAGCCTCGGATCGCTGTTTCTCCTCCGCCAGCGTTCGAGAGTTGGAGATCGCCGTCGCGATATGGTCTGCGAGCAGGGTCAGGAAGCCGCGATACTGCTCGTCGAGAGTGCGCCGCGGGCTGATCCCGACGACGAGGAAGCCATAGGGCGCCGGCAGCCCGGCCCGCGCGATCGGAAGTACGAGGGCTGCCACCACGGGCTCGGGCCACTTCGCACCGATCACCCCCCCGAACCTCGTCACATCCATCAACTGAGGATGACGGTCAGCGGCCACGGGACGAAACGGCCACCCCGAGTCCACATCGAGCGCGATGCGAGGAGACGCGAGGGCGCTCGGAGCTGGCAGGGTGCTGCCCACGAGCGAAGCCGTCGATCCTTCTGCATCGAGCGCGTAGAGCAGGACGAACGGCAGATCGTCGACGTTCTGCGACAGCGCGTTGGTTGCGCCCGCCCATGCCTGCTCCTCGGCCCTCGCCTCCGCGGCGCTCGCAGCGACGTCGCGCATCGTGCGAAGGCGGCGCTCGTGCAGCACGCGCGCGGTGGTCTCCGTCACGGTCACATGCACGCCCGCGACGAGCCCGTTCTCCGCGCGAATCGGCGAGTACGAGAAGGTGAAGTAGCACTCTTCGAGATACCCGTGACGATCGAGCGGAAGCATCCAGTCTTCCGCGCCGACCGCCGTACCGGCCATCACGCCTTCGAACATCGGGCCGATGATGTGCCAGCTCTCGGAGAACGTCTCACTCGCAGACAACCCCATCGCCGCCGGATGCTTTGTCGATCCAAGGATCGGTCGATACCCATCGTTGTAGAACTGCGTGTAGTCGGGCCCCCACGCGATGTACATCGGGAACCGTGACTCCATCAGGATGCTCACCGCCGTGCGGAGGCTCTGCGGCCATGTGGCCACCGGTCCCACGGGCGTCTTCGACCACTCGATCGACCGCATCAGGGCTCCGGTGTCGCCGCCGCCGGTCAGAAAAGCGTCCGAAGAGGAGCCAGCTCCGTTCACATCGTTCGACACGTTGACCGTCCGACGCTAGCACGAGGCTCTCGTGACGATCCGGGCCACAGGGCGATCACAGGCCATCCCGTGACCCAGCACGGGACGCTGCCCGAGTAGGCCACCGGGCGCGAGCCCGTGTTGTCACCGCCCGCAGCCCCGACCGCCGCGCTGGTGGCCAGGCCCACGGCGGTCAGTGGCCGTGGCCGTGATGAATGTCCGGCGCGTGCTCGTGCTCGTGCTCCATCGGTTCGTGGCGATGGATATGCGAGTGCTCTCCTTCGAACGGCGGATCGTGCGCGTGCGTGTGGTGCTCGTCGTCGTGCCGGTGCATGTGCTCGTGCTCGGTCGGCTCGTGCGTGTGATGGTGTCCGTGACGTTCGGTGATGTGAAGGTACACGCCGAGCCCGAACAAGCCCGCAGCGGCGAAGGCGAGCGGCCCCGCGCTCCGATCGCCGAGCGACCAGGCGATCGCGGCGCCGATGAACGGCGCGAGCGCGAACACCGATCCGGTGCGACCAGCGCCGATGCGCCGTTGGGCGAGCAGATAAAGATACAAGCTCGCGCCGTACCCGGTCGCACCGCACGCGACCAGCGCCGCAGCGTGACCGAGTGGCGGTAGCGGCTCGCCACGCACGAGCGCGACGGTCGCCGTCAGGCTTGCACCGAGCCCGCCCTTGATCAGGATGACCTGGAACGGATCACGCTCGGCGAGCGGCCGAGTCCAGGTGTTGTCGAGCGCCCACGCGATCGTTGCGCCAGCCACGGCGAGCACGCCCAGTGTTCCGAAGGCACCGGACGATGACGAGTCGAAGGTGAGCGCTGCGCCACCGGCGGCCATGCACGCGACCGCGATCGCGACGCGCTTGCCGATCGGCTCCCGATAGAAGGCCCGTGCGAGCAACACGGTGAACACCGCTTCGAGGTTCAGCAGCAACGCCCCGGTCGTCGCGCCTGCACGCTGAAGTCCCCATGCGAGCAGCGTCGGTGCGATGGCCCCACCCGCGACCGCGATCCCGATGAGCCGTAGAGCATCGGCGCGGCGCACCTTCGCCTCGCCGCGGCTCACGAACAGCCGAAGCGACGCTGCGGTCAGGGCGGCACCCGCGTACAGAAGCGCGGCCGTGGACAACGGCCCGATGTCGCGCCCCGCCCACGTCACGATCGGCGTGCTGACACCGAACGCGACCGCCGCACATGCAGCGAGCAATACGCCGGTGGCGAGCGGGGTGCGCCGCATGCGCCTAGCTTGCCAGTCCCGCCCCATCGGGGCTACACCCAGAGTCTGCGATTGCCCCTGGCAGCTCCGCGGGCTTCCAAGGGTGATGGAGACCGTGTGGGAGGAGAACCCGCTCTCCGTACGCGACGTTGCGCGCGGGTGCGGCGGACGAAGCTCGCCTGCACGACACCCGGGCCGAGCGGCGGAGCGCCGGACGCGCCTGCGCTCTCATCAACGAGCACGAACGGCGCACGGTCGTGGTGGACAAGCGACGTCGCAAGCGTGGCACCCTCGGTGGACATGAAGCCTGGCCTCGACGCGCTCATCGGTTCGGAGTCGGTCACACGGTTGCTCGGGAGCGTTCGGCGGCACGAGCCCTTCGTGGTGCATGGCGTCTGCGATTCGCTCGTCGACCTGTTCGACGTCTCGCTGCTTTCGTCGCTCGACGTCCTTCTCGGATCGTGGCCCGACCAGGTCGAAGTCCACCTGCCCGACGTCGCCGACGAGTCCAACGCGATCTCGGCGTCAGCTCACGATGCGCGCAAGCTGTTCGCGAGCGGCATGGGCCTGTTGTTCAACGAAGTGCAGCAGCACGCACCGCAGCTCGTGCCGTGGCTCGATGCGATCCGCGTCGACATCGGGCTGTCCGCGCTGACGCAACAGCGGTGCCTCGTCTACGCGACTCCCGCGGGCAAGGGCACCGCGGCGCACTTCGATCAGAACGTGAACTTCGTGCTGCAGCTGCACGGGACCAAGACCTGGCAGCTGGCGACGAACACGAACGTCACCCGGCCGATGACGCGGCACACGATGGGTCAGAGCGTGGATGCGGAGCTCCAGTCCTACGCGACGCTACCGATGCCCGAGGAGATGCCGGCGGAGCACATCGACATCGTCCTCGAGGCCGGCTCGTTCCTGTTCGTCCCCCGCGGCACGTGGCACGCCACGCACGCGACGACCGATGCGCTCGCGTTGAACTTCACGTTCAGCCCTCCCACGTGGATCGACGTGTTCACCGCCGCGCTACGCGGCCGCCTCGCGTTGTCGAGTGCGTGGCGCGAGACTGCGACCCCCTCCTCCGTCGAGACCTTCGATGCGTTACTGCGCGGGCTCGCCGACGAGGCGCGGCACTGGAACGCCACGGATATCCTCGCCGTCACCGAGAGCTGAGACGAGAGGCCGCGCGACGCGAGGAGCTCGACCGTAGGTATCGCTTGCGTGTCGTCAGCGGATGCTGCGGAACGCGGCACCACCGATACCGTTGCCGATCTACGAGGCCGCGCCGGAGGCGAGCTCGAGCCTGGAGAGACGACAGAGCGAAGCGTGCGCCGACGAGCGCCGGCGCCCGTCGCGATTTCTACACCCGCGTGTACTTGAGCGCGAAGAAGCCGGTCATCGCGGCGATCAGGCCGTCGACGTCGGCGTGCTCGGGAACGCTGATCCGGCAGATCTGCACGTTGTCGTGCTTCTGCGCGTTCTTCACCTCGGCCGACAGCGCGCCTTGCGTCGACTCCTCGGGGTTGATCACGTAGAAGTAGTCCGGCTTGCCGCCGCCGGTGGACTGGCCGTAGCTGACGCGGCTCTTGACCAGCGCCGGTGCATGCGCGAGCAAGTACGCGACGAACTCGTCGACGAGATCCGCGTGGGTCGTGGGGGCCGGCGGCAGGTAGAACGAGAGCATGCCGGTCGCCAGGCCGTCGGCGACTTGCTCCTTCGAGATCGCGTACATCGTGATCTCGTGGCCGCGAGCCCGCAGCGCAGCTCGCAGGGCGGTCGCGAGCTGGATCGTGTGCGCGCTGATCGCGGCCATCCGGGGCACGAGATCGCCGAGGCCCGCGCTGAGCTCGGCGAGCTGCGCCGGCCGTGCGAACGAGTCCGCGTCGCGTCCGAGGGCGCGCGCACGCGCGACGATCGCCAGCGCCGTGGGGTCGCTCGCGCAGGCGACGACGCCGAGCGTGGCCTTGCCCTTCGTGAAGTACTTCGAGCCGCTCTTCACGAGGACGAACGGCCAGTCCTGCGCGAAGTCCTTGGCGAAGATCGGGTAGAGCGGAGCGAGCGTGGTATCGAC
>JBBRED010000246.1:0-12738 GCA_038203335.1 Haliangiales bacterium | reverse complement strand
CCAACACGCCGCCCATCTCCGACGAGGAATTCCGATTTCGATGTCACACCTCGCTGCTACAGATCGTAGATGGAGCGCGAGCATCACATCCAATCACCGCCGGAGTCTCAGCCCTCGCCCGAGGAGAAAGCCGCGCTCGGCGAACAGATCGCTCAGCACGCCGCCCACCTCGACGCCGCCACCCACCGCCTGCTCACCGACCTGCGCGAGTTCGATCGAATCGGCGGTTGGTACGCGCAAGGCGCACGCAACTGCGCGGCCTGGCTGTCGTGGCGGCTCGGATGGAGCGTCGGTACCGCTCGCGAGCACGTGCGCGTCGCCAAGCGCCTCGGCACCCTGCCGGCGGTCGACGCAGCGCTTCGCAGCGGTGAGCTCTCGTACTGCAAGGTGCGGGCGCTGACGCGTGTCGCGACCGCCGAGAACGAGGCGCTTCTCCTCGAGGACGCGAGGTACACCACCGGCGGCCAGCTCGAGCGCATCTGTCGCAAGTACGCGGCGGTGCTCCGCGTGACCCGACCGACCGTCGACGACGATGCCGCGCTCCGACGAGTGTCGCGACGCGACCTCGATGACGGCATGGTGAAGATCGAGGCGGTGCTCCATGCCGAGGAGGCCGCCGCCGTGTGGGAGGCGCTGACGCGCGTGGCGACCGAGCGAACGCAACGGGCCAAGGCCCAGGCGCCGAACACCGCGAACACCGCGAACACCGCGAACACCGCGAACACCGCGAACACCGAGAACACCGCGAGCCCCGAGAACACCGCGAGCCCCGCGAACACCGCGAGCACCGCGAGCCCCGAGAACACCGCGAGCCCCGAGAACACCGCGAGCCCCGAGAACACCGCGAGCACCGCGAACACCGCGAACACCGCGAACACCGCGAACACCGCGAGCTCATCGGCGCGCACCGCCCGTCGTTCGGCGGTGGCGCCGGACGGCCCGCGGTTCTGCCGGGCAGATGCGCTCGTCGAGATCGCAGAGGCCATCCTGCGCGGCAATCGCCCAGAGCGCTCGCCGATCGAGCTGGTCGTCACCGTCGCGGCCGATGTCCTCGATCGATCAAACCCGGATGCACCTCAGGTCGCCGTTGCCTCGGATGGGGGCTGCCTCTCGTTCGAGACTGTGCGTCGGCTCGCGTGCGACTGCGGCGTCGCCATGATGATCGAGGATTCCGACGGGAATCCGCTCACGGTCGGGCGCAAGACGCGCACGATTCCGGCGTCGATGAAACGTGCACTCCTCCGACGCGATCAAACCTGCCGGTTTCCCGGCTGCTGCAGCCGCGTGTTCCTCGACGGCCATCACGCCGTCCACTGGGCCGACGGCGGCGCGACCTCGCTCGAGAACATGCTGCTCCTGTGCACGTTCCATCACCGGTTCGTCCACGAGTACGGCTATCGCGTCGACCTCGACGACCACCAGAACCCGCGGTTCTACGACCCGAACGGTCACGCTATCACGGACACACCGCCGCGGCCCGCATCGGCGGGCATGACCGACCTGTTCCGTCTCAATGCACCACTCGTCATCACGCCCGGCACCAACACCCCGCTGTGGGACGGCGGGCGGATCAACTACGACTGGGTGATCGATGACCTGGTACGTGTCGATCGTCTCGATTGACGTTCCCGCGGAGACGCGCGCCGCAGGCGCGAGCTCGACGACACGCGATCGGGCGGGATCAAGCTCACCCCATCCGGTCGCGAAGCATCGCTGGCCCAAGCAAGGAACGCCCGCTCTGGGCTCGCCGCCGTCGCCCGCCGATCGGGCGATCGATGATGCCTCGACGTCGTCCGTCGAGCGGCTCGATCGATTGACGTTCCCGCGGAGACGCGAGCCGCACTGTTCACAAGCGGCGCGAGCTCGATGACACCCGATCGGGCGGGATCAAGCTCACCCCATCCGGTCGCGAAGCATCGCTGGTCCAAGCAAGGAACGCCCGCTCTGGGCTCGCCGCCGTCGCCCGACGATCCGGTGTTCGATGCCTCGACGTCGTCCGTCGAGCGGCTCGATCGATTGACGTTCCCGCGGAGACGCGAGCCGCACTGTTCACAAGCGGCGCGAACTCGACGACACGCGATCGGGCGGGTCTGGACGCCCCATCCGATCGCGAAGCATCGCTGGTCCAAGCAAGGAACGCCCGCTCTGGGCTCGCCGCCGTTGACGACGATCCGGTGATCGATGCCTCGACGTCGTCCGTCGAGCGGCTCGATCGATTGACGTTCCCGCGGAAACGCGAGCCGCACTGTTCACAAGCGGCGCGAGCTCGATGACACGCGATCGGGCGGGTCTGGACGCCCCATCCGGTCGCGAAGCATCGCTGGTCCAAGCAAGGAACGCCCGCTCTGGGCTCGCCGCCGTCGACGACGATCCGGTGATCGATGCCTCGACGTCGTCCGTCGAGCGTCGCGCTCGACGTTCCCGCGGACGATTGGGGCCGATTAGGGCCAATGCCGGTCACTTAGTGCGCTTCCTCGACGAGGATTTCGTGGGGGCGCTTCCGTTCGTAGTTGCTCATCTTGATCTTCACGGCACGCGGATAACTGCGCCGGCGCCGTTCGGGCAGCACGAAATGCCCGATGTCCTCGCGCAAGTGCACGAGGCGGGCTGGCCACTTGCCAGCGGAGTCCGTGCCCCACATACGCAGCGCGGTCTCGATGAAGCTGAGCGCTGCGACCAAGCTTATTCTCGTCGGTAGCACCCCGGCCTCGGCTGCGACGCGCTCGCACTCGCACTCGAAACGAATGAGGTTGTATGCGAGCGCGAGTCCCCAAAGCTCCTGGGCCGCTCCCTTGGGGCTCTTACTGCGTGTCGATTCCTCGCGCCGAAGCATCACTCGCTTGACTTCGTTGTAGCCAAGCTCGATCTCCCAACGCTCGTGATAGAGCGCCACGATCTCGTCGGCAGGATAGAGCTTCGGATCGACGAGGGACGTGAGCAGAATCTGGGGCTTGAAACCGAGTCGCTTGTAGCGGATGGCGCGCATCTGCCACGTGGCCGGCATGGATGGGTCTTTGCGGCGGGCTTCGCCCGAGACGGTCAGCTCGACCAGGTCGTCTCCCAACGAGAACCGCTTGATACGTGTGCAGGCCAAATTTGATCGCGCGCGTGTCAGCCAATGGCGCTGGCTCCCGCCGCGCTGGAGCCCGATCAGGATGCGCGCGGAAAGAAAGCCACGGTCGACGATCGTGAGCGCGTGGTCGGGAATCAACGACCACAGATCTTGAGCAAGTACGGTCTCTGAGACCTCGTACGGTCCGAAGCGAGCCCCAGCCAGAATGTGCGAACGAAGCGCCATGACAGTGACCATCCGGGCAAGCGGGTATCCGCTCGTGCTGTTCCATCGCGTCGTCTGGCCGCCAAAGTGGTCGCGATTCTGGGTCGAGTCGGGCACCCGCATGGTCGTCCCGTCGGCGCCGTAGAGCGCAAGCCCGCGCCAGGCATGAGTCCTCGCGCTGGCATGGGCCCATGCGGCCGCAGTGCGCTCGAACAGCCACCGCAATGGCTCGTCGCCCAGCCTCTCTCGCGCTTGGACGATGGAGCTCGGCGCGACGCGGACACCCTGGCTCCCTGGCAGCGCCAGGTCGAGGGTAGCGACGAGCTCACGCATCGACAGGTCGCGGAACAAACACATGCCGATCACCAGCCAGACCACGTGCTCGGCCGGCAGTCGTCGTCGACGAATCGTCGCCGTCCCGGTCGCTGCGAGCGCCTCCTCGATCCAATCGGGGTCGAGACTGGCTACGAACTTCGGGAGGAGCTCGCCGCTCGGTGGAACAAGAACGCGATCAGCACCACGCACCATTGCTGCATCCTGATCGGCCAGATCGACCGAACCAAGACTTCCGGACAACAGCCGGAATTCCGGAGCAACGTCAGACGCTTGCCGCTAACCGATCGGCATTGCGATTAGGGCTTCTTGCGGCCAGCGCGACACGTCGGAGTGGTCGCTCGGACGCGTTGTTGTCGAGCGTCACTCGGGCGGGTCGAGAGATCGTCCGAGCTCGGGCGATTGATTCATCGCGTATCGGCTCGCCGTCGAGATTGGACTCTGCTCGCGCGGATCATCTCCCGGGGACGATCACCCGCGCCGCGGTGCTCGTCTGGATCCGCCTTCGAGGCCGTGAAGGTCCACGGCGTCTTCGCGGAGACGAAGTCACAAAGAGCGACGATCGAGGTCACGACGGGTCACCGTACCAGCTCTCGTGCAGCGACATCACGTGGCACTTGAGACACTGGGTGTCACGCCAGGCAGCGTCGCATGCGGGGCAGATGCCGCGCGTATCGAAGGTGTTCCACGTGTGGCCGCAGACGCATTGCCAGCGGTCGTGCTTTCCCGGTTGCCAGGCGCATTTCGGGCAGCGGATCTTTCGCTCGCGATCGCTGGTCGAGCCGCCGGTGCTGCGATCGGTCTCGTGGAAGCAGAGCCACCGGGCCATGGGCCACCGTAGCAGCAGGCACGGGGATCGGGAGGAGCCAAGGAGTGGCGACGACGAGCACGATCACGAGGACGAGCACGGCGTTCACGGGCGTCGTTGCCGAACGGCGGCCGGCTCCATGCCGGGTTGTCGGGCAGGACGCTGGAGATCGTGCCGAGCTGATCGACGTGGGCGAGTCACCACGATAGCTCGACGTCGATGCCGTCGTCCTGCTCGGCTCCGGTCGGACCGTGAACGACGAGGATATCGAGCAGGATCTCGAACAGGGTCTGGCCCTCGTTGCGACGCGCGGCCTCGAGGTCCGCCTGAACCGCGGCGACGTTGGTCGGGTGACACCGCCGGACCTTCGCCTCGAGGTGAGCGACGGTGGCCGGGTAGCCGAGGTTCGTGCGCGCCGAGCGAGCGTTGGTCCAGCGAAGCACGAAGCCGCCGGCAGGCGTTCCGAAGCCGCCGCGGAGGATGTCGTTGAAAGCGTCGAGGTTGTGGCCCCAGTCGGCGAGATGAAGGCTGCGATCGAGCTCGGCGTAGAACGCGTCGAGACTGGTGCAGCGCGCCCCGTCGATCTCGAACGTGGGCTTGGTCAGTGGTTCACGTGGTTCAGTCTGCACGGTCATCATGGGAGTCCTCGGTGCCAACGCACACCACGCCGCCGAATCCAGAGAAGTCGAGAGAAGCGCCGGTCAGCGGCGCTCGTGGAGAACGACATCGATCGGGCGTGCGGGCCGTTGGCGACGACGCTCGTCGTGTACGTGAACCGTCCGTCATCGGGCGCGCAGCCTGCCGCGACCGACCAGGACGGCCTCGCGTCGGGTTGGATGGTGACCTCATCGCTGGACCTACGCCCGGGCCGTAGACTTCTTGGTGGACGCGGGGACGGCCGCCGAGCGCGAGGCCTCGGCCAGGAGCTCGGCCGCGTGGGCCTTGGCCTTGGACGTGGCGTGGCCCCCGAGCATGCGCGCGAGCTCGTCCTTGCGGGCGGCGGCGGTGAGGCGGCGGACGTGGGTCTCGGTTCGGCCGCCGACCTCGGACTTCTCGACGTGGAAGTGATGGTCCGCGTAGGCGGCGATCTGCGGCAGGTGGGTGACGCAGAGGACCTGGCGGCCGGTCTCGAGCGATGCGACCGCGCGGATCTGCGACGCCACGACCTGAGCCGTGGCGCCGCCGATGCCGGTGTCGACCTCATCGAACACGTAGGTCGCGACTTCGTCGGCGCGGCGGAGCGAGAGCTTGAGCGCGAGCATGATGCGCGAGAGCTCGCCGCCCGAGGCGACCTTGGTGAGCGGGCGCGTGTCCTCGCCCTTGTTCGAGGCGAGCATCAGCTCGACACGATCGGCTCCGGTGGGCCCGAGCCCGCGCTCCTCGATCACGACGGTGAGGCGCGCGGAGCCCATGCCGAGCTCGGTCAGCGCGGCGCCGACTTCTTTCTCGAGCTTGCGCGCGGCCTTCTTGCGCGACGAGGTGAGCGCCGCGGCGGCGGAGATCGCCGCGCCCTCGGCGCGCGTGCGCGCTGCGGCGAGCTCGACGATGCGTGCGTCGCGCCCGGTCAGCGAGTCGAGCTCGGTGCGCAGCTCGGCGGCCTTCGCGATCACCTGATCGAGCGTGCCGGCGTGCTTTCGCGTGAGGCGGCGGATCAGCGCGATCCGCTCGTCGAGGGTGGAGAGGCGTTCCGGATCGCCCTCCAGCTTGTCGGCGTAGGTGCGGAGCTGATCGGCGGCATCGTCGATCAGGGTCTCGATCTCGCCGAGCTGACGCGCGACGGGCTCGAGCGTGACGTCCGTTTTTAGCGCGCGTTCGATCTCGCGGGTGGCGGCGGCGATCCGATCGCGCGCGGAGTCATCCGCGCCGTAGAGGATCTCCTCGGCGCCGCGGGCCGCGCCCTGGAGCAGATCCACCGACGCGAGCCGCACGCGCTCGAGCTCGAGCGAGACGTCCTCGCCAGGGAGAAGCGCGGCCGCGTCGAGCTCCTCGAGCTGGAACGTGAGGTAGTCGACGCGCGCCTCGCGCTGACGCTCGTCACCGCCGAGCACGGCGATCTCGTCGCTGCAGCGCTTCAGCTCGATCCACGCCGCGCTCATCGTGGCGACCAGCGCTTGCGCGCCGCCGCTCGTGACGGCGAAGGCATCGAGCAGATCGAGGTGCCGCGCTGCATCGACCAGGCCCTGATGCTGGTGCTGGCCGGAGAGATCGATGAGCAGGCCACCGAGCTCGGCGAGCCGCGCCGCGGTGGTCAGCGCACCGTTGACGTACGTGCGGCTGCGGCCTCCGCGCTGGATCACGCGGCGAATGAACACCTCGTCGTTGTCCCCGAGCGGAAGCCCGGCGCCCTCGATCACGGCGACCACGTGGGCGCGCAGATCCTCGGGCACGTCCACGATCGCCTCGACGACGGCCTCGTCGGCGCCGTGGCGCGGGATATCCGCCGAGGCGCGACCGCCACGGAGCAGATTCACCGCCTCGACGATCAGCGACTTGCCGGCGCCGGTCTCGCCCGTGAGCACGTTCATGCCCGGTCCGAGCTCGATCTCCACGTCCGAGAGGATCGCGAAGTTGGTCACGCGCAGATGGCGAAGCATCAGCGACCTCCATGGGGAAAACACGAACCGAACAGACGAGAAGACATCACGCACCTCCGGACGAAACGCTGGACGAAACCTGGATGAACCCGAGACGAGCGAACGCGCGCGCGAATGAACCGCGCTGGCGACGAACCAGACGAACGAGAGAACCAGACCTACAGAGACAAGCGACGGCCGATCAGGCCCCGCCCTTCGCACCGCGATCATTGCGAGCGCCCCAGTGGAGCTTGTCGCGCATGACATCGAAGAAGCTCTTGTCGCCGGCGTACATCAGGAGCGGCTCCTTCGCGGCCGTCATCTCGACGATGTCCCCGGCGAGGAACGAGTGGCCCCACTGCGCGTCGACGGTGATCAGCACACCCCGCACATCCGCGCCGAGCTGCAGCCGGATGATGGCGTTCGCGCCGATCACCAGCGGACGGTTGGTCAGCGCGTGCGCGCAGATCGGCGTGAGCATCATCGCCGCGAGGCCACGACTTCCGTGACCACCGGGCACGACGATCGGTCCACCGGCGGCCATGTTGTACGCCGTGGATCCCGTTGGCGTGGCGACGATCAGGCCGTCCGCGCGATACGACGCGACGAATTCGTCGTCGACGAACGCATCGATCTCGACGAGGCGCGCCATCGCGCCCTGATGAAGCACCGCATCGTTCAGCGCGTACCGCACGACGGGCTCGGCGCCGGCGCGCTTGAACGTGACCGCGAGGCGCATGCGCTTGGTCTGCGTGAGCTTGCCGGCGAGCGCCGCGGTCAGCCCGGCCTTGGCCTCAGCCGGTGCGAACCCGGCGAGAAATCCGAGCTGGCCGAGGTTCACCCCGAGCACCGGGCGCCCGTGATCCGACACCAGGCGCGCAGCACGCAACATCGTGCCATCGCCGCCGAGGGCGACGGCGAGGTCGATCGAGGTGCCCATCTCGAGCTCGGGCACGACCTCGGCGCCGGTCGGGTTGATCTGATCTTCCGTGGTAACCACGGGCACATGGCCCTGATCTCGGAGCCATGGAACGAGCTCTTCCAGGAGCACGCCGGCCTCGGTCTTGTCGGGCTTGAGGATGAAACCAACTCTCACAACCCGTTCGTATCACGTCCCAGTGACACTGAACGAATTCCCAGTGGGGCTTGCCGAGCGGCGTGTACCTCTATATGGTGCGCGTCCTGCGAGGCTCGCCTTGACAGGTGTTTCGCAACCTTGTAGTTGATCCACCCTTCCGAGCAACGCCCATGCAAACGACGCAAAAGAGCTCCTGGCTCACCAAAGAAGCCGGCGAGGCATCCCGCGAGTGGTTCGTGATCGACGCGACCGGCCACACGCTGGGCCGCCTCGCATCGCGAATCGCCCTGGTGCTCCGCGGCAAGCACAAAGCCACGTACACCCCGAACGTCGACATGGGGGACTTCGTGATCGTCCTCAACGTCGGCGGAATTCGGCTGACGGGCAACAAGCCCGACAAGAAGCTGTACATCCACCACACGCTGTTCCCCGGCGGGATCAAGACGCGCACGGCGAAGGACGTCATCAAGACGGACCCCGAGCGCGCGATCCGCGAAGCCGTGTGGGGCATGATGCCGAAGGGCCCGCTGGGCCGCCGCATCATCAAGAAGCTCAAGCTCTACAAGACCGCCGAGCACGAGCACCAGGCACAGCAGCCGCGCGTGCTCTCGCTCACCGACACGATGACGAGCTCCAGGAACTAAGGACGATGTCGATGCAGAAGACGTATGCAACGGGACGCCGTAAGACCGCGATCGCTCGCGTGTGGC
The DNA here is from genome assembly GCA_038203335.1 of Haliangiales bacterium. Taxonomy (GTDB): domain Bacteria; phylum Myxococcota_A; class Polyangia; order Haliangiales; family Haliangiaceae; genus JABFXX01. The sequence goes on along the minus strand of JBBRED010000246.1, from coordinate 3,959 downwards.
TCTTCGCCGGTGACGGCAAGATCGTCATCAACGACCGCAACGACGAGGATTACTTCTCGCGCCCGACCGCCCGCATGGTGATCCGTCAGGGCCTCGAGGAAGTGAACCTCCTCACGCAGTACAACGTCGAAGCCACCGTTCGCGGCGGCGGCATCTCGTCGCAGGCCGGCGCGATTCGCCACGGCATCACGCGCGCGCTGATGAAGATCGACAGCGAGCTGCGTCCGAAGCTCAAGGCGGCCGGGTATGTCACCCGTGACCCCCGCAAGAAGGAGCGCAAGAAGTACGGCCAGAAGGCCGCGCGCGCTCGGTTCCAGTTCAGCAAGCGCTGATCGGAACAGACTCTACAGAGTCCGGTGCTGGCGCCGCGCATGTCGCGGCGCTTCGCATTTTCGGCGTACGCTCCGGGCGTGCGCTTCCGCGTGACGATCCTCGTCAAGCTGCTGCTGGCGCTCGTGGTGCCGGTGCTGGCGCTGTTCACGCTGTTCGCGTTCGTGGCGTACCAGGTCAGCCGTCACGACCTCGACGAGGAGCTGGGACGCCGCCTGGAGGCGATCGCCGCCTCCGCCGCGAGTCAACTGCGTGGCAAGTACCTCGCGGGCCTGGCGCCCGGAGACGAAGGCGAGCCGACGTACCAGGGCTACGTCGGGAAGCTCGAGGCCATGGCGAACGCGACGGGCGCGCAGCTCTACGTGTTCGACAAGGACTTCAACTCGCGCGCGGACACCGAGAAGGGCGTGCCGATCGGCACCCACTACTTCCGTACGGAGCTCGATCGCACCGAGCTGGCGCGCGTGTTCGAGCGCGGCAGCACCGCGCGCAGCGTCACGTTCGAGGGCACCGACGGCGTGACCTACAAGGCCGGCTACGCCGCGATGCGCGCCGAGGCCGATCCCGCATCGGAGATCGTGCTCGCGATCGGCGCGCAGGCACCCGCGTCGTACTTCACGCGCCTCGCCGCGCTGCGCGATCGCCTCGTCCTGTGGGGCGGTGGCCTCGCGCTCGTGAGCATCTTCGCCGCCGTGATCGCCACGCTCCTCATCACGCGCAATATCCGGCGCCTCGCCGCGGCCGCCGAGCGGATCGGCTCTGGCGAGCTGCGCGAGCCCGTCAGGGTCCGCTCGCGCGACGAGCTCGGCGTGCTCGCCGAGACCATGGATCGCATGCGCATCCAGCTCGCCGAGCGCGACGCCCGCATGCAGCAGATGCTCGCCGGCATCGCGCACGAGGTCCGTAATCCGCTCGCGGGCATGACCCTGTTCGCCGGCATCCTCCAGGACGAGCTGCCGGAGGGCGACGAGCGGCGTGGCCACGTCGATCGCATCCGCAAGGAGCTGGGCTACCTCGAGCGCGTGGTCAACGAGTTCCTCGAGTTCGCGCGGCGCCCGCGGCCCGAGCTGGCGACGGTCGAGGTCAGCTCGCTCCTGTCCGAGGTCGCGGAGCTCGCGAGCAGCGACGACATCGCGATCGCCGTCACCCCATCCTCGCTCGAGACCGTGCGCGCCGACCGCGCCCAGCTCCGCCGTGCGCTGATAAACCTCGCGAAGAACGCCGTCCAGGCCGCCACCGCCGCCGGCAAGACCGGCAAGGACGCGGTCCGGCTGTCGGCGCGGGCGGTCGAGACCGGCGTCGAGCTCGCCGTCTGGAACCGCGGCAAGGAGATCTCGCCGGAGACCTCCGGAAAGCTGTTCGAGCCGTTCTATACGACCCGCGAGAAGGGCACGGGGTTAGGCCTCGCGTTCGTGCGGGAGATCGCACTCGACCACGGGGGCACCGTCGACCTCAGCAGCGCCGACGGCGAGACGACGTTTGCGATCGTTCTGCCCGCCTGAATTGTGTAGGGTGCGCCATGGTTCGCTACGCGCTGCTCGTCGTCGCCCTCACCGCCTGCCACGGAGGCGATGACCAGCCGGACCAGCCCGACGCCGGCGTGACCCCGGACGCACCGACCACGCCGACCTGCGAGAGCGGCACGCCCGCCGAGTGTGCCGCGACCTGGGAGGGCCACGCGTCCGACCACTTCGATTCCGTGAAGGGCAACCCGACCGACCTCGGCGCGTTCCTGAAGGCGATGCCGAAGGGCGGCGACCTCCATCAGCACCTGACCGGCGCGGTCTACGCCGAGACGTTTCTCGACTGGGCGAAGACCGACGGCGACTGCATCAACTCGACGACGTACGCGAGCGTGTACGCGAACCAGTGCTCCGCGAGCACGATGCCGACGCCCACGATGGGCGCGTTCTACGATGCGATCGTGCGCGCGTGGTCGATGAAGGACTTCGTCGCGACCCCCACGAGCAGCGGCCACGATCACTTCTTCTCCACGTTCGGCAAGTACGGCGCGGTCGCCGGCGCGCACCGCGACGACGCGATCGCCGACGTGCTCTCGCGCGCCGCGGACGAGAACCAGCTCTACATCGAGACGATGTTCAACCTCGGCAAGAACCTCGGTTCGCTCGCCGCGTCCACGTGGTCGCAGCCGGTGACGGTCGCCACGCTGCAGCAGTTCTACGACCAGCTCAAGGCGAGCCCGACGTTCACGGCCCAGCTCAACGCCGATGTCGCGGTCGTGGCGAGTGCCGCGGCGAGCTACCGCGCGATCCTCGGGTGCGATGACCAGTCCTCGCCGGCCGCGTGCGACGTCAAGGTCCGGTTCATCGCGCAGATCGCGCGCACCGGCGCGCTCGACACCGTGTTCGGCCAGCTCGTCAGCGCGTTCGAGATGGCGGCCAAGAACCCGAACATCGTCGGCGCGAACCTGTCCTCCCCCGAGGACGACACCACGTCGCTCAACAACTACGACCTGCACATGCAGATGATCGCGTTCCTCCGCACCAAGTACACGGCGACCAACCTGAGCCCGCTGCACATCACGCTGCACGCCGGCGAGGTGGTGCCGAAGTACCTGCCCACGGGGAGCATCCACAACACGTTCCACGTGAAGGCGGCGGTCGAGGTCGCGAAGACCGAGCGCATCGGTCACGGCGTGGACATCGCGAGCGAGACCGACAGCGCCGCATTGATGACGAAGATGGCGACCGATGGCGTGGCCGTGGAGATCTGCCTGTCGAGCAACGACCAGATCCTCGAGGTCAAGGGCGCGGCGCACCCGCTCCACGCCTACATGGCGGCCGGCGTGCCCGTGGTGCTCTCCACCGATGACCAGGGCGTCTCGCGCACCAGCCTCGCGATCGAGTACGCGCGCGCGGCGACCGAGCAAGCGCTCACGTACCGCCAGCTGAAGACGATCACCCGCGACAGCATCGAGCATTCGTTTCTCCCCGGCGCGAGCCTGTGGACGAACGTGGCGCAGGCCAAGCCGGTCACGCCGTGCGTCTCGACCGAAACGATGGGCGTGGGCGAAGCCCCGAACGCCGGCTGCCAGCAGTTCCTCGACACGAGCGAGCGCGCGACCTTGCAGTGGGAGCTCGAGCGCCGGTTCCGCGTGTTCGAGAGCGCGCAGCCCTAACGCCTTTCGTGTTACCAAGATCGCGATGGCGGTGATCCTGGTCGTCGACGACAACGAGACCGTTCGCGAAGGTCTCGCGCACGTGGCCAAGAAGCTCGGCCACACCGTGCTGATCGCCTCGAGCGGGAGCGCCGGCCTTGCCGCGTTCAAGCAGAAGCGCGCCGACTTCGTGATCACCGACCTCAAGATGGAGGGCGGCACCGGCGTCGACGTGCTGAGGGGCATCAGCGCCCTCGATCCCGACGTCCCGATCATGATCATCACCGGCTTCGGCACGGTGGAGACCGCGGTCGAGGCGATGAAGCTCGGCGCGTTCGACTTCATCACGAAGCCGATCCAGCCCGAGGTCGTGCGCCTCAAGATCGAGCGCGCGCTCGAGCTGTGCGCCACGCGGCGCGGCCGCCGCAAGTCCGATGCGATCACCGCGGCCCTGACGTCGGACGTCGAGAGCCGGTTCCCCGAGCTCGTCGGCAGCGGCGAGAAGATGGCG
>JBBRED010000245.1:0-12776 GCA_038203335.1 Haliangiales bacterium | reverse complement strand
GATGGCTGGGGCCTGTTCATGTGGGCCGCGCGCCAGTATCTCGACGCGAGTAATGACACCGCGTGGCTGTCGGAGACCACGAAGAAGGGCGACACGGTCTACGACGCGATCCGCGAGGGCGTCGCGGAGCCGCTGGTCAAGAACCTCGAGAGCGCGGGCATGGCGATGGCGGACTCCTCGATCTGGGAGGTCCACCACGGAAACCGGCAGCACTTCCTCTACACCACCGCCACCGCCGCCCGCGGTCTGTGCGACATGGCGTCGATGGCGCGCCGCGCCGGCCGCATGGAGGACGTCGAGCGATATCGTGGCTTCGCCGAGAAGGCGAAGGCCACGATCCCGAGCGCGTTCATCGATAGCTCGAAGGTGCTCGCCGGATCGCTCGAGCGGCTCGCGCAGGGCACGAACTATCGCGACGGCTCCACGGTCGAGGCGATCACGTGGGACCTCGTCGGCGCGAACGATCCGGTCGCGCGCGCCACGCTCGATGCGATGTCATATCTCGTCACGCCTGCGGGCGGCTACAAGCGCCTCGAGGGCTCGCAGGACCAGTACGACACCGACGAGTGGATCCTGATCGATCTGCGCGCCTCGGCCGCATTCCGCCGCGCCGACAAGGCCGACAAGGCCGACCAGTTGCTCGGCTGGGTCACCGCGCAGGCCTCGGTCAACAACGACCTGCTGCCCGAGCTGTACAACACGCGCACCTCGAGCGGCCAGATCGGCGCGTACTCCGGGAGCATCCCGATGGTCGGCTACGGCGCCGGGGCATATCAGATGACGCTCCTCGATCGCGCGAACGCGTTCGAGCACTCCGATTGTGGCGAGTTCGATCCGGGCATGTACCCCGATGGCGGCACGGGTGGCGGCGGCGGTGGCGGCGAAGGCGATCCGCGCACCGGGTTCGCGTGCGCGTGCAGTGGCGGCCCCGGCTCGACGAGCAGCGGCGCGCTGCTGCTCGTGGTCGGCGCGATCATCCTGCGCCGCCGGAGGGCCGCGTGATCGAGCTCCGGGGAATCGGCAAGCAGTTCCCGGGCGTGCGCGCACTGCATGACGTTTCGCTCGCGATCGAGCCGGGCGAGGTGCTCGGGCTCGTCGGCGAGAACGGCGCCGGCAAGTCCACGCTGATCAAGATCCTGGGCGGCGTCTACGCGTCGGGCAGCTTCACCGGCGAGGTCCGCGTGAGCGGTGCGGTACAGGCGTTCCGCTCCACGCGCGACGCGCGGCGCGCCGGCATCGCGGTGGTTCATCAGGAGCTCGCGCTGATCCCCGAGCTCACCGTCGCCGAGAACCTCGTCCTCGGTCGCGAACCCACGCGGTTCGGCATCGTCGATCGCGCGCGGGCCGAAGCGATGGCGAAGGCCATGCTGCACGACGTGCTCGGCGCCGATGCGCGCATGGTCGACCTCCACGCATCGGCCGGCCACCTCGGCGTGGGCCTCCAGCAGATCCTCGAGATCGCGCGCGCGCTCGCCGACGACGCCCGCGTGATCGTGCTCGACGAGCCCACCGCCGCGCTCACCACCTCCGAGATCGACCGCCTGTTCTCGCTGGTCCGCGCGCGCCAGGCGCAGGGCACCGCGTTCGTGTACATCTCGCACCGCCTCGAGGAGATCGCCGCGCTGTGCGATCGCGTGGCCGTGATGCGCGATGGCGAGCTCGTCGGCATCCGCGATCGTGGCACCGACGCGAGCGAGATCGTGTCGATGATGACCGGCAAGGAGCTCGGCGACGTCCACGCCCGCAAGGTCGCGGGCGCGCAGCTCGGTGCCGCGATGCTCGAGGTCGCCGGCCTCACCGTCGCGCACCCCGCCCTGCCCGGCCGCACCGTCGTCGAAGATCTCTCCTTCACGGTGCATGCGGGCGAGGTCGTCGCGCTCGCCGGTGCGATGGGCTCGGGCCGCACCGCCACGCTCTCGGCGCTGTTCGGGCTCGCGACGAGCGCGGTCAAGGGCGCGATCAAGATCGGCGGCCAGCCGGCCGCGCTGCGCACGCCCGCGCAGGCGATCGCCGCCGGGGTGGCGCTGGTGCCCGAGGATCGCAAGGGCTGTGGCCTCGTGCTCAACGCCTCGGTCGCCGACAACCTCGTCCTCGCCTCGCTCGATCAACTCTCCACGTTCGGCATCGTCGATGCCGCCCGGGCCGAGCATCGCGCGGCCAACCGTTCACGCGATCTCAATCTCAAGGCGCCTGGTCTGGGCGCCGAGGTCGCGACCTTATCCGGCGGCAACCAGCAGAAGGTGGTCATCGGCAAGTGGCTCGAGCGCGCGCCCCGCGTGCTGCTCCTCGACGAGCCGACCCGCGGCGTCGATGTCGGCGCGAAGGCCGAGATCTATCGCCTGATCGAGGAGCTCACCGCGCGCGGCCACGCCGTGCTGCTCGCCTCGTCGGACCTTCCGGAGGTGGTCCGGCTCGCCGATCGCGTGCTCGTGCTGCGCGACGGCAAGCTCGCGGGCTCGCTCGCGCGCACCGAGGTGACCCAGCTCGCGATCATGCAACTCGCGATGGGCACCACACCCGTGTCCGGTCACCGGACAAACAATGGGGTCCGACCCCTTTCCGAGGAGCCGTCCCGTGAAGCTCGAGCCTAGCGTTCCCGTCCAGGCGGTTCGTCCGCAGCGCAAGACCGACCTCAACGCCTGGGTGATGGCGGGCGTGCTCGCGACCATGTGGGCGGTCCTCGCGATCCTCCCCGGCACGCGCGCCGTGTTTCTCACCGAGGGCAACATCGCCACGCTGCTGACGCAGAGCTCGGTGCTGCTCGTCGTCGCCGTCGGCATGACGATGGTGATCGTGATCCGCGGCATCGATCTCTCCGTCGGTGCCGGCGTGGCGTTGACCGGTGTGGTCGCCGCGCTCGCGCAGATCAAGCTCGGCCTGCCCGCCCCCGTCGCGATCGCCGCGGCGATCGGCGTCGGTGCCGCGATCGGCGCGTGGCATGGCTTCTGGGTCGGCTGGCTCGGCGTCCCCGCGTTCGTGGTGACGCTCGCCGGCTTCAAGGCATTCCGCGGCGGAGCGCTCGTGCTCTCCGATGCGAAGGGCCTGTCGCCGATGAACGATGACTTCGCGATCCTCGCGAGCCACGTCCCGGCGTGCGCGACCTGGATCGCGGTTCTCGTCGCGCTCGCGGGCGGCGTCGCGCTCACGCTCCGCGATGCGCAGCGGCGCAAGCAGTTCGGCCTCGAGGCGCTCGGCACGAAGGTCATCGGCCTGCGGATCGCCGGCGCCGTGCTGCTCGCCGGCCTGCTGCTCGCCGTGTTCGGCCGGCGCGGCGTGCCGGTGCCGGTGCTCGTCGCCGCGGCCGTCGCGCTGTGGGGCGTGTTCGTCACCAAGCGCACGCGGTTCGGCCGCCACGTCTACGCGATCGGCGGCAACCCCGAAGCGGCGCGGCTCTCCGGCATCGATGTTCGCAAGACCACGATGGTCGTCTACATCATCCTCGGCGTGCTCACCGCGATCGCCGGCGTGCTCCTCGCGGCGCGCGTCAACGGCGTGACGCCGGGCAGCCAGGGCCAGCTCCTCGAGCTCGACGCTGTCACCGCCGTCGTGATCGGCGGCACCTCACTCGCTGGTGGCCGCGGGTCGGTCGTCGGCACCGTGCTCGGCACCCTCGTGTTCGCGACGCTCGCGAATGGCATGAACCATCTCCGCATCGACTCCAACTGGCAGCTGATCTGCACGGGACTCATCCTCCTGACCGCCGTGCTGATCGACGTTCTCTCGAAAGGCAGGCGCTCGTGATTCGCTCGACCTCCGTTCTCGTCCTCGCGGTCCTCGCTGCGTCCGCCGGTTGCAAGGCCAAGGAAGGCCCGCAGGTCGCGTTCCTCCTCTCGACACTGCAGGAAGAGCGGTACCAGAAGGACCAGAAGTACTTCGAAGCGCGCGCTGGCGAGCTCGGCCTTCGCACGATCACGCTCGCCGCCGACAATGACAACGCGAAGCAGATCGCGCAGGTCGAGGACGTGCTCACCCAGGGCGCGAAGGTCCTCGTGATCCAGCCGACCGACAGCCAGGCCGCCTCGGCGTACGTACGGATCGCGCACGAGCACGGCGCGAAGGTCATCGCGTACGACCGCGCGATCGTGTCGCCGGAGCTCGACTACTACGTCTCGCACGACAGCTACAAGGTCGGCGTGCTGCAGGCCGAGGCCGCGCTCGCCGCCACCCACGGCAAGGGCGCGTACGTGCTGCTCTCGGGCCAGGCCGGTCACTCCGTCGCGGCGGAGATCACGCGCGGCTACGAGCACACGCTCGCGCCGTACGTCGCGCGCGGCGATGTCGAGATCGTGCTGCAGCAGAACCACAGCGCGTGGTCGCCGGAGCAGGCGCTGCGTACGGTCGAGGATGCGCTGACCCGCTCGGGCGGCAAGATCGACGCGATCCTCGCGAACAACTCGGGCATGGCCCGAGGCGCGGTGCAGGCCGTGCAGAACGCCGGCCTCACGAACGTGTTCATCGCCGGCGCCGATGCGGATGCCGCGAACGTCAACTTCGTGTGCCAGGGCAAGCAGTCGATCGAGGTGCTCAAGGACATCGCGCCGCTCGCGCGTACCGCGGCCGAGGTCGCCGCGCAGCTGCTCACCGGGGACGCGGCCAAGGGCTCGGCGACCATCGCGATGGCCGGCCACGACGTGCCGATCGCGGCGGTCCGCGTCGAGGTCGTGACGCCGGAGACGGTCAAGACGCTGCTCGTCGACACCGGGTTCTTCGTCGCGAGCGACCTGCCGGCGTGCGCCGCCAAGCTCGCGCAGGTGAAGTGATGCGCGCCGCCCTGCTCGTCCTCCTGCTCGCGGCCCCGGCGGTCGCCGACGACGCGCCGGCCACCGATCCGCTCGTGGAGCCCGACCTCGCGCCGACGCCGGCCGCGCCGAAGCAGGCCGCCGCGATCTACACTCCGCAAGGCTCTGCCTTGCTGGCGAAGCCGGGCCTTGCGATCGAGCCGATCTCCACGACCGACACGGTGTCGGTCGCGAAGGCCGAGGGGGCGCGGGGGCTCGAGGCGGGCGGCGTGACGTTCGAGCTCCACGGGTACGCGCGCATGCCGCTATCGGCGACCGCCACACCGCGCACGCCATACCTCGTCGACAACGACTACTACCTCTCCGGCTTCGCCTACACGCGCCTCTACGAGCCCGACTGGTCCGAGCTGTTCCTCAGCGCGAAGAAGGGCGACTACAAGGCGGAGTTCGGCCTGTTCGCCTCGCTCTACTCCGACTACGCGTCGGCGCGCCTGGAGAACCAGCTCGGCATCGCGCAGGCGAGCGTCACCGCGGAGAACTTCCTCGATCAGAAGGGACTCTCCGTCCAGCTCGGCGTGTTCTGGGATCGCTTCGGCTACATCGAGCCGTACGACACCTACGTGTTCGGCCGCACGCACCAGGGCGGCGTGAAGGCCGCGTACGATCTCCCCGGCGGCGGTCGCGTCCAGGCCGGGCTCGGCATCCACCAGGCACAGCTCCAGCAGAACCTCGGCCTCACGCCGATCGCCCACCTCGCGGGCAGCTATCCGGTGCTGCCGCAGCTCACGCTCGGCGCCTACGTACTCCGCACGTGGACGCGCGACAAGCCGCAGCTCTCGCCGATCCAGGACGGCACGATGTACGTCGGCGGCGCCGACGCGCACTACAAGCTGCCGAGCGAGCGCGGCACGATCAACGCGCAGTTCGCCTACTACCACATGGACAAGGCGCTCTATCTCGCCCCCGCGCTCGAGGTCATGCACTCCACCGGCGGCCGCGGCATCACGGAGAACTTCCTCGGCACCGATGCTTCCGACGACGGAACCGGCCACATGTACACGCTCGCGCTCGATGCGCCGCTCGCGATCACGCCCGCGTTCGGCGTGCGCGCGTTCGGCATGGCCACCTGGGTGCGCTCGCCGCAGCGCGACGAGATGGATCCCGCCGCGAACCGCGATCGCCGCATGTACCTCAAGTGGGGCGTCGAGCCGAGCTACCGGATCCTGCCGAAGCTCGCGGTGTCGGCGCGGTTCGATCGCGTCATCCTCGATCTCTACGACGCCGAGAACAGCTTCCGCGTGCTCTCGCCGAAGCTGTCGTTCCCGCTCGACACGTGGGGTGAGATCTTCATCATGTACTCGCACTACTGGTACGGCGACAAGGTCCACCTGCGCGCCGGCCAGGTTCCGCTCGAGACCATGCCCGACTCGAACGTGTTCAAGCTCCAGGCGCAGGTTCGCTGGTAGCGCGATCAGAGCGTGCGGATCACCACGACGTAGCGCAGATCGAACACCACGTTGTTCGTCCGCAGACCGAGCATGGTCGCGCCCGCGTACACCGTGCTCGGCACCGTCATCTGATACGGCTCGCCCGGCCAGGAGACGTCGAGCGTCGCCGCACCGCCGGCGATCAACAGCAGCTTCATCGTCAGCGCGCCGGGGTGGATCTTCGAGGGCAGCGTCCGCGCATCCTGGACGACGAACGTGCTCCCATCGAACCGGGTGATCGCGGCGTTCGAGAACGATGGAATCGCCTCGTTGATCTCGCCGAAGTCCGACGGCGGCCCCGCGGCCGCGACGCCGAACGCGATCTGGTGCTGCGCGCTCGCGCCGACCGTCCCGATCAGATCGACGCCGACATCGACCTCGACGTCACCAAGCGACAGCGCACTGGATAGCTCGCCGTAGAGGTTGCCGTCGAAGTGGAGCGCATCGGGGAGCTGGGTCCACGTGCCGTCGACGATGGTGAACGGATGGCCCTCCTGCATCGTCGCGACGAGCGCGAACCGCTGCCGAGGAACATTTGGCTCCCAGTCGCAGTCATCACCGACGCCGTCACCATCGGTGTCGAGCTGGCTGCCCGGGAGGTGCGGACACACATCGACGGCATCGCCCACGCCGTCGTTGTCCTCGTCGTGCGTGGCAGTCGTGACGTCGACGGTCGCGTCGTCCATCGGGTCGAACCCGAAGCGCCCGCAGCCCAGCGCGCCGAGCAGAACAACCGATCCGATGCGGATCACGCCGCCATCGTACCGCTAGTACCAGGAGCGTGCGACGAGCAGCATGCGCAGCGTTGCGACCGGCTCGAATTCGAGGCCGACCGTCGCGGACCAGACCCGCGGATCGTCGAATGAACGGGTCACGCTCGCGACGACGCGTACCCCGGCCATGTAGCGCGCGGTGCGGTCGGCGCGCGGCGCGCACACGCCGGTGTCGATGCCGTAGAACCGCTGCTTGCACGGGCCCTCGAGCCAGTACGGCGCGAGGTAGCCGAACGCGATCGCCGCCGTCGCGGCTGTGGTGCTGCGACCGGCGCGCAGCGCGAGGATCCCTTGGCCCTCGTACAGAAACATGTCCATGCGCCTCGGCACGCGCGTCAGCACGAGCTCGCCACCGGCGAAGGCGTCGCCGGTCGATAGCCCGCGCAGCTCCGCCCACGCACCGAGGCGCGTGTCGCCGTGACGACTGAGCGCGAGCGATGCTTCGACGCCGAGACCGACCTCGTACGTGGTCGCGGTCGACACCCGTGGAGGACCGATGGTCCGGCGCGCACCGACGTCGTCCTGCGTGCGCTCACCGCCGATCGCCGCGCGGATCCACGACGACCACTCGATCGGCGGCCGGTAGAGACCGTCGCCGGCGGACAAGTCGGCCCGAGCCGGTGCGGCGAGGCCCAGGATCGCGACCACGAGCACGACTGCGCGCATATCCATCAGACGTGGCACCCCGCTGGATCGGGTAGATTTTGTCGCCTTCCCACCCACCTGAGATCACTAAAGATTCTCCCCGCGGGCCGAAGGCTTATCATCCTGGGCCAACCAACCGCGATCATGTTGCACTGCGTCATTTCGGTCCTATGGTGGCGCCATGCCGTTCGCGACTTCAGTTCTGTCGTGGATCTCGATCCTCGCTCTGACCATCCCGTTCGCGATCCTGATGCTGGTCGCGCTTCCCACGGGCTCGATCATCCAGCTCGGCGCGCACGCCGGGCTCCTCGTCTGCGGTGGCGCGATCGCCCTCGCGCTCAAGCCGCGAGGTGACGATCACGATCATTGATCCCAACTTGCTACGTGCGCGTGCGTAGCGCGTCGCGCTCCCGTTGCGAACGGTGGTCATGGTGACGGCGTGGGCTTATTCGATCGCCTGCGCGGCCCGGCCTCTCTGCTCGCGATGTCCGCCTGGTACGTCGCGGCACGGCCCCGCGCGGCACTTCCGGCCGCGCGGATCGCGCTCCAGGTCGGGATGCGCGTGCGCCGCGCGCCGATCCTCCGCACGCGCCCCGCTCTCCTCGTCGATCCCGAGGAGCTTACCGAGGTGTGTAGCCTCGTCTCCGATACGCACATCGTCGCGAACCGGAAGACCCTGGCAGAGCTCGTCCTCGATCCGGGTCAGTGGCCGTGGACGCAGCTGCCGAGCGCCGACGAGATCTCGCGCGGCCTCGCGCGCGTGCTCGAGCACCTCGCACGCCACGCGCCGCGCACCGTGGTGTGGTGCGGCGACGAGGTCGATACCGGCGCGGATGCCGAGTGGACCCGCTTGCGCGCGATTGCCTCGTCGGTGCCTCACCTCGTGCATCACATGGTGCCCGGCAATCACGATATCAACTTCAACCGGCCGTTCATCGCCGACCACGATCTCGCACGCCGCGCCGCGCGCGTGGGCGCGTTCGAGACCCACGGCACCGAGCTCGCACGGTTCCCGATCGTCGACACGATCGTCGGCGACGCCGGCCCGGCCACCGTCATCCTCCTCGATTCGTGCCGGCATCGGTCGACGCACCTCCTCTCGAACGCGATCGGCCGGTTCGGCGAGGAGCAGCTCGCCCTCCTCGACGCGAGGCTCGCGACGACGACCGGCCCGGTGCTGGTTGTCGCGCATCATCACGTGTGGCGCGACGCGCGGTTCTCGCAGCCGGAGGCGTGGTTCAACACCGCCGTCGACGCGGATCGTCTCGCCGCGATCCTCGGTGCGTATCGCCGCCGCGCACGTACGAACCACGTGCTCGTGTGCCACGGCCATCGTCACGCGCTGACCGCCGGCGAGATCGGCGATCGCGATGCACCGATCATGGTGGTCGGATTGCCGTCGACGACGCTCGGCGACAAGGCCGCCACCGGCCGGCTCGATGGAATTCTCCGGTATGCGATCGCGGGCCTCGCGCGCGACGGCAGCGGCTGGCGCGTCGCGATCCGCGAGGTCGGCCCCCTCGTCACCGAGGCACGGATCAGAACCACGGCAAGCCCGAGCACACCTCCCGACGCGTCGACACGGGCTTACGCGCTCCGACGGTGACGAGTCGCTGCGGCCCGGTGACGCGACCGTGACATCCGCCTGCGACACCTTGGCGATCCTCGTGCGGCGGCGAACCCTTGTCAGATGTCGATCACCGTTCGCACCGCCACCCTCGCCGACGTCGACGCGCTCGCGGCCATCAACCGCGACGCCTATCCCGAGTTCGTGCAGGACGGGGTCGTGTTCGACGCCGCGCACCTCCGCGCGCATCAGGCGCAGTTCCCGATGGGCCAGCTCGTGGCCGAGCTCGACGGAGAGATCGCCGGCGCGATCGCGACGCTGATGCCGCCGCGCGCGCTCGATCCGCTCGCGCCGCACACCTGGCTCGGCATCACCGATGCGGCCACGTTCGCGCGCCACGATCCGGGCGGCGACACGCTCTACCTCGCAGATGTCTACGTGCACCACCGCGCCTGGGGCGCCGGCGTGGGCCGCGCGCTCTACGCCGAGTTGTTCGCGCTGTGCCGCCGCCTCCGTCTCGCGAACGTCGTTGGTGGCGGCCGGCTCTACGACTACGTCGACGCGCCCGCCGAGATCGCGCCCGCCGACTACGTCGCACAGGTAGTTCGCGGCGAGCGCCGTGATCGCGTCCTGATCTCGCAGCTCCGCGCGGGCTTCGAGGTCCGCGGTCTGCTGCCCGGCTATCTGCACGACTGGCGGAGTCGTCACATCGCCACGTTGATCGTCTGGGACAACCCGGATCGCGCGACTACGGATGTCGCGCCAGAACCACGCGCCGCTTCAGCGCGTCCGACACCGTGCTCGTGACCAGCACAGCACCGTTGGCGCGACCTCACTCACTCGCGCTGGCGTCGGTCTCTGCGGGGGCGACCTCGTCGGTGTTCGGGCGCGCCACGATCTCGACTGCCTTGACGTGCGCCGGTGCGGCCGCGAGCTCGTCCTTCGACATCATCGCGACCTCGAGCTGACCGAGACGATCGACCTCGGAGAGCGCGTTGAATCCGCCGACGAACTGACCGCGCAGGTAGATGTACGGCACGGTGTTCTGCTTGGTCTCGAGCGCGAGCCCGAGCGCCTTCGCCTCGTGCTCCGGCTCCTCGAGATCGGTGTAGTCGTAGTCGACCTTGTTGCGCTCGAGCAGCGTGATCGCGCGGCCGGACCACGGGCAGCTCTTCTTGCCGAAGATCTGCGCCTTGATCGACGCATCGCCGAAGCCCTTCTGCTCCTTCTTCGTCGGCGTGGGTGCGGCCACCGCGGCGACGGCCTGCGCCTTCGCGACCTGCTTCGCCGTGACTTCCTGCTTGGACTCGTAGTCCTTGCCGAGCATCTTCGCGACGCGCTTGCGCGCATTCACGTAGCGCGGATCCGTGAGCACCTTGTCCTGCACGTAGTCGCGGATCTCGCCGCCGATCTCGTCGGCGCGGTTGAGCGCGGCGAACAGCTTCGATGTCGCCTTGGAGGTCAGCTTCTTCGCGGTGCTCTCGGTCTCGGCCATAGAGGGCTCCATACCACGCCCAGACGGACTAGGATGAGGAATGCGCGTGCCGCTGCTCGCCGGAATTCTTGGAGTTTTGGGCTGTGGCGGCGCCGCGCCGGCCACCACCGAGCCCACGCCGCTGCGTGTGGAGGACTCGCTGGTCACGAGCGGCGCGGTCCAGCTCGCGTTCCACGTCATCCCGGGCGCCGAACCTGCCCTGCTGCTCGAGGCCGGCGGTGGCGCGGACTCGTCATCGTGGGGCCCGCTACCCGATCAACTCGCCGCGGCGACCGGCCGCCGGGTCATCAGCTACGACCGCGCCGGCTTCGGCAAGTCACCGTTCCCCGCCGTGGCCTTCACGTTCGAGGACGAGATCGCGGCCATCCACATCGGCGTCCACCGCGTCGGGGCCACGAAGATCATCCCGATCGCCGCCTCGTACGGCGCGCTGATCGACATCGCCTACGCCAGGGCGCACCCCGAGGATGTCGCCGGCATCGTGTTCCTCGATCCGATGAACGTCGACTTCGTCGAGGCGGTCGGCCTCCCGGCCGTGATGGCCACCGTGCCCGCGCCCGAGGATCCAAAGACCGACAAGGAACGCGCGATCGCCCGCATGGTCACGAGCTTCCCGCGGCTCGTCAATGCGCTCCACGGCGTGCACTGGGCCCCGAACCTCCCGGTCGTGATCGTCTCCGCGACGACGCCGCCGTTCCCCGACGCCACGCTCCAGGCCGCGTGGCGCGCGAGCCACGAGAGCCTCGCGAAGACGCCGGGCACCACCCGCATGATCGCGGAGCATAGCGACCACGACATCGCGGCGTCAGAGCCCGCGGTCGTCATCGCCGCCGTGCAGAAGGTCCTCGGGCGCTAGCCGAAGACCTTGCGCGACAGCTCGCCGCTCGAGATCAGGTTCGAGAGCTCGGCCTTGCCGCCGATCACCTCGCCCGCGATGAACACGATGGGCAAGCGGTGGCCCTTCGAGTCACGCCGCACGGCCATCTGTGCCGCCGGGTCCTCCTGGATGTTCGAGACCTTGTACGGAATCTTCTCGGCGTCGAGGATCTCGGTCAGCCGCGTCGCGTCGCGGCGCGTCTTGTCCATGTGATAGACGATGACCGGCGCGGGCTCCGTGCCCTCCACCTGCCGGGTCGCCTTCACGTTCGCGGCGATGTTCGGCTTCCGCGTCGCGAACGCGTGACGATCGGCGAGCTCGGCCTCGTCGGCGAGGGGACGCCCGAGCGCCTCGTTCGCCCTGCGAGCGAGATCCCCCGCCTTGCCCGGGAGCTTGTCGATGGCGGCGTGTGCCGTGGCGCGGATGCGGTCTGCGATACCCATGGGGAACCTCTGCGTAGAAACGACGAAGCCGGTAGGCGCGCGTTGCGACTACCGGCTGGTGGATGTGCTGCGAGCCGTCAGTTGACGACGCGGAGGCTCTTGCGGCCGGCCGGAATCGGCGGAGCCGCCTGATCCTCGGGATCGACCTCGGGCGCCACGGAGACGACCGACGTCTTCTTGTTGGTCTTCGCGGCCGCGCGGCGCGCGATGTCGAGGAGCTTGCTGTGAGCCTTCTCGTGCTCCTTCGCGTCCCGGTTGGTCACCGCGTTGATGATCCGGTTCTTGAGGTAGCCGAGCTTGCTCTTCTTCGCGCCCACCTCGTAGATGAGGTCGGCGGCCGTGCAGCCCGCCATGTGCGGAGCGCGGTGGAACGCCGACGCCATCGACGGGTGCTTGTCGAGATACGTGCGGACCTCGTCGATCGTCATGCCGACATCGGCGAGCGCCTTGTCGACTTCCTTCTGGGCGAGCTGCTTCGCCTTGAACAGCTGCATCTGCACGCGGCTGTAGACGTTGACCGCGCCGTCACCGTTGGTCTCGATCGGCAGGAAGATGCCCTGCGGATAGAGCTCGGTGATGAACGACTGGATGCCGTCGGAGACCGACGAGGACGGCATGCATCCGAACGGCTTCACCGAGAGGGTCATGTTGACCTTCGAGTACGCGACGTTCTGGATCAGCTTGCCAACTTCCATGTGGCCTTCGCCGCCACGGAGGTTGTTGTCGTAGAACGAGTGGCTGATGTCGGCG
>JBBRED010000244.1:0-12862 GCA_038203335.1 Haliangiales bacterium | reverse complement strand
CCTGCATCGAGGTCCGTGGTGATGGCAGCGTGAGCGGTGACGACGATGCAGCTCCGGTCGCGTCTCCGCCGGTCGACGGCGGGCCACTCTTCGAGTTCGCGATGGCGCTCGTGAGCGAGCTGGTGGCAACGAGCGCGATCGAGCTGACTCCCAAGGCCGAGCTGCGCGAGCTTGCCGCGGACCTCGTCGGTGCGCTCACTGAGCTCGCGGGTGCTGATCCGGTGGCCGCGGTCCGGGAGCTGCTGATGAACCACGATGCGGTCGATGAGATGTTCGCGGACGACGCCACGCTGTCGACCGCCCTACATCGGTTTCGTGCCCGAAGGTAGGCCTCCGGATCGAGCTCTCGAAGGCGTGCTGTCGTTGCCCGAGGAGAAGTTCTCGCACGAGGTGCGACGGATGGCGGCCGAAGAGAGCGCACAGGGTTCATTCGACGAGGCGGTGGAGCGGATCGGGAAGCGCACCGATGCGCAGGTGGCCAAGCGCCAAGTCGAAGAGCTGACGATCTTGCGGCGCTGGACTTCGACGCGTTCTATGCGAACCGGCTGCGCGAGTCTGAGACCGGGAAGCCCCTGCTCGTGCTGAGCTTCGACGACAAGGGCATCGCGATGCGGCATGAGGATCTGCGCGAGGCAACGCGCAAGGCAACCGAGAAGACGCCGCACACGCTGCACTCGCGACTGGCCAAGGGCGAGAAGTCGAACCGCAAGCGAATGGCCAAGGTCGCTCGATGGAGCCTCTGCGCCCGCGATCATCGCATGAACGAGTTGTCCGTGTGGACGCGGACCGCAGGCGCGTCCTCGATCCGCTACCCGGCGCGTACCGCGACAACCGCGGAACGATGACGGCCGCGATCGTCATTCGCTGATCGGCCCGGAGCTCGGATCGCTCCCGTGCCTCCTCCTCGGGCTGTGGTCTACTCTCGCCATGCGCGCCTCGATCCTCCTCACATCCTCGATTCTCGCGGTCGCGACCGGCTGCGCCAAGCACCCGCGCGCGCCCTCCGACGAGGAGGTCCGGACACGAGCGACGGCGGCGATCGCCCCGTTCAAGTCGGCGCTGAAGGGCGAGCTCGAGCAAGCGATGAGCACGTCCATCGAAGACGCGATCGACGTCTGCGCGCGGCGCGCACCGGAGCTCGCGCGAGCCCACTCGAAGGACGGCCTGAGGGTCGGGCGCTCGGCGGAGCGGATCCGGAATCCCGCGAACGCACCGGCCCCGTGGCTCGCGCCCGTGATGGCGAGGCTCGCGAAGGCGCCGAGTGGCACCGACGCGCACGAGGTCGTGGCGCTCGAGGACGGTCGGCGCGGCTACGCGGAGGCGATCTGGCTCGGTCCGCAGTGCCTCGCCTGCCACGGGGAGGGCCTCTCGCCTGCGGTCGCCACGAAGATCGACGCGCGCTATCCGACCGACGCCGCCCGCGGCTTCAAGCCGGGCGAGTTTCGCGGCGTCTTCTGGGCCGAGCTGGACGCGAGGTGACGCGGTCGCCGGCGGGTCGCTTCACGGCGAGCTTGCCGTTGGACTCGATGGCGAAGTGTCCGCGCTGGAAGTTGCCGGGGTCGTTGATCCGAGACGTGACGCTCCGGCTGCCTCCTCGCAAAGCGAGATCCGGCTCACCCGGGTGTGATGCGACCAATCGCCTCGGTCCGGAGCTCGCGTGCTACGCGTGCTATACGCACCATATGGCTCGTCTGGTTCAGTGCATGAAGCTAGGAAAAGAGGCACCAGGGTTGCCTTTCAAGCCGTTCAACAACGAGCTCGGTCAGCGCATCTACGACACCATCTCGATGGATGCCTGGAAGCTCTGGCTCGAACACTCGAAGATGATCGTCAACGAGTATCGGGTCGACCTGACGTCCCTCAAGGGCCGCGACCTGATGCTCGAGCACGCCGAGAAGTACTTCTTCGGCGAGGGCGCGCAGCTCCCACCGGACTTCGTGGCGCCCTCCTCGAAGTGAGACATGCACGCGCTCGGCGACATCGTCCTCGTCAGTTGCTACGAGCTCGGACGTCAGCCGACGGCAGTTGCGTGGCCGGTCGCGTTCTTGCGCCGCGCCGGGTACTCGCCGATCTGCCTCGATCTCTCGGTCGAGGTGCTCGACGAGGCGGCCGAGGCCACGCTCGCGCGCGCCAGGCTGGTCGCGATCTCGGTGCCGATGCACACCGCGCTCCGGCTCGGCGTGCGAGTCGCGGCGCGCGTCAAGCAGCTCGGTCCCGACACTCACGTCGCATGCTATGGGGTCTATGCCCCGCTCCACGCTCCCTACCTCGCGAGTCACGGCGTCGACACCGTACTCGGCGCTGAGAGCGAGGACGCACTCGTCGCCCTCGTCGAGGCGCTCGCCGCGGGTCGCGCCTTCAGCGCACCCACACACAAGCTCCGGCGGCTGTCGTTCCCCGTGCCGGCGCGCGACGCCTTGCCTCCCGCGCCACGTTACGCCCGCCTCTTGCTCACGAGCAGCGACCACGTGCCCGAGCAGCGCCTCACCGGCAACGTCGAGTCGACTCGCGGTTGCAAGCACCTGTGTCGTCACTGTCCGTTGCCGGCGGTCTACGCGGGCCGGTTCTTCGCGGTGCCGGTCGACATCGTGGTCGCCGACGCACTCGCCCAGATCGCGGCCGGTGCACGCCACATCACGTTCGGCGACCCCGACTTCTTGAACGCGCCGACCCACGCACTCGCGGTCGCACGGCGCCTCGCCGCCGCGGCTCCCGGCGTGACCTGGGACGCGACGATCAAGGTCGAGCATATTCTCGCGTCGCGCGCGGTGTTCCCCGAGCTCGCGCAGCTCGGCTGCGTGTTCGTGGTCTCCGCGTTCGAGTCGCGGTCCGATCGGGTGCTCGACATCCTCGCCAAGGGCCACGTCGCGGCCGACGAGCACGAGGCGCTGGCGATCGTGCGCGGCTCGGGAATCTCGCTGCGCCCGACGTTCGTCGCGTTCACCCCGTGGACCACCCGCGCCGACTACCTGGCGCTGTGCCGGTTCATCGTCGACGAGCAGCTCGAGGCCGAGGTCGATCCGATCCAGCTCGCGCTGCGCCTACTCGTTCCGCCTGGCTCCTTGCTGCTCGGCCACGTCGAGCTGACTCCGCACCTCGGTCCGCTCGACGAAGAGGCCCTGACGTACCGGTGGACACACCCGGATCCCGGGATGGACGCACTCCAGCTCGAGATCGCGGGGCTCGTGGAGGATGCCACCGCCGCGAACGAGCCCGCGGACGAGACCTTCCTCCGGATCCTCGCGCGCGCCGAGGGCGTCGGGTTCGTGCCGCGGCCAGCGAGCAGCCGCCGTCATCCGCCGCCGCGCCTCTCCGAGCCATGGTTCTGTTGAGCCGAGCCCACCCGGAGCCAGGTCGGCTCCGTCACCGGACCGGGAGCATCGGGACGATCGTGAACCGCAGCGCTTCGTGCGCCGCGCGCAAGCTCGCCTCGACCGCCACCGGTGTCGGGCCGTGGGCGAACAGAAAGCCCAGGTAGCTCGCGCCCTCCGGCAGCGGCACGAGCTGGCGATCGAGATCCTGCGAGATCACGACGTCGTCGATCCCGGGCACGGCGCGCGCCAGGTCGACGCCGTCGACAGCCTTGAGCACCCCCGCGCGCGGGATCGGGATCATCATCGCCCCCGCGGCCACGTGCTCGCGCGGGAGCGCGCCGATATCGTGGCCGAGCGCGTGGCGCACGAGCACGTCCTCGAGCGATAGCCCCGTTCCGAACCGCAGCATGCGCGAGCACAGCCCGCCGATGCTGCGCGCGGCGACCTCGATCACCACGGGACCGCGCGGCGGGAGCCGCAGCTCCGCGTGCACGGGACCATCCCGAAGCCCCATCGCGTGCGCCGCCGCTGCGGTCACCTGCTCGATCGCACGCTGGAGCGCGATCGGGTGGCGCGATGGCGTGACGTAGATCGTCTCTTCGAAGTACGGCCCCTCGAGCGGGTCGGGCTTGTCGAACAGCGCGAGGGTCTGGAGCGCGCCACGAACGAGCACGCCCTCGAGCGCGACCTCCGCGCCCGGCACGAACTCCTCGATCAGGATCGAGCGCGACGAACCATCGCCGTACAGATCCATCTCGAGGTGATCGGGCCGTGCGAGCAGCGCGCGCAGGCGCGCGAGTCCGCGCGCGAGCGACAGGTCATCGTCGACACGAATCACGCCGCGGCTCGCGGACAGAAGCCGCGGCTTGATCACACATGGAAACCCGAGCTCGGCGCGGATCCTCGTGGCGACGCTTCCCGAGGGCTCCTCGAGATCGGTCCCGCAAAACCGAGGCTGGGGCACGCCGGCCGCGGCCAGGAGCTCGCGCATCCGCTGCTTGTCTCGAGCGGCCTGCACGGCGCCGATCGCGTTGTGCGGCAGACCGAGCGCCTGCGCGGCCATCGTCGCGATCAGCGCGGCGGACTCACCTCCCGCGGCGATCGCGGCGACGATCGGTGCGGCGTCGTGGCGCCGGGACTCTGCGACGATCACCTCGACGGCGGCCTCTGGGGCGGCGAGATCGATCACCAGTGATGCGGGCGGGAACGCGAACAACTCGTCGAGCTGGTGGCAGCGATCGGACGCGAGCACGACATCGAGGTCGAGCCGCGCCGCGGCGTCGATGAACGCGGCGGCGTTGTAGCTCGTCGCTGGCGCGACCAGGAGGACCCGGCGGCGCACCATGTCAGCCGGTCGCATCAGCGCGACCAGCGCCTCGGCGAGCGAGATCCGGAGATCGTCGCCGGTCCGGAACTGCGCAGGATCCGCCTCGCACGTCTCGGCCAGATGCCGAGTCCAGCTCGCGTCTCCCACCTCGAGCTCGGCGGTGCGTGCCCACAGCTCGCGATCTTTCAGTTGATGGAACCACACCTCGGGGGTGGGCGGATCCACCCCGAGCCACAGCACACCCGGGCGATACGCGAAGTAGGTATCCCAGGCGACGTGGCACCTCCACCCCAGCCTGCGCGCCATGGCGCGACCGAGCAGATGATCCGGATCGTGATAGGTCACGAGGCGCGGATCCCGCACGCGCGCGGCCGCGGCTGTCGCGGCGGCGAGATCGTCGCTGTTCATGATGTCGATGAACGTCCAGGCCACGCGGAAGTCGCCCGCGGATCCGAACACCGGTTCGAGCGCCTCCCGGGCGCCCCGGACACACAGTGGTCACGTCGCGGACTGGATGGCCAGGAGCCGCACGTGGGCGGCCTGCGCGTTGAACCACGTGCGGAGGAACTCGAGGCCACCAGCGAGATCGATTGGCTTCATCTGCGGCGACCGCTGCGTTTAGCACGCGGGAGGTGCAGCGTCTGCGATGAAGCGAGGTCTGAGCACGTGATTCTCGAGGTGGACGTGGGTGAACGTATCTCGCTCCACGGCCTGCAGCTCGCCGAACAGCGTGCGATAGCTGCCGCACGCCCAGTCAGGGATCGTGAAGTCGTCGGTCGCGTCGCGGATCCGCTCGAGGAGCACCGCGACCTCGAGGTGCTCCTCCATCATGGACGCGAGCCGGCGCGCCGCGTCGCCCGTCGCCACACCCGTCGTCGCGCGCAGCGCCGGGAACAGATCCTGCTCTTCTTCGTCCAGATGGGGCAGCAGCGTCTCGGCGAGCTCCTCGACGGCGTCGCGCAGCGCAGGCAGCTTCGGGTTGTGCTCGCCGTGGACGCGCGCCACCTTCTTTCCGAGCGGGACGAGGAACGGCAGCGTCTTTCGCAGGTAGGCATGGTGCTTGTCGACGATGTGATCGACGAGCGTCCCCGTCGCGAGCCCCTGCATGTTCAGCTCACCCTGAGGAGCACCGCGGTCCTCGATCGCACGACGCAGCTCCTTGACGAGAGCATCGGGTGCGATCCCGCGGTCGCGCGCGGCGACCTCGATGCTGCGCTCCCCGCGGCAGCAGAAGTCGATGCGATGACGCTGAAACACCTCCGCAGTCTCGGAGTGCTCGAGGACGACGGTGGCGACCGTGGATGATTCGTTGACCATGGCGGCCTAGACAGCACGGACCGTTCCGTCCACGCCCTCGTCTCGAAGCTGCTAGAATTACACACCTCTCTCGCGGTCTCTGGTTGCACACGCTCGAGTAACGTTCCAGAATAGGACACGTGGAACAGATCGACCACCCAGTCTGCGAGGCCTGTGGGCTCGTGCCGATCGCCCCGCGCCTCGCGGGCGCGACGGAGCTGGTGACCCGGAGCGCCACGATGCAGGCGGTGCTTCGGCGGGTCGCGCGGTTCGCGGCGAGCGATGCTCCAGTCGCGATCCTCGGCGAGACTGGCACCGGCAAGGAGGTGATCGCGCGGGTGCTCCACGCGAACTCGTCCCGGGCGACCGCGCCGTTCGTGCCGGTCAACGTCGCCGCGCTCCCCGCCGAGTTGCTCGAGTCCGAGCTGTTCGGACACGGCAAGGGCGCGTTCACGGGTGCGACCAGCGCGCATCGCGGGCTGTTCGAGGCCGCCGATCACGGCACCCTGTTCCTCGACGAAGTCGCCGAGCTCTCCCTCCCGCTCCAGGCCAAGCTGCTCCGCGCGCTGCAAGACGGCGAGATCCGGCGTGTCGGCGAGAACCAGGCGTTCTCCACCAACGTGCGGATCGTGTGCGCGACGCACCGCGATCTCGCCGAGCGCGTACGCCAGGGCTCGTTCCGGCAAGACCTGTTCTACCGGCTCAAGGTGCTGGTCATCCACGTCCCACCGCTGCGCGAACGTCCAGAGGACATCCTGCCACTCGCGCTCCACCTCCTCGCCGAGGAGCGCGCCGACCTGCGCGGCTTCACCAGGGCCGCGACCTCGCGCTTGCGGGACTATCGGTGGCCCGGCAACGTGCGCGAGTTGCAGAACGCCGTGAAGCATGGCGCCGCGCTCGCGATCGGCCTCGATGTCGATCAGGCCGACCTGCCCGAGGAGCTCCTCGCTCCATCGCCCGCCATCTTCACCACGGCCGAGCCGCTGCGCTCACTCGCCGAGGTCGAACGCGCCCACATCCTTCGCGTCGTCGATGCGTGTGACGGTTCGCAGGCCGACGCCGCCCGCGTGCTCGGCATCGCGCGCAACACGCTGTGGCGCAAGCTCCGCGAGTACCGTGGCGAGTGACCGCCGTGCGACGAAGTGGCACGGGTGATGCTTGATGTGTGGTGAGAGGAGGTCCTATGTCGGCACCTGCGGCTCGCGAAGAGATCGAGGTCACGTGTCCTGACTGCGCGCTGGCGTTCGAGGTTTCACCCGACGTGATCGAGGAGAGCAAGCGCCTCCTCGACGAGTATGGCTTCTGCACCGGATTGGCCAGCTTCGAATGTCCAGCTCCGTACTTCGCGGCGCTCGTCCCGGTCGCGAACGCGGCTCCTGCGAGGATCACGACCGGCGAGTCACTCGAGGCCGAGCTCGCGCGCTGGGAGACCGAGGGCGGTGCGGTGCAAGCGCGCGGCGTCGGGTCCCGTTAACCCTTCACTGTCGGGTGTCGCCCTCCTGTGAACTATGGGAACGTCGGCACGAGGTTCGTGAGCGGGAACGACAACAGAGATCCCGCCTTCGAAGCGACGTTCGCGGCGCTCGCCCTCACCGCCGACTCGATCTCGCTTGATGTGACGCACGTGCCCGACGAGGTGCCTGCATGGACCAGCTTCCGCGGCAGCGGACCACTGCCAAGCATGTCGGTGCGCTTCTCGAGCGCCCCGCGCACCGACGACACCGAGCTGGTGCTGCTCGAGCTCCTGGGCGAGGGCGGCATGGGCCAGGTCCATCGCGCCACGCAGCGCTCGCTCGGCCGTGAGGTCGCCGTCAAGACGATCCGGGCTCCAGCATCGCCGCGCGCGATCGCCTCGCTGTGCGACGAAGCGGTGGTCACCGGCCGGCTCTCCCATCCCAACGTGATCCCCGTCCATGCCCTCGGCGAGGCCGAGGATGGTCGCCCGATGCTCGTGATGAAGCGCGTCGACGGTGTCGGCTGGAACGTGCTGCTGGGCGCCGCCGATCATGCGTACTGGACGCGCAACGAGGTCGCCACCGAGGATCGGCTCCACGTGCACCTCGAGGTACTGCGCAAGATCACCCACGCCGTCGCCTTCGCCCACAGCCACGGGATCGTGCACCGCGACATCAAGCCCGAGAACGTGATGATCGGCGACTTCGGCGAGGTCTACCTCGTCGACTGGGGCATCGCGGTGAAGGCGGGCACGAGCACCGAGGGGAAGCTGGCGGGCACTCCGTATTACCTCGCACCCGAGATGGTCGGTGGCGTGGTCGATGTCCGCACCGACGTCTACCTGCTCGGGGCCACGCTGTGCGAGATCCTGACCGGCGGCCCGCCCCACCATGGCGGCTCGCTCAAGGAGGTGCTTCACCGGGCCTTCATCTCCGAGCCTCCCGCGTTCCCCGCCGATGCGGCCGACGAGCTCGTCGCGCTGTGCAAGCGCGCGCTCGCCTGCGATCCCCAGGCCCGCCCGCAGACCGCCGGGGCGTTCGGCGACGCGCTCGACGATCACGTGCGGCATCGCGGCTCCCGCACGCTCGCGCGCACGGGTGAGGAGCGGCTCGGGCAACTCCGCCACGCGATCGAGAGCGCGTCACCCGCCAGCCGCGATCTCGCCGAGCTCCGCCGGCTGATCGCCGAGTGCCGCTTCGCCTTCCAGGAGGCGCGGCGCGCGTGGATCGAGAACCCGATGGTCGCCCCGGGCTTGTTCGCGTGCCTCCGCCTCGCCGTGCGGGCCGAGCTCGACCGGCGCGACGGCGAGGCCGCGCGGGCCATGCTGCGCGAGCTCGAGCCGCCCGATCCGGACCTCGCGCGCGAAGTGGGTGAGCTCGACATCGCGCTCGCCCGCGAGGCCGACGAGCGTGCACGCGTCGCGCAGCTCGCGCACGATCTCGATCCCGAGCGAGAGGGCGGCGTGCGCGTAGTCGCGGCCGCGAGTGTGTTCGCGATCTCGATGGCGGTCTCGATCTACGTCTCGACATTCGACCGGATCACGCCGACCCTGGTGTTCGAGATCGGGCTCGCGCTGCTCGTCGGGCTCGGCGGCCTGCTCGCCGCGCTGTGGCGTCAGCTCGGACGCACCGTGTTCAACCGCCGGCTCGCTCTGTGGGCGTGCATCAGCGCGCTCACCGTCGTGGCCCACCGCGGAGTCGCGCTGTTCGATCCCTCGGCCACCGCTGCGGGGATCCTCACCAACGACCTCGTGATCCTCGCCGGGTTCTGGATCTGCGGCTCCGTGTTTCTGTTCCGCTGGATGGCGCTTGTCGGGCTAGCACTCCTGCTGTCCACCGTGGTCATTCTCGCTCTCCCCTCGATGGCCGGTCTGTTGTTCAGCGGGGTGAACATGCTCGCGTGCACGAGCTTCCTGGTGAGGTGGCGGCTCACTCCAGCCGCAGGCCATCCTCGATCCGCCGCCTGATCCGACGCTCTCGCACGCAGGTGCCTGACCTGCTGACCGCCTGGTGTCCTTGACGTGATGGACTCCAAGGCCCACTGGGAACACGTCCAAGAAGCCGTCTCAGGTGAGCTGGTACCGCCAACACCTGGACGTCTCGCTGGACCTCATCCGAGCTGTGGTCGATCCCGTTGCTCGCGTCGTCGACGTAGGTGGAGGGGAGGCGACCTTGGTCGATGATCTTTTCGCCGCCGGGTACCGCCAGATCGACGTTCTCGATCTCTCCGAAGTCGCGCTGCAGGTTGCCAAGGGCGCAGCGCAGCCGCGCGCCGATCCAGCGGTTCGCGGATCGCGTGTCGGCCGTGTTCGTTCCCGCGGTGCTCCTCATCGCGGTCGCGACGGCAATCGTCTGGGGTGTCGCCGGACCGGAGCCGCGACTCGCGCATGCACTCGTCAACGCGGTGGCCGTTCTGATCATCGCGTGCCCGTGCGCACTCGGCCTCGCGACTCCGATGTCGATCATGGTGACGACGGGACGCGGCGCGAGCCTGGGCGTGCTGATCCGCAAGGCGGAGGCACTGGAGGCTCTCGAGCGCGTCGATACCATCGTCGTCGACAAGACCGGGACGCTCACCGAGGGCAAGCCGCGTCTCGCGTCGATCGTGACCATTCCAGGCACCACGGAGGACTCCACGCTCGCCCTTGCCGCCGCGCTCGAGCGAAGCAGCGAGCATCCGCTGGCCTTCGTCCGCCCGCGCGGCTTGATCACAGACAGCGCCGTTGCGACGAGGAGGACTGCGATAGCGGCGGCGGCATCTGCGATCAGCTGGACCCGAAGCCCATGTAAGGCACCGCCGGTGAGCGGCGAGGTCTCTGCGAACTTCGCGACCTCGTCGATCGGCATCATGTGAAGCAATTGAACGGCGCTCGCGAGGACGTTCAGCAGAAGCTTGATCAGGACCCAGTAGTGGCGAAAGAGCCCCTATTCGGTGCCGAGCGACATGATCAACCCGGTCAGCAGGGACGCGAAGCTGAGTGGCACGATCACGAGCCAGCCGATCATCTCCAGTCTCGGCGCCACGTGCGGTCCTTGTCCTTCTTCTCCGGCAGCTCGTCCTTGAGCGCGCAAGGTGTCGCGGCGATCACCTCGTCGGCGACAGCATCGTTCAACATCGCGCGCAGCGTGCCGTAGACGTGTCTGACCGTACGCGGTGCGATCAGCTCGTTGCTACGACGTAGGCAATCCCAAGTCCGACCACGGCCTTGCGATCGAGGACTATTGGTAGATCGTGCGTGGCCGCATCTACGGCTACAGCGGGGCGCGCAACGCCCACAAGCTCGTCGCGCCCTGACTCTTCAACGGCGTGTGAGCACGAAGCCGAGAACGGTCACAATCGTGACCGCCGTGATCCCGAGTGGCCAGCGGACCACGCGTCGACGTGCGGCTCCGTCAACCGGGAGCGTCTCCGGCGTCGCCGGTGGTAGAAGCGCGACCGCGATGGCTGCCACACACGACGTGAACGGGATGATGATCCACACGGTCACCTCCTCAGCAGCATCTGTGCCGTCAAGCAGATATTCGGCATGCGGACTCCGTGGTTGGTGCGTGGCGCGACCCAGCCGCCATTGCCCGGCAAGACCTGCCGCCGGGCAATTCTTGCCGGCCTAGAAGAACCCGAACCGCACACACCGCTGTGATCGCTGCCTCCAGGTTTGCCATCCAACGTTTGTCTGGTTCGTGCTTGAGCTTGTTGTTTGCTGTCCACCACGAGAGTCATCCCGGGCGAGACCTCGAAGCGCACGTGCGCGAACTGCGTGTTCACGTCCGTGCCGCTCGTGATCGCGAGGTCGTAGCGGATCGGATACTCGGGAATCCCCGTGTAGACCGGCACGACCGCGATCGGCGTGCCGTCATCCTCGGTGAACGTCGGGGGCGGGCGCGGGTCGTCCGTGCCGCGGTGGTAGTAGAACGACGGCCGCGACGGCACCGCCTTGATCACGATCTTGCCGGGCCCCGCTCCGATCTGAGCCACGATCGACCCGCCCGACGCGACATCGTCGAAGTCGGGCTGGAAGCACGCGAGCGCGGAGCTCGCCGCCGCCGCCAGCATCACGATCGCGAGTGCCGCGCGCATGCAAGGGAGACCCCGCTGCGCGGCGCCGGTTGCCTAGTTAACGCTGAGCGCTGCCCACGGAGCGAAGTAGAGCGCCCGCTGGAGATCGAGTGCCCCACCGTCGGTCCACAACAGACCGCGGTCGGTCGCCCACAGCTCCTTAGATTCGTTGCACGGCGTGCGAGGGCGCGGCTTCAAGACGACCCACGCGAGCCCACCGCTCTTCGGAACGGACCAGATCTCGGTAGATTGGGGCAGCGTGAAGTAGACGTTCGGACCGTACGTCGCGATGGCGGAAGGCTCGTGATCGAGCTCGGCGAGCTTGGTGTCGGTGCCGTCGAGCAACGAGAGACGACGGATCGATCCGCTGGTAGACGAGTCACGCGCGCCTCCACCCGCATCCGCTGCGAACACCATGTTGTCGTCGAGCACCGCTGCGTTCGAGCGGAGGCCGGTGGCGATCGTGCGCGGTTTCCCGTTCCCCGGGATCCATCCAATGCTGTCCCACCCGAGGACCAGAACACCATCGGGGTATGCGGCGAGGTTCGTGATCTGATCCTCGTCCTTCGTCGTGCGAAGTTCGACGCGTTCGTCGGTTCCGCCGCTCTTCTTCACGCGCTCGACTCCACCGCCGGTCTCGTGCGCAAAGACGCCCCAGTAGACGTAGTCACCGGCCAGCGTGAGGTCTCCGAGGCCAAAGGAGCCTCTCCCGAGCCGCACCCGTTGACCGGTCACCCGATCGATGCGTTCGATCCCGAGCGGAATCCCGAACGAGTCCGTGTTGTCGCACAGCTCGAAGCACCGGGTTCGATACCAATAGTGATCGTCCCACAGCGGTCCTTTCACGTGATCCTCGTCGCCGAGATCGCTGATCCCGAGCGTCGTCATGTCCAGCTCGTAGACGTGGGCATTCGGACTGATCCAACGCAACGGCAACGAGTTGCCGAGAAGCTTGACGTTCGCTGCGATGAGCTGTGGCTCCACCGTCCCACTGGGCATCGCTTTCTCGCACCAACCCAGACCCACGTCTGGCACCCATCCCATCCAGGACTCGTCGGAGACCCTGGTGCAGCCGGCGAGGCACAGCGTCAAGCCGATGAACGTAGCCGCCCACACGGAGCTAGGACACCGCTGCGATGGCGCCGGTTCCCGCGCTACGCTCGCCGCGTGAACACGTTCTCGGCTGCTCGACGGTGGAAATCGTGGCAGCGGAATGGCAGCAGAGGCGAAAACGAAAGCTAACTGACGAGAACGTTGGCTTCGGAGGAGGGCTTCGAATTCTATCGGTGCACCAATGATGACGAACGCTTGCTGTGCATTCGCCAAGTTGTGCACCGATGGATTCCGCCCAATCACGTAGCGTTCCGTGACGTCTGGCAGCAGCGTGGCAGCAGGATTCCTACCGAGACGGCGG
>JBBRED010000243.1:0-12902 GCA_038203335.1 Haliangiales bacterium | reverse complement strand
CACCGGCCACGACCTCGTCCCGCTCGCCCAGCTCGCGAAGCAGGCCGGCTGGGACGTGTTGATCTGCGCCGAGGCACCGCGCTATTCGACCCGCGAGCGGTTCGTGCTGGCGGACGACGTCATCGTCGGCACCGCCGAGAGCTTGACCGGGCTGATCGACGAGGCCGACCGCGCCGTGTGCGTGGTCGCGACCCATGACGTCGCGCGCGACCGCGCCTGCATCGCGGCGCTTCGCGGCACGAAGGCCCACGCGATCGGCGTGCTCGGCCGGGCAGCCGGCGACGACGCCCGCGTGCAGGAGCTCGTCGGCGAGAGCGCCCTCGACCGCGCGTTCCACGCGATCGCGTTGCTTCGCGCCACCTCGCCGGCCCGCCTGGCCGCGACCGAGCGCCCGGTTTCGAGCCGTTCGTTCGCGGCGGTCGCGGCGCTCTAGCGACCCGGCTGGGCCACGAGCTGGCGCAGCTGCCAGGCCTGCAGGTGCATGCTCGCGCGCGCGCGACGCTCCGCGCTCTTCAGACCGCGCGTCATCACCACGCAGCCCGCGATGATCGCCGCGGTGTAGAGGCCGAGCAGCGCGAACGTTCCCGCCGCGGAGTGGAACATCGGTGACGAGATCACGGCCACGCCCTCGCTGATCGAGATCGAGGGCTCCAGCCAGCCGGCGAGCTCGGCGAGGAACGGCAGCATGACCCCGAGGAACGCCACGATCGCGACCCACATCGCCTGACGCTTCGCGTACTGCGGTCCCGTCATGAAGCCCATCGCGGTGACGGCCGCCACGCCGGGACCGAGAAGGAACGGCGTGTAGAGGCGGGACACGACGGCGATCAGCGCGACGTGGAGGATGATCACGGGCAGCGCGAGGAACGGGCGCCCCGGGCGCCGCATCCACAGCAGGACCAGCACCGCGATCGCCGAGAGGGCGGCCATGCAGATCAGCTCGGGGAGCTTCGCGCCGTGGCCCGCGAGGGCGAGCAGCGGAACGAAGAGGAAGTAGTTGCCGCTCGCGATCGCCGCCGCGGCCGCGGTCCGCCGCACCACATCGGCGCTGTCGGAATCGAACTGCCGCACCAGCTCGGGCGGCAGGGTCGGCGGCGGCTCGAGCATCATCCGCGTGATCAGCTCGCCCGCGGGGTGAAGCGTGGGATCGAGGGCGAGCGCCCTGCCCGCCTCGCGCATCGCGGCGCTGCGATCGTGCTCCGCGAACGCGGACCGTGCGGCGGCGAGGTGCTGGTTCGCCAACGTCTTGCGCAGCTCGGTATCGCGATCACCGTCGAGGAACTTCTGGATCCGCTCGCCGAGCTCGCGCGCCGTGCCGATCCGGTGCTCGCGATCCGTGGAGGTGGCCCGCGCGGTCAGCCCATCGAGCTCGGGCGGAATCTCGCGGTCCGGCGTACGGTGCGAAGGGCGCGAGTCGAGCCCGTGAACCGCGGAGTGCATGCCGGCCTCCCCGGTCGGGTGGAGGCGCTCGTGGGTCAGGACCTCGAACAAGACGCAGCCGAGCGAGTACACGTCGGCGCGCGGATCGATATCGGCGAGGCCGCGCGCCTGCTCGGGTGACATGTAGCCCGGCGTACCGACCGCCGCGCCGGCGGCCGTGACCAGCGGGTTGCCGTCGTCGCTCGAGACCAGCGCGGAGTCGTCCTCGCCGGTCACCTTCGCGACGCCCCAGTCGAGCACGTAGGTCTCGCCGTAGTCGCCGATCATGATGTTGTCGGGCTTGAGGTCGCGGTGCACGAAGCCTCGCTCGTGCGCCATCTGCACGGCGAGGCAGACATCGGCGAGCGCGCGAAGCTGGCGCTGGAACGAGTATCGCTCGGACGGCTCGCCCTTGATGATCTCGGTGAGCGTGATGCCGGCGAGCTTCTTCATCGCGAAGTACGGCTTGCCCGCGGCGTCGCGCCCGAGCTCGTGAACCGGCACCACGGCCGGATGTTCGAGCCGGCCCTGGATCCGCGCCTCGCGCATGAAGCGCGCGATCTGCTTCTCGCTCGGTGCTTCGGCGCGCATCCGCTTGATCGCCACGTCGCGCCCGATCTGGTCGTCGTGCGCATCGAGGACCTCGCCCATCCCGCCCTTTCCTAGCTCGCCGCCGAGGCGGTACCGCTTCGCGAGCGGCGCGAGCCCCATCGCCGCGGGTGGAAGCGATGGTCGCTCGCCCGTCGTCGAGGTGGCGGTGTTCACCGCCGTGTCCGTCCCCTCGTCCTGCTCCATACACCCAGGATCACCGAGGCCCCGCTCGGGCGCCAGCTACTCGGCGACGATCGGCGCGGCCTCGGGCGCCCACATCATCCACGGCGGCGTCGGCTCGGCCATGCGGCTGACCGGACCCTGCGTGCCGCTGGTGATCGTGTCCTCGGGCTTCTCCGAGAGGATCACGACGTCGTTGATCGGCAGCACGCCTTCGCCGGCCGGATAGCCGTAGCTCACCCAGCCGGTCGACGTGTCGTTACTCCCCCAGCCCCACACCCACACGCCGAAGCCGTTCTTCGAGTCCATGGTGTGGACGCCGTTGTTGCAGCCGCCCATCGCGTTGAAGTGGTCGACGATCTTCACGTACGCGATCTCGAACTGCCCGTCGGCGCCGACCGGCGACCACCCGGTGACCGGGCCGCCGAGGCAGTCGAGCTTGACGTCCTCGAACATGCCGCCCTTGGACTTTCGGACCACCGTGAGCGTGGTGAACGGATACGTCGGATCGGTGAAGAACACGTAGTGCATGAGGAACTGCTCGGGCGGCACGAGGCGCACGAAGTCCGCATCACCATCACCACCGCCGAAGTTCGGGTCGTAGCCCTCGTCGCCCGGGTTGACGCCGCCGCCGCTCATGTACGTGAACATCGAGAACGGATGGTCGGCGCCCTGCGAGCGCACCGTGAACGTGTCCATCGTGCGGATCTCGACCATCGCACCCTGGTTGACGACCGGTGGACCGACGCCCGGCGGGTCGTAGTCGAGGTGCGTCTCGTTGACGGCGCCATAGATGCGATAGATGTGCGGCTCCGCGGTGGGCTTGCGGCTCCCGTGCGGCGCCGCGACGTACTCGTACCCGAGCGCCTTCACCGGCGTCAGCATCTGCTCGCCGTGATCACCGCAGCAGCGATCGATCGACATGATCTGATGGCCGCCGAACACGCCGATCGGCTTGTCGGAGGAGATCGGCGAGCCCGAGAGGCCCTTGCTCTGCGTGATCTGTGCGTACTCGCCTTTCTGCAGCGTGAACGCGTACGGCGTGTTCGCGGTGCCCGCGGCGAGACCACCGCCGCCGATGATCGCCTGGTTCGGGCGCATCGTGACGTGCGTGTCGTTCTCCTTCGCGACGATGTTGTACGACGGTCCCTGCGCGACCTGGATCGGCGCCTGCTGCCCCGGCGGCGGATCGTAGGCGCTGACCGCGACGTAGTTCGTGCCCCACGCCGACGTCGGCACCAGCAGTGACGCACCGGTCGCGGCCGCGCGGCCGCCGCCATACGGGAGCATCTGATACGCCACGACCGGAAGGTCGGTGGTGACGTGGAACGCCTTGCCGAACCCGTTGCCCGCGATCTGTGCATCGGTGCCCACCGCGGCAGGCACCGGGCACGTCACGTTGCCCATGAACGGACCGCCCGCGGGTGCGTACGCGAGGAAGATGATCGCGACCTTGCCGGGCGCGAGACCGGCGACCGGATCGTAGCCACCGTACGTGATGCTCTGGCCCGAGCCGATCGGCAGCTTCGCGTACTGCGCGAGGTTGAGCTGGAGTCCGTTCCACTCGACGTTGATGTGAACCTGACCCGGCGACGTGTTCGCCACGAACACCGTGTAGCAAGCGTCGCGCGGGGGACCATCGGCGGCGTCCATGTCGACCGCCATGTAGTCGCAGCCAACCGACGAGTGATTCTTCTCGGCGGCCTCGCATGCGTTCATGCACGCGCCCGCGTTGCACGCTTGATCCGGCGGGCACTGCGTCGCATTGCCATCGCAGTCGATGACGGCGAACTTGTCATCGGAGCAGCGTGGACAGGTCGATGAATCGTCGTCGTCATCCCCGCTGCCGGGGTTCTTTCTCCCATCGGGGCCGCACCCCGCGAGTGCGAGGATTGCGAGTCCGATCAGCGAGCACGTCCGCGTCATGTCCCTCATCGCGAGCACCGTATGCGCGTTGATCGCGCGCTCACAAGCACGGAGTGAACGCGCCACACAAGAAACGACCGCCACGATCTCGCGGAGATGCACGTCGCTGCGCGTCGGGAATCCGACGGTGCGCTAGACGTGCACGCGCGTGCTCAACGGCCGATCCAGCGCGCGAACGACGCCACGAGCATCGAGATGTCGCCGAGCGCGGTCTCCGCGGGGGAGCGACCATCGCCGTGCTCGAGCCCGTACGTGATCTGCGTGCCGTGATCGAAGGCATCGAACCGCGCGAAGCCGGCGACCGCATCGCGCTTGCCCGCGCGCGGCTGCCACGTCACCTCGTGAGCGGCGGCGTCGTACGCGTAGACCAGCGAGTAGGTGAGCGACGGACCGAACTCGAACAGGACTTCGAGTGGCAGGCCCGCATCATCGAGCGCGATCACACGCGCCGTGCGCAGACCGGGTACCCACGCGCCGAGCGACGCGGGATCGATGAACGCGCGCCAGCAGCTGTCCGGATCGCGGGAAACAACAGCGCGAACGGTTTGCACGGACCCAGAGTATGCCGCGCTTGTGACAGGACGGTGGCAACGATCAGCCGCGCTTTGCGAACCGATCGCGGCCGCGCACCATCAGCCGCTCGCGAACCTTCGCGACGAGGGCCGGATCGGCGACGTCGGGGTGCCCCGACGCGAACGGCGGCGCCGGGTTGTACTCGAGACCGAGCTGGATCGCCTTCGCGACGTCGTCGCCGGCGAGCTGCGCCGCGAGCACGAGCGCGAAGTCGATGCCCGCGGTGACGCCGCCGCCGGTGATCCGATCGCGGTCGACGACCACGCGGCCGGTCGCGTGCGTGGCACCGTAGTCGGCGAGCAGCTCGGTGAACGCCCAGTGCGTGGTCGCCTGGTAGCCCTCGAGCAGGCCCGCGCCGCCGAGCAGGAGCGAGCCGGTACACACGGCGGTCATGTACTTCGCGGTCGTTGCCTGCGCCCGCAGCCAGTCGAGGATCACCGGATCCTCCATCAGTGGGATCTGGCCGAACCCACCGGGAATGGTCACCACGTCGAGCGGCGGGCAGTCGGCGATCGTGGTGGTCGGCAGGATCCGCAGACCCGAGTCCGAGGCGACCGGCTCGAGGTCCTTCCACACGAGGTGAACCTTCGCGCCGGGAATCCGGTGGAACACCTCGAACGGACCGGTGAGGTCGAGCTGGGTCAGGCCGGGGAACAGCAGCATCCCGATGTTCATGCCCCCATCCTCGCGCCCGTTCGCGATGGCAGCCATGACAACTTTCGTCTATTTTCTGCCAATGGCCCGCGCGGTGCTCGTCGTGTTCGAGGGCGTGCAGACGCTCGATCTCACCGGCCCCGCCGAGGTGTTCGCCTCCGCCGGCCGGGTGCGCGAGGTCCCCACGTACGACGTGATCATCGCGTCGATCGCCGGCGGCGAGCTGACGACCTCGTGTGGCCTGCCGATCCGCACGCAGTCGCTGGCCCGGATCAAGCCGCGGCGCGGGGACACGGTCGTCGTCGCCGGTGGTGACAGCGCGGCGATCTCCGCGGCGGTCGCCGACCCTCGCCTGACCCGCTGGCTGCTCCGCGCCGCGCCGATCGTGCGCCGCCTGTGCTCGGTGTGCTCCGGCGCGTTCGTCCTCGCGACCGCGGGCCTGCTCGCGGGCAAGCGCGCCACCACCCACTGGTCGGCGTGCGATCGGCTCGCGAAGATGTTCCCCGCCGTCGACGTCGACAGGAACGCGATCTTCGTCACCGACGGCCGGATCTGGACGTCGGCTGGGGTCACCACCGGCATCGACATGACGCTCGCGCTCGTCGAGGAGGACTTCGGGCGCGCGATCGCGGACGAGGTCGCCGCGCGGCTCGTGTTGTACGTGCGCCGCCCCGGCTATCAGTCACAGTGGAGCGACGCGCTGATCGCGCAGACCACCGGCGACTCGCTCGGCCCCACCATCGCGTGGGCGCGCGCGAACCTCGCGAAGGCGGATCTCGATTCGCTCGCACTGCGCGCCGGTCTGTCACCGCGCACGTTCCATCGCCGCTGCCTCGAGCAGCTCTCCACCACACCCGCGAAGCTGCTCGAGAAGCTGCGCGTCGAACGCGCGCGCGATCTGCTCGCCACCAGCGATCAGCCCGTGAAGAGCCTCGCCGGCAGCTGCGGCTTCACGTCGCCGGCGCGGATGAAGCGCGCGTTCGAGCGCGAGCTCGGGCTGACGCCGCGTGCCTACCGCCTGCTGCACGCGTGACGCGGTAGGCTGCGGCCATGGCCCTCCGCTTCACGGACTCCCGCACGATCGCATCGCTCGACGACCTCGCCACCGAGCTCGAGAGGGCGCAGCTCCGCCACGCGGGCAAGCTGTGGGACGGCGAGGACCGGCCGGTCGAGGAGCGGATGGCGGAGGGCGGGCCCGACGAGGCCGAGGGCTCGTTCGCCGGGTTCTGCAACGTCTGGAAGGTGGTCGACGGCGACCAGCACGTGTACGACGCCTGGCTCTACATGGTCGACTCGGGCACCGTGTTCCGAGCGGGAACCACCGAGGACGTCGCCAGCGTGATCCAGTTCGGTCTCGAGTGTCCCGATCCCGCGGTCCGCGCCCAGCTCGGCTCGGCGATGGTCGAAGCGAAGCTCCTCCCCGTGGCCGATACCGCGTACGCCGAGTTCAAGGCGCTGCTCGATCAGCAGCAGCCCTGATACGCGGGCTGGTCGTCGAAGAGGAGTCGCCCGCCGCCGCCGAGCCGATCTTCCGCGAAGCGCTCGCGGTTGCCGAGGCCGCCGGGTGCTGGCTGCCGGCGCGCGGCGCTGCGGCTCGTGCGCGCCGACGGCTCGGGTCGCCTCCCCGATTCTGCTCGCGCACATCACCCACGGGTTCGACACGCCCGACGTCGTCGACGCGCGCGCGTTCCTAGAATAACTCCGGGCACCACGGCGGGACCGCGGACGCGAACATCCGATCCGCGCGCGTCAGTGCCTCCGCGCTCCCCGCGATCCGCTCGACGCGCGCGAGTCGGGTCGCCGAGACACCCCCGAGGTACAGCGCGCCGAGCGCATCTCGGTGCATCACGAGCTCCGGCGCGTCGCTCCGTACGCACTGCGCCACCCTGCCCTCGTGCACGACGAGCTTCCACACCTCGCCGTCGATCGACATCCGCAGCTCGCCGTCGTCCCCGTACGTTCGCCGTTCGAGCGCGGGGCCGATGTCCTCGATGCGGAGCCAAAGCGCATCCGTGCGGCGGCGCTTGACCTGCCGCGGATTCGTCACCGCCCACGCGAGCACGTCGTCGGTCGGAGCGTTCCACCACGACACGTGCGGAAACAGATCGACATTCAGCGCGAGTTGCCACAGCGTGGCCTCGGCGCGCGCATCGATCCCGACGAGCTCGATGATCTCGACCTTGCCCGCGGGCAGGTCGTCCGTCCACACACTGCGCTGGCGGAACTGGATGTAGCCGACGAGCGCATCTTTGCGCCGCGCGACCGCGTGCCGGCGCAGACTCGCACCGCCGCGCATGAACGGCGCCTCGAGGAACCGGCGCTCGCGCCACCACACCTCGGACCGCGTCAGCGCACCCGGCCGCAGCGCCGTCGCACGCTCGTAGATCGCGGGCAGCACCTGGCGCGCGTGCGGCTCGTCGATCCACTCCAGCGCATCGAGCTCGCGTGGCGCGATCTGCACCATGCGCGCGTCGGGCACCTCGAGGACGTCGCGCTCGGCGGCCAGGCCGTACCCGAAGCGCCCGTAGATCGACGCCTCCGACGACCACAACCCGCTGAGCGGATAGCTGCGCGTGCGGGCATCATCGAGGTGGTGCTGCATGAGCTGCCGGAGGAGTCCGCGCCTCCGGTGGGTGGGCCGCACCATCACCGCCGTCAGCCCCGCCATCGGAACGACCGTGCCGCCCGGCACCACGACGCCGAACTCGATGGTCGCCGCGGTGCCGGCGATCGTCGAACCATTGAACGCCGCCCACATCTGCGACGGCTGCAGCAGCGCGCGCGTCCGCTCCGGTCCGTTCGGATCGACGTCCATGTCGTCGCCGAACGCCATCATGATCGCGGCGCGAAACGCCGGAATCTCGTCGTCCGCGATCGTCCGGATCGTCACTCCCATCCGCGGAACCTACACGGTCCCCGGTCCGATCGTCACTTGACGACGATCGTCGCCGTGGTCTCGGGCGCCACATCCCAGACCCTGGTCTGGTCGTCGGGCGCTGCCACCTCGCCCTCGTAGCGCAGCGTCACCGCATACCTGCCCGCCGTGGAGAACGCACCCACGGGATACGTACGCAGATCGGTCGTCACCTCGATCGACTTCCCCGGCGCGATCTTCTGGTACTGCATGCCGCCATTGCCGCCATACGATTCGACGAGCGGCACCACCGCGCCGCCGAGCTTGATCTCCGGCACGAAGCGCTCGTCGCCCCGCGCGCTGAACTCGCCGCCGACCAGAAACCCGATCGGCGTCTTACCCTGGTTCGTGACCTTCAACGTCACGGCGATCTTGTCACCCTTCTTTCGCGTCGCCGTCTTCGCGATGCTCCACCGATAGCGAAGTCCCTGATCGAGCTTCGCGCGCTCCAGGAGCGGAACCCCGTACGCCTTCGCGAGCGTCACCGCCGCGCCCCGGTCGAGCGTGAAGCTCGCATCGCCCTCGGTCCCGTTCCCGGTCGCGCCATGCGACTCCGCTCGCCACCACGTCCCGCCCTCGCCGACGACCGGCCATCGGTCCTTCGGCACTGGCACCGCCATCCGCACGTCCATCTGGAACATCGAGTTGTCGTTCGCCATCGACACCACCCTGACGCTGGTCGGCTCGACCACCGCCCCGAGCGTCACGTACGACGTCCCGCCGCCGTGCCGGATGACGGGCGTCGCTTTGGTGCCCGCCGCCGTGAGAT
Organism: Haliangiales bacterium; assembly: GCA_038203335.1. Lineage (GTDB taxonomy): Bacteria > Myxococcota_A > Polyangia > Haliangiales > Haliangiaceae > JABFXX01. Next base: position 3,876 of record JBBRED010000243.1, on the reverse strand, counting down.
CGGTCGCCATCTCGAGCTGCGGCTTCGCCTGTGCAACGCCAACGAGAACCACCAGGACCACCCATGCCCGCATGAGCCAAGTGTAGCTCCAGCCTGCGGAACGAAGGGCGACGGAGCCGGAGGGCAAAGCCCCCGGCCCCGGCAGTGCGAATGGGGGGACTCGAACCCCCACGATGTTACTCACTGGCACCTGAGACCAGCGCGTCTACCAATTCCGCCACATTCGCGTGGTCCCGACCGGCAGCGGTCGGGGCGAAACAAATGCCATAGGCCGGGCAGCCGCACAAGAGGCCGAAGCAATCCGGACGGCTTTTTCCGTGTCTGGATGCGGAGTTGGTACAGATCGCTACTTTACTCGGCGTTTGGGACGGGTCTACCATCGGACGCGGTTCCGAGTTTTCGATGGCTAAGCTGATCGTTATCTCCGGGGAGGAGCGGCAGGAGTTCGAGCTCGCTGCCTTCAACACGATCGGGCGCCATCCCGACAACACGATCCAGATCCTGGATCGGATCATCTCGAAAGAGCACGCGCAGATCCAGCGCGCCGCCGATGGTCGCTACCTGCTGCGCGACCTGCGCTCGCTGAACGGTACGTTCATGCGCGGCGAGCGCGTCGCCGATCACTACCTGTCCGATAACGACGAGTTCACGATGGGCTCGACCCGCATCGTATTCGTCGACAAGCCGAAGGCCGACGACGTCCTCCAGCGCGTCACCATCGCGCCGGGCCTGACCGAGAGCCACATCCGCGGCCGGATCCAGGCGAACACCGGCGACTTCATGCCCGAGCGGCAGATCCTCGACGAGAAGAACCTCCGCCGCGACTACGAGCGCCTGCGCATCGGCCACGAGCTCGCGCGCGCCGTCGGCAGCGAGCTCGATCTCGACAAGCTCCTCCCGAAGATCCTCGACAAGGCGTTCGAGCTGGTCGGCTCCGACCGCGGCGTGATCCTGCTCAAGGATGACAAGACGCAGGAGCTGATCCCGCGGTTCGTCAAGACGCGCTCCGGCAAGAGCGATCCGAACATCGTCCTCTCGAAGACCGTGATGGCCGAGGTCGTCAACAACAAGGCCGCCGTGCTGTCGAGCGACGCCACGATGGACGCCCGGTTCTCCGGCGCACACTCGATCATCATGCAGGGCATTCGCTCGACGATGACCTTGCCGCTGCTGCACGCGAACGAGCTCCTCGGAATCATGCACCTCGACTCGCTGTTCACCTCGAACGCGTTCACCGAGAAGGACCTGCAGATCTGCACCGGCATGGCCTCGCAGGCCGCGATCTCGATCCAGAACGCCCGGCTCGCCAGCCGCATCGAGAAGGAAGCCCAGACCCGCGCTCAGATCTCGCGCTTGATCCCGCCGAGCGTGGTCGAGCAGGTGCTCAAGGGCGAGCTCGTCATCGAGAAGGGCGGCCGCGTCACCGAGGTGACGATGCTGTTCTCGGATATCCGCGGCTTCACCACGATGTCGGACGGTCGCCCCCCGCAGGAGATCGTGAACACGCTCAACGAGTACTTCGAGGTGATGGTCGACATCCTCTTCAAGTACTCCGGCACGCTCGACAAGTTCGTCGGCGACGAGATCATCGGCCTGTTCGGCGCGCCCATCGCGATCGAGGACGCACCGTTCAAGGCCGTCGCGTGCGGCGTGGCGATGTTCCAGGCGCTGGAGGAGTTCAACCGCACGCGCGCGTCGGAGAACCAGCCCCCGCTGCGCATCGGCGTCGGCATCAACACCGGCAACGTGATTACCGGATCGATCGGCTCCACCCGTGCGCTGCAGTACACCGCGATCGGCGACGCCATGAACGTCGCCTCGCGCCTCGTGAACGTCGCCAGCTCCGGCGAGATCATCATCTCCGAGGACACCTACAAGCACGTCGCTGGACGCGTGGAAGCCACGCAGCTGCCGCCCGTGAAGGTGAAGGGCAAGGCCGACGAGCTGAAGGTCTATCGCGTGACCGGCCTGCGAAATGTTCAGACTCCGGTGCCCGGCGAGTGGGCCGGCCCGACGAACGGCTAGAGACCTACAGGTACGAGGTTCTCGCCGGGGACGGCCGACCCGAGGCAACCGTCATCACGGGCGTGCTCCACGCGTCGCTAACCGCGTGAGATCAGAGCCCGGCGATCGGGCACGTGCCTTGATACATGTTCGGCCGTGGCCGACGACCTCGACGACCTCATCGACCGGTACGTCCAGGACGCGCTCAAGGCGACCGGGACGCGCGAGGGCGAGCGCCGCGAGGTCGTATACGCAGCCCCGATCCACGTCATCGAGAGCGAGCCATCTGCGAGCTTCTCCGCCGAGGTCGAGACCGCGACCGATGCCGACGCCGGCGAGAACATCGAGGAGCTCCACGTCGCGCTGATGGTCGCTCAGCAGCCCGAGCTGCCGCGCGTCCTGTTCACCCAGCGGTCCCCTACCCCGCCGCCGCCGTCGTTCGTAGACCTCGACGACGAGATCACGAACGTGATGCAGCGCTTCGGCTGAGCCCTACTACTTCGGGCACGTCATCGAGATCGTGCCGTCCCTCATCTTGGTCTTGCCGATCATGTGATCGAACTGGGTCACGAGCTCGAGCTTCTTGCCCTTGTTCGCGTCCTCGGCGCAGGCGCCGGCCTTGAGCTTGTCCTGGAGGAGACGGACGCACTTCGTCGTCAGCCTGTCCTCGGCCTCGGCGAGAACCTTGTTCGCATTCGCGGGATCGACCGCGCGGCACTTCGGGATCGCCGCGGGGTCCGCTTCCTTCGCCGGCGCCTTCTTCGCCTCGTCGGCGAACGCCGCGCCGCCTGCCGACAGCGAACCGAGGAGCATCACCGACGCGAGGATCCGCTTGGTCATGATGTAAGTGTAGACGCCCCGTTCGCCGGGGCATTCACACCTCACGCACAACTCGCCGATATCGCTAGCCGCGGATACCGCCGCGGGCGTCAGCCCGCGATCGTGAGTCCCATCTGGGCGCGCACGGTGAAGAACTCTTCGGAGATCGAGTAGAGCACGAGCTCCTTGATCTTGTCCTTCACCTGCGGACCGCCGACGACGACCGGCTCTGCCGAGACCATCCGCGCCGCGACCTCGAGATCACCGCACACGACGAAGCCGGCACGATGCGACACGGCGTCGACCGCGTGGCCCCACTTCGCGAGGTTGATCTCGGGCGCCGCCTGGATGAACCGACCGACGACCGCACCGAGCTGCTCGAGCACCTGCGGCGGCATCCGCTTCTGCATCTCCGGCAGGTACTGCTGGACCAGCTGCACCATGTCGGGGGGCACGGGGAACCGCGGCTGCACCATCACGATGGCGCTCATCACGACGACCTTCAGCTCGGTGTTCGTGGGGAGCAGCATCTTCAGGTAGTACTCGGGCCGCATGAACGTCAGCCGGCGCGCCGAGAGGAACGCGATCTCGCGCTCGCTCTTGCCTTGCAGCAGGTGCGGACGGACGACGAACGACGGACACAGCTCGTTCTTCTCGATCGCGTTGGCGAGCTGGATGTCGGCTGGCTTGTTGTCCTCGACGAGGAACACCTCCGGCAGCGGCACGTTCAGCACCTGCGCGACGTAATAGAACAGCTTCGAGAACATCAGCGGATCGCCGGGGAGCGAGCGCTTGTCCTTGCGCTTGATCCCGAAGTCCTGGTGCGGGAACGCCTTCATCGCGGCGACGCCCTGCCACGACGCACCGAAGATCGCGCTGATGTAGCGGTTCTCGTCGGGGTGGACGAGCTTGGACCAGGTGTCGCCGCTCATCACGTTCTTCGCCTTCACGAGGCCGCGCGGCTTGTACTGCTCGTAGAACTGCAGCTCGTCCGGATCGGCCTTCTTGAGGAACGCGAGGGTGTTACAGACGCACCAGGTCTTGTCGTACTGG
>JBBRED010000242.1:0-12937 GCA_038203335.1 Haliangiales bacterium | reverse complement strand
CAGCCGAGTTTGGGCAGTGGCGAGTTCTTGGGTGTTTTGCGTCCACACGTCTTCGAACTCCGCGGGCGTCATGCTGCGCGCGTCCTCGGTGTGCGTGCCCTGCGCGTCGACCTTCCAGCGCTTGATCCGCGGACCCTGGTCGATGCAGTCCATCTGCACGCCGAGCTCGGCGCCGCCCATGTGGCCGGTAACCGTGTAGTTCACCGCGCGGTCCTTGCACGCGAACATCTGCGATTCGCGATCGGCCTGGCCCTGGCGCGCTCCACAACCCGCGAGTACCGCGAGGACGACGAGCCTACGCATAGTCGCCTGCGAGCGATGCGCGCAGCTCGTCGGTGCACGTGACGCGATGGCGGTAGTTCGGATGATCGGTCTCGATCTCGAGCTTCGTGCCGGCGGTCGCGAGCGCGCCGCGATCGTCGGAGGTCAACGGGAACCGCAGGTACTGCACCGCCGAGATCTTGTCCTCGGTCGAGCGACCCGGCTCGAACGTCGCGCGGATCGCGTGACCGCCGATGTGGAGGATGACGTGCTCGTCGAGGCCGACCAGCGACTTCAGCTCGGCCTGGATCTTCTCGTCCTGCGGCAGCGGGATGAACATCGTCGCGGCGAGCGAGGTGTCGGTCGGCATCAGCGTGTTCGCCTGCGCGATCTCGTCGCCGATCTGCGCGTCGGTGGTCAGGTTTTCGAGCCGGCAGATCTCCTCGATCTGCATCGTCAGGCTCAGCCGGTTATCGAACACCAGCTCGACCTTGTCGCCGAGGTGAACGCGGCGGGCGCGCTTCAGGGCGATCACGCGGTTTCGATAGTCGTCCCGGATGTGCGCGTACATCGCGGGGCCCTTGATGTCCAGGCGAGTGATGGGGCGGACCAAGCTCATGCAGCTTCATGGTACCGCGATCCCGTCGACCGAAACGCGAAACGGGCACCCGCGAGGGCGCCCGTACCGTGGTCGTCGATGATCCGACTACTTCGCGTTGAGGGCGTCGAGGCCCTTCTGGAACCGGCCGGCGTGCGAGCGCTCGGCGCGGGCGAGGGTCTCGAACCACTCGGCGATCTCCTCGAAGCCTTCCTCGCGCGCGGTCTTCGCGAACGCGGGGTACATCTGCGTGTACTCGTAGGTCTCGCCGGCGATCGACGCCTTGAGGTTCTTCTGCGAGTCACCGATCGGCTCGCCCGTCGCGGGATCGCCGACGCGCTTCAGGTAGTCGAGGTGACCATGCGCGTGGCCGGTCTCGCCCTCGGCGGTGTCGCGGAACAGGCCCGCGAGGTCGGTGTGACCCTCGACGTCAGCGACCTTGGCGAAATAGAGGTAGCGACGGTTGGCCTGCGACTCGCCGGCGAACGCGTCCTTGAGATTTCCGTGGGTCTTCGTGCCCTTGAGCTCGGCCATGGTGCAACTCCTTTTCTTGCCGGCGGTGTTACCACATCACGACGCGCCGAGGTACGCGGCGAGCACATCGACCATCTCGTCCATCAGCGCCCGTGCGAGGCTGCGCTGACCGGCGGGGATATCGTTCAGGAGGATCGCGAACGCGAGTGGATGACCGCTGTCGGCCGCGAGGTAACCGGCGATCGTGACCACCTTGTCGAGCGTGCCGGTCTTCGCGCGCACGCGGCCGCGCGCCGGGTGACCGTGCCACCGCTTCGCGAGCGTGCCGTCGACGCCGCCGATCGGCAAGGTCGACACGAGGTCGGGACCGATCCGGTAGTCCTTGTGCGCCGCCGCGAGCAACGTGACCATCTGGTGCGCGCTGACATCCGTCGATGCGAACAGCCCCGAGCCGTTGTCGGCGCGATAGCTGCCGCCCGGCAGCCCGATGGTCGCGAGGTAGCTCTTCACCGCGGCGAGGCCATCGGCCCAGGTCGCCGGGCCCGGCGTCGCGCGGGTCTCGGCGCCGAGCGTCTTCAGCACGCTCTCGGCGACGTAGTTATCCGAGGACTTGTTCATGAACCGCAGCACGTCGGTGAGCGGCTGGCTGTCGTGCACCGCGATCGTCTTCGCGGTGAGCGGCACGGTGCCGCTGCCGATCGCGCGCTGCTTGATGGTGACGCCGTGGTCGGCGAGCGCGCGCTTGAACACCTCGGCCGCGAACCGCGCCGGATCGTCCACGCGCCGCCGCAGATCCCAGCTGCCTTCGCCCGCGCGGATCGTACCGGTGACCTCGATCTCGACGTGATCGCGCTTCGGCTTCATCTCGACGCGGAGGCGCGTGCGGCCGGTGGTGACGCTCGTGACCTCACGCTTCGTGATCGTGCAGTAGCCGCCGGTATCCGGATCGAGCGTCACGGTCGCGCCGCCGCCCGGATCGGCCACCACGATCACGGTGATCGCGCTGCGCCCGACGCCGAGGCTGGCGACCGGCGCGCGGAACCCGGAGCGCTCCTTCGGCTGCTCGTCGAAGTGCAGCGGCTCGACCACACCGTCGAAGTAGCCGGTGTCGAGCACGAGCTTGCCCTCGATCGTGCGCACGCCTCGCGCCGCGACCTCGGCCGCGAGCGCATCGAGGTTCGCCGCGCTGAGCATCGGATCGCCCTTGCCGCGCAGGTAGAGGTCGCCGGTGATCGTGCCGGCGTCGTCGACGGGCTGTTCGGCGAACACGCCCGTGCGCCAGCGAAACCCGTTGCCGAGCACGCCGAGCGCGGTCACCGAGGTCAAGAGCTTCGTGTTCGACGCGAGGTTCAGCTTCATGTCGCCGTTCGCGGAGAACAGCTCCTCGCCGGTGACGAGGTCGGTCACGGCCACGCCGATCCGCGCGCGTGCGAGCAGCGGCCGGGCCGCGATCGATCGCTGCAGGTGGTCGGCCAGCCACGGCTTCTTCGCGGCGGGGAGGGCCGGCACGACGAGCATGCCGCCGCTTCCCGAGCCCGCGGGGTCGTCATCGTCTCCGGGATCCGCCGAGCCTTCGGTCGAGCCGCTTCCTTGCGACCATGCCGTCGGGGAGTGAATACTCCAGCAGACGAGCGCGCCGAGCGCGAAGACACATGCAGCCCTGGCAGACACCCTCACGCGCAAACGCTATCACGGCGCTGAGTATTCTCTTCGGGCTCGCGGCGACCGCGTGCACGCCGAAGACGCGGCGCACGCCCGATGACACGCTGGTGATCGCGATCGAGGCCGCGATGACCGCGCCGGATCCGCGCTATGCGGTCTCGAACTGGGACAGCAAGCTCTCGAAGCTCGTGTTCCCCGGCCTGATGGCGGTGGACACGCCGTCGCAGGAGCCGCGGATGGAGCTCGCGAGCAAGACCACGCTCGTCGAGCCGCTGATCTGGGAGGTCGAGGTTCGCCCCGATGCGGTGTTCTCCGATGGCACGCCGGTGATGGGCGAGGACGTCGCGTACACGTACGAGTCGATGCTCGCGGAGGGCTCCGACAGCCTGTGGCACAAGGGCTTCGCGGAGCGGTTCTCGAAGGTCGAGGCCGTGGCCCCGCGCACGGTCCGGTTCCATCTGAAGGAGCCGCTCGCCACGTTCCTCACCGACATCGATATCGGCATCGTCTCGAAGGCCCACACGCTGGGGTCCGGGCCATACGTCATCGACGAGCTGAACACGCAGCACGCGGTGCTCGGCGTCAATCCGTACTTCTACGGCGCGAAGCCAAAGCTCCCGCACGTGGAGATCAAGTTCGTGCGCGATGCCTCCGCGCGCCTGCTGATGATCGTCGGCGGCTCGGTGGACCTCATCCAGAACGGCGTGCGGCTCGATCTTCTCGACGACGTTCGCGAGCGGCCGCGCGTGCAGCTCCAGTCCGGGGCGAGCGTGATCCTCAGCTACCTGATGATGAACAACGCGGATCCGGTGCTCAAGGATCCGCGCGTGCGGCAGGCGATCGCGCTCGCGATCGATCGGCCGGCGATCGTCGCCGCGAAGTTCGGCGGTCGGGCGGTGCTCGCGACCGGCCTGCTTCCGCCCGGGCACTGGGCGTACGCCGAGGACGTCACCCACTGGAACCGCGATCTCCCGCGTGCGAAGCGGCTGCTCGACGAGGCGGGCCTCGTGGATCCCGATGGTCCCGGGCCGCTGCCGCGCGCGACCATCGTCTACAAGACCAGCTCCGATGCATTCCGGGTCTCGGTGGCCCGCGTGATCGCCGCGCAGCTCGCCGACATCGGCCTCGACATCGAGGTGCGCTCGTTCGAGTTCGCGACGTTCTTCGCGGACGTCAAGAAGGGCACCTACCAGATGGCCTCGATGCAGACCTCCGAGATCACCGAGCCCGACTTCTACTTCATGTACTTCAACTCGAGCCGCATCCCGTCCAAGGACAACCCGGATGGCGGCAACCGGTGGCGGTACGTCAACCCCGAGGTCGACCGGCTGACCGCGGCGGGGCGCCACGAGCTCGACCGGGACAAGCGCCGGGGCATCTACGGCGAGGTTCAGCGGCTGGTGGCGGCCGACGTGCCGATCGTCCCGCTGTGGCACGAGGACAACGTGGTCCTGTCCAATGTCGACGTGCAGGGGTACGCGATGAGCCCGAACGCCCGCCTCGGCGGCCTGCCGAGCGCCTACAAGCAGCCCTAGGTCGGCTCTGGTACCGGGCCAGCGGGTCGTGCTAAACACCGCCCTCCATGGCCCAGGATCCTGCTACCGAAGAGCTCTTCCTCGGCATCGCGCACGCCCTGTTCGTGAACCGCCTCCATGTCCTCCGGCTGACCGAGGTGGTTCGTCTGGGCATCCGCCCCGATCCGCACGACCAGAACATGGAAGTTCCGGACGAGGTGGATCGCGAGCTGATCCAGCAAGCGTTCGCGTACGTGCAGCGCCACTTTCCCGGCACGTTCAGCAGCAAGATCGAAGCGGCGAAGGCCCGCTGGATCCGGCTCGCGTAACTACGGCTTCGGTTTCTTCTTCGACTCGATCTCGGCGCGCCGCAGCGAAAGCTCGTGCTCGAAGCCGGAGTCGTTCGGCGTGTAGATCGTCTCGCCGACGATCTCGTCGGGCAGGTAATCCTCGACCACGTAGTTGCCCTCGAAGTCGTGTGGGTACTTGTAGCCCTGGCCGTGGCCCATCGAGCGATCGAGCGCCGTGGAGCCGGGTCGATAGCGAGCCGGGACGGGCAGGGCGCCCTTCTCGCGCACGAGCTTTCGGGCCGCCGTGTACGCGGTGAGCGCGCTGTTCGATTTGGGCGCGAGCGCGAGGTAGGTCACCGCCTGGGTCATCGGCAGCACGCCCTCGGGGAGCCCGACCAGCTCGACCGCCTGGAGCGCGCTGACCGCGACGACGAGCGCCTGCGGATCCGCGTTGCCGACGTCCTCGCTCGCGAAGATCACCATGCGGCGCAGCACGAAGCGCGGATCCTCGCCGGCCTCGAGCATGCGGGTCATCCAGTACACGGCGGCGTCGGGATCCGAGCCGCGCATGCTCTTGATGAACACGCTGACCACGCCGTAGTGCTCGTCGCCGGCCTTGTCGTAGAGCAGGGTCTTGCCCTGCGCGGCTTCGGCGACGTGCTCGGCCGTGATCGGGGCGGCGGGCGTATCGCCCGCGGCGCGGCGCGCGAGATCCGCGGCGATCTCGAGGACCGAGTACATCCGGCGTGCATCGCCCGCCGCCGCGGCCACGAGCTGTGCGCAGACCTCGTCGTCGAGCGTGACATCGAGCGGGGCGAGCCCGCGCTCGTGATCGGCGACGGCGCGGCGCGCGAGGTCCGAGAGCTCGCGATCGCTCAGGGCCTCGAGCCGCACCACGCGGGCGCGCGAGAGCAGCGCGGCGACCACGCCGAAGCTCGGGTTCTCGGTGGTCGCGCCGATCAGCGTGACCGTGCCGGCCTCCACGTGGGGGAGCAGGGCGTCCTGCTGGGTCTTCGAGAACCGGTGGATCTCGTCGATGAACAGCAGGGTCCGGGCGGAGAACTGATCCCGACGCTCTGTCGCCTTGGCGACAGCTTCGCGCACATCCTTCACACCTGCGTCGACCGCGGACAGGGCGATCAGGTCTGCCCGGAGCGCCTCCCCGAGCAGGCGGGCCAGCGTGGTCTTGCCACTCCCGGGTGGTCCCCAGAGGATCAATGACGGGATGGCGCGTCCTGGCCCGAGGTTCGACAGGATGCGCCCTGGGCCCACCAGATGGACCTGGCCGACCAGCTCGTCCAGGCTGCGGGGCCGCATCCGCTCGGCCAGGGGCTGGCCAACCTGGCGTTTCTTCGCGGATTGCGCAAACAGGTCCATCCAGCCCCTGGATACCGTGCCGCACGGACCACGGACACCCCAAATGGTGACGGTCCACCCGGCCACCCGGTCGTCCGGGCCTCCCGACCTGAACGGAGTTTCGGACCGTTACCCCTCCGCACCCCGTGGCACGGACCCTGCTTCAGTTCAGCTCGTCATGCTGGTCGAGATCGTCTTTCAGTACCGCACCCTCATCGGGAAGTGCGATCTGGGCGTGGGTCTCGACTGGGACGAGATCGAGCAGGTCTCTGCGATGGAGAGCGCGTTCGCTCCGACCGAGGATGACCAGCGCATGAAGTCCGGCCGCAAGTTCCGCCGCGAGGCGACGAAGCTGTCGGTGCTGATGCGCGGTGATCGGATCCACGACCGCGTGGAGCTGGTCGAGGTCGGCCCGGGCGGCTTCGTCGTTCGTCACGCGCCGTTCGTCGCGCGCGGCGAGCAGGTCGAGGTCCAGATCGATGATGGCGAGCGCTCGTACCGGTTCCGCGCGCAGGGCGTGTGGATGAAGGACGACGGCGATGACTACAAGGTCGGCCTCGCGCTGATCGGCATGCCGGTGTGCCTGCACAAGGTCGCCGTCAGCAAGCACGAGATCGACGCGATCGACCAGATCGCCGCCGCTGCCTAGAGCGTACGCTCCATCAGGCCTCGGCGACTCGAAACGCAGGCGCCATGCGCTCGCGCTGTGCACGCGTCAAGCCGGCGTCCGCGGCGACCTCGGACCACGTGTTCACCGCGGCGCGCACCTCGTCGATGATCGTGGTGACCCTCGGACGCCTGATCCGAAACTGCGCGGCGACCTCGCGCGCGAGCTCGAGGTCCTGCGCGTTGTCGGTCTCGGAGATGTTGAGGGTCAACCCGGTTCCTCGCGCGACCGGGTTCATGTCGTACGCCGGAGCGAGGCGCCAGCCTGATCCGTCGAGCAGGAAGCCATGGTTTCGCAGGTGATCGTCGACGTTCGAGACGCAGATGAAGAACACGATGCGCCGCCAGAGCTGCTCGAGGTCGTGGGAGGGATTGCTGCCGACGCGCGCGATCAGCTCGGCGAGGTCGAGGTAGCTCGCCACCTGATTGTCCTCGCGTTCGAGCAAGGTCATCGCGGACGCGAAGTGAATCCGACGACGCTGCGGGGAGCGATCGAACCGGCGAGCAAGAAACGTGTGGTGCTTGCCGCCAAGTTGCTTCACCTGTGCCGTCGTGGTGGTGACCCCGGCGCGTTCGGCGAGAGAGTGCACCACGTGCTCCCACGCGCCGATATCGTCGGTGTCGTGGGTGCTCGGGAACTTCGCGATCCACAGATGGCCCTTCGGATCGACGACACTGGCCTTCGGGCGCGCGCCGCCCAGCGATCGGCCCGGGGCCATCAGCATCAGTAGCCAGCGACCGTAGGCCGGATCGTCCTCCGCACCGTCGCGTTCGAGGTGCAAGCTCGCCTGCTCGAGCTCGCGGAGCGACGTCCACGGTGGAGATGCGAGCTGGTCGTTGTCATCGAGGAACGGTCCGCCGTCCACCCGGAATCGCAGGCCGCCGAGGCGATGGCCGTCGTAGACGCCGAGCAGGTAGTCAGCCTCGGCGAGGCGGCGCGGTGGACGCGACGCGGCGCGCGCGACCTGTGCTTCGCGTCGCTCCATCAGCACACGTCCCCACCGGTCAGGCGATGCGTCGAGAAACACGCCGAAGGTCGCCCGGTGATCCGGTGCGTACTGCGGACCGCGCAGCAGCCGAAGCGACGGATCGAGGTCGTGAGCGCCCGGAGAGGCGAGCCATTCGGGTGCGTACTCGAACGCGAAGACGTCCTTGCCGCGGGCGACGGTCGCGTGCAGCGTGCCGACCGGCGCGGGACCCAGAAGCGGTGCCCAGTCCGCGCATACCTCGATGGTGCGCCGCTCAGCCATCGCTGGCTCTCCGTGGTTTCGCACGTCGCGGCGATGCCACCCGCGTGCGAGCCTCGAGCTTCGCGTCCTCCAGCTTCCGTCCGAGCACGTCGTCGCGTCCCACGCCGGCGAGCTCGCTCTCGAGCCCGAGCGTGTGGAGCACACTGGCCACCGCACCGAGCGTCACCCCCGCGTCCCCACGCTCGACGGAGCGGAGCGTGGGTCGAGACATGCCGGCACGCTCGGCGACCAGCTCGGCCGTGAACCCGCGGCGCTGGCGCGCGAGCCTGAGATTCTGCCCGAGCTCGTCGAGGGCGCGGACGATCGCGGGGAGTGGTGCGGCGGTCTTCCGGCCCATGGCAAGTATTATTGCCATAGGTCGCGGTGTGCGGAAAGAATATTTTCCAGGCTAGCGATCGAGCAGGCGCGAGAGCAGATGGATGCTGCGCGGCGGCAGGGTCTCGCCGCGCCACGCGAGGGCGCGGATCAGCACCATCGCCTTGTCGGCGGTGCCGAGCGACGGGCGCTCCGAGAACAGGTTCGCGCCGACGGACTCGATCTTGTCGAGGATGCGCATGCCGCCGTGCCACGTGAGTGCGAGCTCGACGGCGAGGTCGGCGCCGACGATGTCGACGAGGGGACGCGCGCGCTCGAACAGGGCGCGCGTGCGCGCGACCTCGTAGCGGACCAGCGCGCCGACCTGCGGGGTGGCGCGGCGGTTCGCGATATCGGCATCGCTGACTCCGAAGTGGCGAAGATCTTCGGCCGGGACGTAGACGCGGCCGCGCTGCCAGTCCGCGGGGATGTCCTGGATCAGGCGCGCGACGGCGACGGCCGACGACAGATCCTCGCAGTACGCCTGCAGCTCGGGCGCGCGATAGCCGCCGATGTACAGCAGCAGGCGGCCGATCGGCTCCGCGGCCTGACGCGTGTAGCTGCGCAGCTCGTCGAACGTGGAGTAGCGGTGGCGCTCGAGATCGGTCCGGAAGCCGGACAGGAGCTCGGTGAACTCGGTGATCGGCAGGTCGAACTTGTCGACGGTATCGGCGAGCGCGACGAACACCGGGTGCTCCGCGGTGCCGCGATACGCGAGGTGCAGCTGCTCTTCCCAGCGATCGAGCTCGCGCGTGCGCCGACCCTCGTACGCGGCCTCGTCGGCAAAGTCATCCGCGACGCGTGCGAACGCGAACAGCGCGAAGATGTGCTTGCGCAGGTGCGACCGCGCGAACATCGACGCGACCGGGTAGTTGTGGTGTCGCGCACGGACCAGCGCCTCGCAGTAGCGGTAGCAGGCCTCGAGCTCCAGCGACGGAGGCAGCGGCACGGCAAGCGCGGGAGAGCGAAGGACGCCGAGACGATGGATCACGGGGACTCCTTTACCATGGGGGCGCCGGCGAGGCGCGCGAGGACTTCGCGGGCGCGGTCGGCCTTGACGTCGCCGCTCGCGGCCAGCTCGGCGGCAACCCGATCGACCAGGTCGCCGGTGGCGCCGGCGGCGCGTGCGAGGCCGCGCGCGTGGAGCGCCATGTGACCGCGCTGGATCCCCTCGGTGGCGAGGGCGCGCAGCGCGGCGAGGTTCGTGGCGAGGCCCGCGGCGCCGCACAGCGCGGCGAGCCGATCGGCGGAGTGCGCGCCGGCGATCTCGAGCGCGAGCCGCGCGCCGGGATGCACGTGCAGCGCGCCGCCGACGGTGCCGACCGCGAGCGGCATGACGAGCTCGCCGTCGAGGCCGTCATCGGTCGCGCGCTCGCGCCACACGGCGAGTGGGCGATACTGACCCGAGAGCGAGGCGAACGCGTGCGCGCCGGCCTCGACCGCGCGCCAGTCCTGGCCGGTCGCGACGAGCACGGCATCGACGCCGTTCATGATGCCCTTGTTGTGCGTGGCGGCGCGGTACGGATCGAGCTCGGCGAACCGCGACGCGGCGGCGATCGCCCGGCGCACGTCGGGGCCGGCGGCATCCTCGCTCGCGAGCTGCGCGTCGTCGATCGTGCAGCGCACGGTGACCGTGCGGCCGTCGGTGAGGTTCGAGAGAATGCGCAGGCCGGCGCGGCCGTTCGCGATCTGCGCGACGCGATCCGCCAGCGCCTCGCACAGCGTGTTGACGAGGTTCGCGCCCATCGCATCGCGGCAATCGACGTGCAGGTGGGCCACCAGCACGCCGCCATCGGGACCCGCGGCGGCGAGCACGCGCACGTCGAACGCGACCGGTCCGCCACCGCGCTCGGCGAGGCGCGGCACGCGGCGGCGCGCATCGGCGAGGATCTCGGTGGCCTGCGCGCGCAGGGCGGTGGCGCCGGCCTCGACGTCCGCGATGTTCGTGACCTGGATCTGGCCGATCATCACCGGCGCGGTCAGCGTGCACGTGAACCCGCGCGGTCGCGCCATCCGCGCCGCGTTCGACGACGCGGCGACCACGCTCGGCTCCTCGATCGCCATCGGGATCAGGGTCTCGATCTCGTCGACCACGAAGTTGACGGCCACCGAGAACGGCAGCGCGTACACGCCGACCACGTTCTCGATCATGCCATCGGCGACATCGAGCGGCAGCGCGCCCGGATCCACCGCCGCGAAGCCATCTGCCGGTAGACCCGCGAGCTCGAGCAGCCGGCGGCGGCGCTCGAGGACGCCGAGGCGGTAGAAGCCAGCGAGCCGGGAGGTACGGGGGGGCGACACGGGGACCCTCGTGTTTACGACGCTGCGGCGCGCAAGTCCACGCCCACGTCGTCGACGGAGAGGGACAGCGGCTGACACCCGCATTGGATGAGCACTCGGCGTGCATTGGTTACATCTGCGGAGGCCGGAATGATGGCGATTCCGATGTCGCCGCCACCCGCACCCGTGGTCTTCGCGGTGCCACCGAAGGCGGCCATCGCGGAGCGTGCGGCCGTGACACACCCGGGGACCAGGGGGACGCCGGTCGCGATCGCGAGGCGATCGATCGCGGCGGCGGCGAGCGAGAACGCGCCGAGGACGACTGTCGCCGTGCCCCGATAGCGCGAGCCGAACGGGGCGATCGCGGCGCTCGACGCATCGGCGATCGCCGCGAGCGCTGCATCGACCTCCGTCGGCCGCGCGGCACGGGCTTCCGTCACCCGTGCGACCAGGGTGGCGGTATCCGCCGACACGCCGGTGAAGAACGGGATCAGCACCAGCCCCTCCGGCCAGGGGGCGAGCTTCGTCGCGCGCCCGTCCTCGAACTTGATCGTGCCGCCTTTCACCGCGCTCGCGATGTCGGCGCCTGACCCACGTGCACCGCGTGCGCCCTGCGCCGCCGCATGCGCGGCCATCGCGATCTCCATCACGTCGTGCGGCCTACCTTCGCCCGCCTCGGCGAGCGCGAGGGCGGTCGCCGCCACCGTGACGGCCGCGCTCGATCCGAGCCCGAGCTTGGTCGGGCCATCGTAGAACGCGCTCGAGTCGACGCTGATTCCCAGCGCCGCCGTGACGCTCGCATCGTCCTTGCCGCGGCGCTCCGCGAGCTCGTGGGCGACGGCGAGCAGGAACGGCGAGCTGCCCACCGGCACCGGCTTGCGCACGCGCGCGACGACGCGGCGGTTGACAGCGATGACCAGGGCCGGCGCGCCGTCGAGCACGGCGTACTCGCCGGTCAGGATCAGCTTGCCGGGGGCCGTGGAGGTCATGGTCGTCATCGTGCCGGACCAGTGTGCATCCGCTGCGAATCGGATGTGGAGACTTGGCGTAGAGATGCGTGCGGCAGATCGCAGCGCCGCGTGTGCGATCGGGCTAGGTCGACACCGCGACCGGGCCGCCGGGCGCGCTGACGATCACGTCGCTCGCGATCGGGCGGAGCGCGGCCGCGACGGCCTCGGCGTGCTCGATCGAGGTCAGCACCTTGACGTGCGGGCCGGCGTCCATCGTGGCCCACGCGGAGAGGCCGCGGTCGCGGAGCGCGCGGACCTCGGCGAGCAGCGCGAGCGTGGTCGGCTGCCAGTAGATCACGGCGGGGCGCGCGGCGATCGCGGAGGCGTGCATCGCGAGCGCGTTCGCCTCGGTGATCGCGCCGAGCGCCGCGAGGTCGCCGGCGGCGAGCGCACCTTCCGCCGCCGCGAGATCGTTCGGTACGAGATCGATCCACGCCTTGTAGAGCGGTGAGGTCTGCGCGGTGTGATCCATCGCGTCGCGCGAGCCGTGAGACTTCGGCGCGCCGCCGCCGACGATCGCGATCACCATGCGTACGCGGTCGAGGAGGCGCGAGGTGATCGGCTCGGCGAACGCGTCGCTGCCGTCGGCGGTGTGGCCGGCGTGCATGCGCACGAAGCCGCCGTAGAGCGAGCGCGCCGCGGAGCCCGAGCCCCGGCGCGCGAGGATCGAGAGGGCGCGCGGCGAGACGGCGAGGCCGGCCGCCGTGGAGGCGGCGACGGCGAGCGCGGCGAACCCCGATGCGGAGGAGGCGAGGCCCGAGGCGGTCGGGAAGTGGTTCGTGCTGGTCACGCGCGCGCGCGCCGGGAGCTTCGCTTCGGCGCGAACCAGATCGAGGAAGCTCGAGATCCGCGCGGTCTCGGTCGGGCGCGCGACCGTCCCGTCGAGGATCAGCTCGTCGGCGGGCAGGGCGGGGTCGAACGACACGGTGGTCTCGGTGACCAGGGCGCCGAGCGTGAGCGACAGCGAGCCGGCCGCCGGGAGGTTGAGCTGCGCGTCGCGCTTTCCCCAGTACTTGACGAGGGCGATGTTCGCGCAGGCACGTGCGGTGGCGCTGGTCACGAAGCTCCGCCGCCGACGGTCGCGACGAAGCCGGTGACGCCCGCGTGCTTCCACTCGGCGAGGATCGCGGCCTCGCGATCGCGCGGGGCGATCGCGATCACGGCGCCGCCGCCACCCGCCCCGGTGAGCTTCGCGCCGTGGGCGCCGGTCGCGCGCGCGGCC
>JBBRED010000241.1:0-12978 GCA_038203335.1 Haliangiales bacterium | reverse complement strand
CAAGAAGTTCAGCGGCGACTACCGGGCGTTCACCGAGGAGATCAAGACGTCGGGTCACTTCCTCGCCGGCGAGGCGCTGCAGCCGACCGCGACCGCGACCACGGTCCGCGTGCGTAGCGGCAAGACCACGACCACCGACGGTCCGTTCGCGGAGACCCGCGAGCAGCTCGGTGGGTTCTACCTGATCGAGGCGAAGGATCTCGACGAGGCGACGGCGATCGCGGCGAGGATCCCGAGCGCGCTCAACGGCTCGATCGAGGTCCGGCCGATCATGAAGACGATCATGTAAGGGCGTACCCTCGGCACCGATGCCGAGCGCGCGCGAAGCGATCGAGGCCGTGTTCCGCGCCGAGCGTGCGCGCGTGCTCGCGACCACGATCCGCGTGACCAACGGAGACTTCGAGCTCGCCGAGGAGGCGGTGCAAGATGCGTTCACCGCGGCGCTCGAGAGCTGGCAGGGCGGGATCCCCGTCGAACCGCGCGGCTGGTTGGTGCTCGCGGCGCGGAACAAGGCGATCGATACGATCCGGCGACGCATCAAGCTCCGCGCGATCGTCGCCGCGGAGGATCCGAGCGAGGGCGCGGTGACCAGCGAGCTCGTCGCCGTCACCGATGATCGTCTGCGGCTGATCTTCACCTGCTGCCATCCGGCGCTCGCACCCGAGGCGCAGATCGCGCTGACCCTGCGCACGCTCGGCGGGCTGACCACCGAGGAGATCGCGCGCGCGTTCCTCGCGTCGCCGGCGACGATGGCGCAGCGCCTCGTGCGCGCGAAGACGAAGATCCGCGACGCGCGGATCCCGTACGAGGTGCCCGAAGCGTCTCAGCTCCCCGAACGCACCGACGCGGTGATGGCCGTGATCTACCTCGTGTTCAACGAGGGCTATGCCGCGACCGCGGGCGACGCGTGGGTGCGCCGCGATCTGTGCCAGGAGGCGATCCGGCTCGGGCGCCTCCTCGTCGACCTGGCCGCGGACCTGGCGCCGATCGCGGAGGCGCGAGGCCTGCTCGCGCTGATGCTGCTGCACGATTCGCGGCGCGACGCGCGCACCGATCCGGCCGGCGACCTCGTGCTGCTCGAGGAGCAGGATCGCACACGCTGGGATCGCGCCCAGATCGACGAGGCCCTCGTGCTGGTGCCGACCGCGCTGCGGGGCGGGGCGGGGCGGTACGCACTGCAGGCCGCGATCGCCGCGCTGCACGCATCGGCGGCGCGCGCGGCCGAGACCGACTGGGAACAGATCGCGGGACTGTTCGCCGCGCTCGAGCGCCAGCACCCCACGCCGGTCGTCGCTCTCAACCACGCCGTCGCGATCGCCATGGCGCGCGGTCCGGCGGAGGGCCTGTCGCGGATCGATGCCCTCGAGGGCGAGCTCGCCGAGTACCACCTGTGGCACGCGGCGCGCGCCGATCTGCTACGGCGCCTTGGCAAGACCCGCGAGGCCGCGGCGGCGTACCGCGCGGCGCTCGAGCACGTGGGCTCGGTGCCGGAGCGCCGGTTCCTCGAGCGCCGGCTCGCCGAGCTCGGGAGCTAGCCCAGCTACTTCGCAGGCGCGGGCGTGGCCGAGCCGCTACCCGCCGGCTCCGTCGGAGCGGGCGCGGCGCCCGGCTTGATCCGCTCGGGCGTGATCGTGTCGCGCGCGACGACCGCGCACTTGCGCGTGACCTCGTTGTCGGTCTGGCTCGCGCCGCCCTTCACCGCGATGATGCACTTCGTATCCGCGTCGAAGAACCGGTAGACGTAGACGTCGAACGCGCCGACCGCCACCGTCTGGCGACACGCGTAGCTGCCCATCGAGTCGTCGTCGGCTTCCTTGCGCTGCGCGCACTTCTTGCGGAACCGCTCCGGGTCCTCGATCGTCCAGCAGAACGCGCTGACGTTGCAGATCTCGTCGCCCGGAATCACGCCGAGGCGGCCGTCCTTCTTGAGCTTCGCCTGCTGCTCGGCGTCGGTGAGCTTCTTGCCGCCGCGCACGAGCGAGCAGCTCGCCGCCGCCTCGGGCTCGTTCTTGCCGACGTCCTTGATCGCCATCGGCTCCGTCTCGCCCATCGCCTCCTGGTACTTCGGGAGGTCGAACAGCTGCTCGCACGGGATGTGCGTCTCGCCCGGCACCGGGGGCGACAGCTTCTTCGCTGGCTCGCCGCGGGCCTCCTTGGCTTTCTGCTCGGCGTCGGCGGCTTTCTTCGCCTCCTCCGCTCCGGCGTTCTCGCCTTTAGAGCAGGCAGCAACGAGACTTACGGCACTCACGAGGATCGCGATGACGGTGCGCATGATCGCCGCGAAACCTAACACGGCGCCGGCCGACGACGGGGCTTGATGGAGGGCCCGCTCTGCGTCAGAGTGCCGTCCCGACGAAGATCCCGTTTACGCGCCCATAGCTCAGGTGGATCAGAGCAGCCGCCTTCTAAGCGGCAGGCCGCAGGTTCGAGCCCTGCTGGGCGCACTCCGAGGTGGCACGACGACTGCTCGTGGACCGAATGTGACCATCGAAACCATCCCAGAACACCCGACGGGCGGCATCGTCGGTGAGCGCGAGCGCTCGGTGGAGGTGCCGCGCACGGGCTGGTTGCCCATCCGGTTCCTGAAGGCGCTCGGCAGCGCGGTCTACCAGGACAACATCGACGACGCGGGCGCCATGATGGCGTACTACGCGGTGCTCGCGCTGTTCCCGATGCTCGTGTTCATCGTGACGGTCGCGCTGCTCGTGATCGATCCGACCACGATCCACCAGGGCGTGCTGATGGCGACGACGGCGATGCCCGAGACGTTCCGCGTGGTCATCTCGCAGCAGGTCACGCAGCTGATCGACAACGCGGGTACCAACTTCGCGATCGGCACCGCGCTGTTCGCGTTGTGGGGCGCCTCGCGCGGCGCCTCGGCGCTCGGCGGCGCGCTCAACCGGATGCTCGGCAAGCAGGAGACCCGCGGCTTCTTCAAGCGCCAGCTGATCTCGATCGCGGTGACGTTCGCGGTCGCGTTGCTGGTGATCGCCGCGCTCGGCCTGCTCGTCATCGGGCCGGCGCTCGGACACTATTTCGCGGATCGGTTCGAGCTCGGCGATGCGTTCGATACCGCATGGAACATCGGCCGCTGGGCCGGCGCGGGCCTGCTCGTGATGTTCGTGTGGGCCGCGCTCTACAAGTGGCTGCCGAACACGAACGCGCCGCTCCGCGTGTTCACGCCGGGCGCGATCGTCGGCGTCCTGTTGTGGCTCGGAACCTCGGCGCTGTTCGGCCTGTATCTGTCCACCTGGGGCAGCTACGAGGACACCTACGGCGCGCTCGGCGGCGCGATCGCGTTCCTCACCTGGCTGTGGCTCTCGAACATCTCCCTGCTGTTCGGTGCGGAGATCAACGACGTGCTCGCCGACTTCCGAAAGCATCGCAGCGCCGCGGCCGCACAGCTTGCAGACGAGCAGGAACGGCCCGACACGTAGGGGCGGAGCGACTGTCGTCGGTCGCTACAACATCGGCCCCCGGACAGTTGCGCATGTCGACAACGGACGGGCGCTCGGCGGATACTCATCGGATGAACGGTCGTAATCGGAATGCTTTCACGGTCGCTCTCGTTTCGACTCTCGTGCTGGTTTCGTGCACAAAACCGAATCCTCGCTCGTGCGTGGACAACATCTGCAACGACCAGGCGTTCCCGTTCTGTGATGAGGACGGTGCGATCGCTGGCGAGCCGAACACGTGCATCGCGGTCGACTGCACTGCGGGTGAGGTACAAGAATGCCGCGGCGATATAGCGGTGACCTGCAACGGCACTGGTACCAACTACGATCTCGTTCTCTGTTCTCGAGGCTGCGATGTGACAGCGGGAGGATGCAAAGGCTGCTCGACGTCGGATGAGTGCCGGAATCCGAATCCGGTCTGCGATCCCACCGGGAACACGTGCCGTGGCTGCGAACAGAGCAGCGAGTGCAGCAGCGAGCTTTGTTCTAAGGCAGATGGCCTTTGCACAGACGCATCAGCGATCGTGTACGCAACTCCACTTGGCCCGGACTCGGGCCCTTGTTCGATGGCAGAGCGTTGCTCTCTTGCCCGAGCTTTAAACCTCGCTGCCGCCAACCAGACCCGCAACACGGTTCTGCTGGCGCCCGGTCTGTACGTAGGCTCGTTTAGTCTCGGCGCTGGAACCGTGCGTATCGTGGGGCCGGGCGCGACGATACAAGCTCCGGTCGGGTCCGCCACCTCCGGAACGCTATCGGTGCAAAACGGTGCATCCCTGTCTTTGGATGGAGCTACACTCGACCTCAGGAACGGACCATTCCACTGCTACGGAATGTCTGGGATCTCTACGGTTCGCTTCGAGGACGTCGTAGTGACGGCAGTAGGCGCCACCTACAACGGGCACTTCGGCATCGAAAAATGCGCTGCGACCCTACGACGCGTGGACTTGACGCTGAATGGGATCGATCTGACTACTGGCGCGTCCTTCGACGCCGATCGGATGTATCTGCGGCCAGTAGGTCTTCACGCCAGCGTCAACGGGGGTGGGACGGGGCTTACCGTACGCGTCCTGAACTCGGTGCTGTTCGATGGTCAGGTGTTGATCGAGGGGATCGACCAGGCACCGAGTATCACCAACGTTTATCTCGCCTTCAACACGATCTATTCCACCTACGCCATCGCAATGAACTGCAACAACACCAGCAACGGGAACTGGATGGCCAGGATCGAGAACAACATCTTCGCCGGAGCCACCATGAATGCCATGGTGGGCACCACGTGCATCGCGAATCACAACATCTTGTTTCCGCAGTCGCAAACGGTTCCTGGAAACAACATCGTCCTTGACCCACGGTTCGTGGATCCCGCCTCACGAGACCTTCACCTCAGGAGCGATAGTGCTGCGATCGACGTCGCAGTGCCGTCGGCACAACTGTCAACTGACCACGATGTGACAGGTCGGGCGCGGCCACAGGGTGGGGCGCCGGACATCGGCGCCTACGAATTCTGAGGAACGTGGCGCACGAAATCCCTGTGTGGGCGCATACGCTCGATTCGTCGGGTTCGTGACGAGATCCACGCGACAGTGCTTCCCGCCGAACCCGCCTCGCCGCAGCCAATTCGTATGTCTATACTGCGCTCCTTCGACTAACCGAGGAGAGACATGCAGAAGAAGTTGCTGGCCTGGCTCGTACCGGGCCTCCTGATCGGCGTAGCCGGTTGCCCTGATGTGAACGTGGATGCGGGTGAGGGCGTGAGCGGTCCGGTGGTCGAATTCGACCCGGCGCACAAGGTCCTTCCGTTCCCCAGTAACCTGACGCTCGATCCTGCGACCGGGAAGGTGAACCTCCCGGAGCAGTGCAACGAGACCGCGACCAGCGCGGGGATCCGGACGAAGATCCTGAACACGCTGGATGGCTTCGGAACGTTCGAGCTGCCGATGCAGGCGACGTTCTCCGAGGCGTTCGACGAGGCCAGCCTGACCGGCAAGGTGGTGCTGTACAAGCGCGCCTCCGGAGGCACCGCGGTCGATCCCGCGTCCGCCACCACGATCCCGGTGCGGATCATCAAGGGCACGACGATCCGCTACGGCAACCAGACCGACATCAAGGCGTGCACCGATCCGCAGATGGTCAACTCCATCAGCATGGTGCCGCTGATTCCGCTCGACCAGAAGTCGACGTACGTCGCCGCCATCCTCAAGGGTGTGAAGACGGCGGGCGGCGAAGAGTTCGGTAGCTCGTTCACGTGGTCGTTGCTCCTCCAGGACGCGAACCCCGTCACGCTCGACGCGAATGGCAACGTGCTCGTCAACCGCACGCCGCTGTCGCCCACCAATCCGGCGCAGCTCGCGCAGATCCAGGGCATCGACCTGCTCTACAAGGCGCACACACCGGTGCTCGCGTTCCTCGGTGCGAAGCACACCAAGAGCGACATCCTCGTCGCCTGGGAGTTCAACACCCAGACGGTGACCGACCCGCTCGATCCGACGGTCGCGGATAGCCTCGCGGCAAAGGCGAGCGCGTCGCCACTGTTCGGCACGGCCTCGGTCCTCCCCGGCATCACGGCGGAGCAATTCTTGCGGGCCAAGCTGCCGGCCGGCTCCTGTACCGCGGATGGCGGCTCGATCCCGTGCAACCAGGTGGCCGATGTCGTCGGTGGCCTGCTCAACTCGAACAACTACCAGGTCAAGCAGCCCGCGAAGGTCATGACGGGTTCGACGAACCCGAACGAGGGTGGCCCGATCCCCGGTCCGTTCAGCGATCCGGTGAAGGCCACGTCGCAGGGGACCGAGGGCATCGGCGTGTTGGGAATGATTCCCTGCACCGGTGCCTCGTGCGCAGCTCCAAGTGTTCCGCCCAACGGCTGGCCCGTCGTCGTCTACGGTCACGGCCTCGGCAGCTCCAAGACCACGCTCATCGCGATCGGCGCGCAGCTCGCGTCGCTCGGCTACGCATCGGTCGCGATCGACGCGGTCGCGCACGATAGCCGCGCGGTCCGCGTCAGCACCGACGCCGCGCTCGGTTGCAACACGCGCCTCTCGCCCGTGCAGCCGCCGACCTGCCCGACGCCGGATCTCTCCGATCCGAACTGCGCGAAGCTGCCGACCCCCGGCACGCAGCCGCAGTGCTACTCGCCGTTCCTGTCGTCGGATCTCGCCGCCACGCGCGACAACATCCGCCAGAGCATCCTCGACGTGCAGGGCCTCGTGAATGCGCTCAAGGCGTGCGGCTCGGCCGGTTGTGGGCCGCTCAAGGTCGACGTCACCAACATCTCGTATGTCGGCATCTCGCTCGGCGGCATCATGGGCTCGACGGCGGTCGCCACGAAGCCGGACTTCCGCTCGGCCGTGCTCAACGTCCCGGGTGTCGGCTGGGCCGATATTCTCGAGAACTCGCAGACCAACGCGATCAAGTGTCCGCTCGTCGACGCGCTGATCGACGCGGGGATCCTCACCGGTGAGAAGTGGAACGCCACCGTCACGCCGAACACGGGCCTGTGCACCACCGACGCGTGGAAGGCACAGCCGGGCTACGGCCAGTTCGCCACCATCGGCCGCTGGGTGCTCGACCCCGCGGATGGCGCGAACTACACGCGCAAGCTCGCGACGCGGAAGATCCTGATCCAGGAGGTCGTCGGTGACCAGGTCGTCCCGAACATCGCGACCAACAACGAAGCGGCGCTCGTCGGCCTCGCCGCGATGATGGCGGATCCGGCCCCGGCCCCGCCGGCGACGCTGAACCCGTCGGCGGCGATCGTCACGAACCCCACCGCGAACAAGTTCGTGAAGTACACGAACCTCCCCGCCGACGCGGGCATGGGCTTCCCGGGCAACACGTTCGAGCACGCGTCGCTGCTGCGCCCGGCGCCGACGCCCGGTGGCTCCACCGTCGGTGGTGATGGCCGCCTCGGCACCGCGCGTCTCCAGACCGACGCGTTCACCTTCCTGTTCCTCAACAAGGCTAACTAGTCATGCGTACCCTCAAGACGAGCCTGTTCCTCCTCGTAGGCTTTGGAGGCGCGGCCTCGGCCAACGGCTTCTACATCAACGAGCACGACGCGAAGCTCACGGGGCGCGCCGGCGCCGCGGTGGCGACGGACACCGATCCGTCGTCGATCGTGTTCAACCCCGGCGGTCTCGCGGTCGGCGAAGGCACGGCGTTCTCGGTCGGCGCCTCGCTGATCTCGGCGCAGGCGTCGTACACCGGTCCCGATAACCAGACGACCGACACCAACGGATCTCCGGCGATCGTGCCGGCGGCGATGATCAGCCACCGGATCAACGACATGTTCGCGGCCGGCATCGCGTTCCACCTGCCGTTCGGTCTCGCGGTCTCGTGGCCCGATAGCTCGCCGCAGGCGGGCATCGTCACGAAGCAGAGCCTGCGCACCTACTTCATCACGCCCGCGATCGGCGTGAACCTCCACAAGCAGGTGCCGGGCCTCTCGATCGGCGCGGGGCTCGACCTCGTCCCGGCCACGGTCCAGCTCGAGCAGAACATCTACTTCGGCAACGAGCAGGGCCACGCCGTGCTCGGCGGCACGGCGTTCGGAATCGGCGGTCGCATCGGTGTGATGTACCGCCCCGAGGCCGAGAAGCGGCTGTCGTTCGGCCTGACCTGGAAGAGCCAGATCAACCTCGACTTCGAGGGAACCGGCGACTTCGACATGGCGGCTCCGTATCGCTCGCAGCTGCCGCCCGATGGCGACATCTCGACGACGCTGCACCTGCCGATGTCGATCTCGGGCGGCGTGGCGTTCCGCCCGACCCCTGAGCTCGAGCTCGAGGCCAACGCGGTGTGGATCAACTGGAAGAAGTTCGAGACGATCGACATCACGCTGCCGGACGGCTCGCACAACGTGCAGCCGCAGGACTACAAGAACACCGTCACGCTCCGCGTCGGTGGCGAGTACAAGATCAACCCGAAGGCGGCGGTGCGCGCGGGTTACATCTATGACCCGACCCCGGTGCCGTCGACGACGTTGTCGGCGCGCCTCCCGGATATCAACCGGCACGACATCACCGTCGGCGGTACGTACTCGGTGACCCCGAAGGTCGACGTGCACCTCGCCGGTCTGCTCGTGATCCCCGGCTCGAACGAAGCGAGCACGAAGGATCCGTACATGCCCACGTTCAAGGGCACGTACGACGTGACGGCGATCGTTGTCTCGCTCGGCGTCGGCGGCCGGATGTAATCCGGCGAAGCGCGGTCGTCAGACGAGCTTCGGCTCGATCAGCTCGATCGCCTTCCACGCTCCGCTCTTGAAGCGGAGTGCGAACGCCGTGGCGAGAAGCGCCATGTAGCCCGCGAGGCACAGCATGGCGCCGATCGGTCCGCCATCGAGGTAGCGGACCACGATGAACGCGGCGGGCATGAACACTGCCCACGCGAGGATCAGCCGCGCGGCGGCGGTCCAGAAGGTATCGCCGGCCGCGCGCAGGGTCTCGGCGAGCGTCATCGCCGTGGCATCGAACACCTGCCACGCCGCGCTGAGCGCGAGCATGCCGGTGCCGATCGCGACGAGGTTGCCGGACTTCCCGGGCTCCTCGAACTGCGAGAGGACCCAGTGCGGTGCGAGGAGGTAGAGCACGCCGCACATCGCGGTCCAGGCGCAGGTGCACGCGAGCGTGGTCTTGAGCTGGGGCCACACGGCCTCGCGGTTTCCGCTGCCGATCGCCTGGCCGGCGAGGATCGCGCCCGCCGAGGCGAGGCCGAACGCCGGCATGAACGAGATCGAGTTGACCGCGATCACCACGTTGAGCGCGGCCACCGTCTCGTCGCCGAGGCTCGCGAGCACGCCGTTGACGAACAGCTGGAACGCGGCGAACTCGAGGAACCAGTTCATGCCGTTCGGCAGGCCGAACCGGATCACGCGCCGGAGCTCCGCGATCGAGAGGCCGAGCTTGCCGGCGGCGCGCGGAGCGTTGCCCCAGCCGCGCCAGAACGCGACGGCCAGGAACGCGAGGCCCGCGTAGCTCGCGATCACGCTGCCCCACGCGGCGCCGGCCACGCCCATCGCGGGTGCGCCGAGGTGACCATCGATCAGCACCCAGTTCGCGAACACGGCGATGACCATCGAGATCACGCCGCCGATCATCGCCATCCACGTGTTGCCCAGCCCGCCGTACCAGTTGCCCAGCGCCTCGACGGCGACCACCGCGCCGACCGACAGGATCCGGATCTCCATGTAGTGGCTCATCTCGGCCTTCACCCCGGCCGAGTAGCCGGTGAGGCCGAGCGCGGGCTCGATCAGCGGGATCATCGCCACCGAGACCACGGCGGCGATCGCGGCGATCGCGAGGCCGTACCACGCGTAGCGCGGAGCCTCTTCGCGCGCACCGCGGCCGACGAGCTGCGCGACGAAGCTCTGGACGATGAACACGGTGCCCATCGGGAGGATGACGAGGCCGACCACGTTGAGGCCGCCGGTGGCGGTGGCCGCGAGCGCGCCGGAGCCGAGGTGCTTGACCTGCAGCGCATCCGCGAACGTGATCACGGCCTGCGTCGCGCGCGCGAGCACCATCGGCAGCGCCAGCACCATCAATAACTTCAGGCGCGCGGCCACCGACATGGGGCCGGCACCATGAAGTGGAATGCCGAGTCGTGCAAGGATCCGGGCGTGGCGAAGGCGACCAAGGTGATCCTCGAGCTCGACGGCCACGAGGTGACCGTATCCAACCCGGAGAAGATCTACTTCCCGAAGGCCGGGATCACGAAGCTCGAGCTGGTGCAGTACTACCTCGCCGTCGCCGAGGGTGCGCTGCGCGGCGTGGCGCGGCGACCGATGATCCTCAAGCGATTCGTCAACGGGATCGAGGAGGAGCCGTTCTATCAGAAGCGCGCGCCGGAGAAGCGGCCCGACTGGATCGACATCGCGACGTTCACCTTCCCGTCGGGACGCCACGCCGACGAGATCGCGGTGTCGACGCGCGCGCAGCTGGTGTACGTGGTCAACCTCGGCTGCGTCGATCTCAACCCGCACGCCGTGCGCGCCGAGGACATGGATCGGCCCGACGAGCTGCGCGTGGATCTCGATCCCGTACCGGGCGTGGAGTGGCCGCAGATCGTGGAGGTCGCGCGGATCGCGAAGGAGGTGCTCGAGGAGCACGGGCTCGTAGGCTGGCCGAAGACCAGCGGCTCGCGCGGCGTGCACGTGTGGGCGCGGATCGCGCCGCGCTGGCCGTTCAAGGACGTGCGGCGGGCGGCGCTCGCGTTCGCGCGCGAGGTCGAGCGGCGCGCACCGGGCATCGCGACGGCGAAGTGGTGGAAGGAGGAGCGCAGCGGCGTGTTCCTGGACTACAACCAGAACGCGCGCGATCGCACCACCGCAAGCGCGTACTCGGTGCGCGCGAAGGACGACGCGCGAGTCTCGATGCCGCTGTCGTGGGACGAGCTGCTGGTCTGCGATCCCGCGGCGTACACGCTGCGCACCGTGCCGGCGATGTTCGCGGCGCGCGGTGATGCACACGCCGGGATCGATGACGCGGTCGGATCGATCGAGAGCCTGCTCGCGCTCGCGGATCGCCAGAAGGAGCAGGGCGAGGTCGATGCGCCGTGGCCGCCGCACTTCGCGAAGGAGGAGGACGAGGCGCCGCGCGTGGCACCGTCTTCGGCGGCGAAGCCGTCGACCGGGAAGCGCACGCCGAAGCTGCCGGTGCTGGTGATCGCGAACGCGAAGCACAAGGCCGATGCGCTCGCGGGCCTCGAGCGGTGGAAGGAGCGGTATCCCGCGGTCGCCGCGAAGCTCGCGCCCGCGGACGTGCTGGTCGATACGAATCGCGGCCGCGCGACCGCCTGGTACCGCGTGCGCGTCAACCTGCAGCACGTGCCGCCCGAGGAGCACCCGCCGCAGGAGCCGCCGGATCCGGACTACGACTGGAAGACGGAGTGGACCGGGTAACGCTTACCTCGGACGTGATCAGGTCTTCGTTCCGAAGATCTGCGTGATCAGGAACGGCGGCGACTCCTCGAGCTGGTCGTATCGGCACTCCGTGTACGGCTTGTCGGGCCGCCAGCGCTGCAGGTGCGTCGCGTGGCGAAACCGCGTGCCCTGCATGTGGTCGTAGCTGACCTCGCCGACGAGCCCGAGCTGGATCGGCTCCCACGAGAGATCCTTGCCCCGGTTCCACCGGCTGGTCGCGCCGGGCAGCCGCTGCGCGGTCTCTTGCTCCTGCCACTCGGACCACTCCTTCCATGGATGGACCTCGCGCGCGCCTTCGGTGAGCGGTAGCAGCTTCGCGGCGAGCTCCGCGCGCTCGCTCGCCTTGAACGACGAGGCAACGCCCACGTGGTGCAGCTTGCCGTCGGCATCGTAGAGCCCGAGCAGCAGCGAGCCGACGAGCGTGCCCTTGCCGCCCTTGTACCAGCGGAATCCGGCGACGACGCAGTCGGCGGTTCGCTTGTGCTTGATCTTCAGCATCGCGCGCTTGCCGGGCTGGTACGGCGAGTCGATCGGCTTTGCCATCACGCCGTCGAGGCCGGCGCCCTCGAAGTCCTCGAACCAGCTCTGCGCGATCGCGCGATCTCGGGTCGCGGGCGTGAGGTGCACCGGCGGCTTGCACGCCGCGAGCGCGAGCTCGAGCCGCCGTCGGCGCTCGGCCTGCGGCTGATCGCGCAGATCCTCATCGCCCTCGGAGAGCAGGTCCCACGCCACGAACGACGATGGCTTCTCGTCCGCGAGCATCTTCACCCGCGTGGCCGCCGGATGGATGCGGAGGAGCAGGGCGTCGAAGTCGAGGCGGTCGCCGGTGGCGATCACGATCTCGCCATCGAGCACGCAGCGATCCGGCAGCTCGCGCCGCAGCGAGACCTCGAGTTCGGGGAAGTAGCGGCCGAGCGGCTTCTCGTCGCGGCTCTGGATGTAGACCTGGTCGCCGCTCTTCCACACCAGCGCGCGAAAGCCATCCCATTTGGGTTCGAAGATCCAGCCGTCGCCCTCGGGGAGCCCGGTCGAGAGCTTCGCGAGCATCGGCGGGACAGGCGGCTGAAACGGCGACGGCAGCGGCACGGTCGGCAGGCTACACTGGAGTGGATGCGTGCGCTGGTGGTCGCGGTGACGGTGATGGGCCTCGCGGGCGCCGCCACGGCCGGCCGTGATCTGTGCGCCCCGGGAACGAAGTACCGCGGCGCGCCGCTCGACCTCGACGTCAAGGGCGCCGACATCCGCGAGGTGTTCCGCCTGCTCGCCGATGTGGGGCGCGTCAACCTCGTGGTCAACGACCAGGTCGATGGCAAGGTGACGCTGCGGCTCAAGCGCGTGCCGTGGGATCAGATCGCGTGCACGGTTGCCGCGTTGAACAAGCTGAGGATCACGGTTCAGGACTCGATCCTCGTGGTCACGAAACGCTAGAACCAAGCCATGCGCACATTCACCTGTCTGCTGGTCCTGTGCGGCACCGCCGCCGCGTCGCCGCGGTTCGACATCGACGGTGATGGCTTCGACGACGCCGTGCTCGACGGGCGGATCCTCTACTACGGCAGCGCGAAGGGCCTGGTCGCCGGCACCGCGCCTGCGATTCCGAAC
>JBBRED010000240.1:0-12981 GCA_038203335.1 Haliangiales bacterium | reverse complement strand
TCCTCGGCGGTGATGATCTCGATCGCGCGCTCGGCGAGGTGCTCGCCGCGGAGTGCAATCGCATGCTGCGCGTCGATCCGCGTCCGAACGCGGCCTTGATGATGAAGCTGATGATGGGCGCCGAGGCCATCAAGTGCCACCTCTCCGACAACGATGCGGCCGAGGGTGAGATCGATGGTCTCGAGATGCCGGGCATGGCGGCGCAGCGGCTGCCGTTCCAGATCACGCGCAAGCAGTTCGAGGCGCTGATCTCCGGCTACGTCAACCGCACGATCGAAGTCACCAAGCAGGTGCTCGCGGGCGCCGGCCTCGATGCGCGCTCGGTGTCGGAGGTGCTGTGCGTCGGCGGCTCGACGCGCATCCCGCTCGTGCGCGAGCGGCTCGCGGAGCTGTTCCGCCGTCCGCCGAACACCGCGATCAACCCCGACGAGGTGGTCTCGCAGGGCGCGGCGATCCAGGCGGGAAGCCTTGTCGGAAACCTGACCGCGGGCAGCGGCATGGGCGCGCGCGATGCGGTGGCCACGTCGGGTCACTCGAACCTCGGCGCCGGTGGCAACGTCGTCCTCCCGCAGGCGCAGGCGAAGCGTCCGATCCTGATGGACGTCAATCCCGCGACGCTCGCGATCCACACCGCGGGTGGCTTCACCGAGCGGTTGCTCGACAAGAACGCACCGATCCCGATCGAGCGAACGCGCGTGTTCACCACCTCGCGCGACAACCAGACACGCGTCGAGATCGATTGCTGCCGTGGCGAAGAGCGCCGGTACACGGAGAACGAGCCGCTCGGCACGCTGGTGCTCGAGGAGCTGCCACCCAAGCCGCGCGGCGAGCTCAAGATCGAGGTGATGTTCCGCGTCGATGCCGATGGCATCCTGCACGTGCGAGCGAGTGATCAGACCTCCGGGGCGCGCCAGGAAGCGCACCTCCAGGTCCTCGGCGCGCCGGTACACGAGGATCCGCACCGGTGAGCGTCAGATCGGATGTTCTGTTGTGGGCACAGCGCGTGATCGCGAAGTCCGGATCGCCCGCGCATCAGTTGCTCGAGGTGCCCGCGCACGCGCCGCCCGACGTGGTGTCGGACGCGTTTCAGAAGATCGCGCGCATGGCCCACCCGGATCTCCATCGCGCGAACCTCGATGCCGCCGATCTCGAGCTCGTGACCTCCGCGTACTCGCGCGTCGCGGGCGCGTACCAGGAGATGCGGAGCGCGCGGCAGGCGACGCAGAAGATCGCGCCGGTCGGCAAGGACGAGCCGCAGTCGCTGATCGCGCACCGCATGTCGAGTCAGGTCAAGGCGCAGACGCCGAACACCGGTGTGCTGACGGGCGACGCGCCCGCCACACCGTCGTCCGGGGTCGCGGCGCACTCGATGAACAGCAAGGCGCTCATCCACTATCGCAAGGCCGAGCTGGCACTTCGCCGCGGCGATCTTCGCGGTGGAGTCATGCAGATGAAGATGGCGATCGCGGCCGATCCTGGTTCGACCTTTCTCCGCACCGCCCTCGGTGAGATGGAGAAAGAGCTGACCAAGAAGCCGTGAGCTAGACAGCGCCCGGCTCGTGTGGGAAGCACCGGGAATGCCTCGGCAGACGACTGGCACTTCGATCACCGGCCACGGCCTGTGGCACCCGGATACGGTCCTCACCAATGACGAGCTGTGTGCGGCGTTCAACGAGTTCGTCCGCCGCGACAACGCCAAGAACGCCGATGCCATCGCCGCCGGCACCCGCGAATCGCTGAAGGAATCGACCCCGGACTTCGTGGTCAAGGCGTCGGGCATCCTGCGCCGCTACGTCGAGGACAAGACCGGTCTCCTCGACCCCGAGCGGATGTGCCCGAACATCCCGGACCGCCCCGAGGATCAGCTCAGCGTCCAGGCCGAGTACGCGGTCAACGCCGCGAAGGTCGCGCTCGCCCGCGCCGGCAAGACCGGCGAGGACGTGGACCTGGTCGTGCTCGGCTGCTCGAATCTGCAGCGGCTCTATCCGGCGCTCGCGATCGAGGTGCAGAACGCGATCGGCGCGCGCGGCTACGCGTTCGACATCTCGCTCGGATGCTCGGCCGCCACCGGCGCGGCGCAGCTCGCGAGCCAGGCCGTGCGCCTCGGTCAGGCGACGTGCGCGCTCGTGGTCGTCCCCGAGCTGACCACCGGGCACATGAACTGGCGCGAGCGCGACAGCCACTTCATCTTCGGCGACGCGTCGGTGTCGCTCGTCATCGAGCCGACCGCGAAAGCGAAGGCCGGCGCGTGGGAGATCCTGTCGACGCAGATGCTGTCGAAGTGGTCCGCATCCACGATCCGCAACAACCGCGGTTACCTCGACCGCTGCGATCCCACGACCGAGCACGACGAGACCAGCAAGCTGTTTCACCAGCAGGGCCGTCGCGTGTTCAAGGACGTCGTGCCGCTCGCCGAGAAGTTCATCAAGGACCACGTCGCGCAGCACGAGCTGTTGCCGTCGCAGATCTCTCGTTACTGGCTGCACCAGGCGAACCAGTCGATGAACGAGCTGATCGCGAAGCGCGTCCTCGGACGCGAGGCCACGCGCACCGAAGCGCCGATCATCCTCGACGAGTTCGGCAACACTGCGTCGGCAGGATCGCTGCTCGCGTTCTCGCGTCACAACGAAGATCTCCCGTCGGGAAGCTTCGGCGTGATGGCGTCGTTTGGCGCCGGTTACTCGCTCGGATCGCTGCTGCTCCAGCGCCACTGATCGTTCCCTCGCGCGAATTGCGTGAGCCGCGATACCTCTGCCGTTCCCTCCGATCTATTCGGGATCATTGGGAGTACACCGGTGCCGTGCTGCAGCGCGCGCCCGTGCGGACGCGATTGCGTGGTGTTGCGAGATCGCGGTCACCGCGTGCTGTCAGCGAGCCCACCAACATTCACTCCGTGGAGGATGACGGACGCGGTGTGAACTCTGCACGACCTTGTTACGTACAGTGATCGTTTGAGACGGTGACCGCATGGCGAGTCACGTGTCACGCAAAGCCTTCGTCGTTGTTCTCGCGATCTCCGCGAGCTGCTCGTCGGAGTTCGATCCACAACCGTGCGCGATCGACGGTGATTGCGGATCGGGTCTGGTCTGCGAGCTTCGCGACAAGGCACCGGTCTGCGTGCACGCGGAGGATGCGCCCCTCGTCATCGGGCAAAGCGCACCGGTGTCCGGAACGAACCAGGCGCTCGGCACGGGCATGAAGCTCGGCATCGAGATGGCGTTCAAGGAGAAGAACGATGCGGGCGGCGTGCGTGGCCGACCGCTCGTACTCGAGTTCCGCGACGACGCGTATCAGCCGGACCTCGCCGAGGCGGCCGCGCGCTCGCTCGTCGACGTGCAGCCGATGGAAGCGGCGCCCCGCTGCCCCACGACCTCGACGCCCGCGGTCGCCGGTCAGACACCGATCTCGACGACCGCGCTCGCGCGTGGCCCCAACGCCGTGCTCGCGTTCCTCGGCAACGTCGGCACGCCGACGATGGTGCGCTCGGCGCCGGTGGCGATCGAGACGGGCACGATGTTCTTCGGCGCGTTCACGGGCGCCGCGACGATCCTCCGCGACAACCTCGCCGCCGGTTGCAAGCCGTACATCTTCAACGTCCGCGCGAGCTACGCGCAGGAGGCGCGCGCGACGACCGAGTACTTCAAGAAGAAGCTCGTCCCCGACTACAAGCACTTCATCAGCTTCGACCAGAACGACTCCTACGGGCAGGCCGGGTACGACGGCCTCGTCGAGGGCTACAAGGCCGTGGTGGGGAACTTCCCCGGCTCGGCGGATCCGACGAACCCGATCATTCGCTTCCGCTACGTGCGCAACGACGACGCGAGCGTGCCCGCGCAGGCGACGGCCGCCGAGCAGTACATCGCGGCGCAGCTCGGCGCCGACAGCAACAACCACACGTACGGCGTGTTCATGACGGACACGTACGGCGCGGGCGCGCAGTTCATCGAGGAGCTGCGCCGCTGGCAGTTCGCGAACGATAGCCAGCAGACGGCGCTCAACAAGGCGACCCGCGTGAAGCTGTACTTCTCCAACGTCTCGTTCGTCGGCCCGAACGCGCTGTCGGATCGCCTGGTCTCGGCCGGAACGATCAGCACGCCGCAGGGCAACATGCCGATGACGGAAGGCGTCGTCGTTTCGCAGGTGGTGCCGAACTACCAGAGTGACTCGAGCGATGTGGTGACCGCATACAACCGGCTGATCGCGGTGAGCGGTGCGCAGCCCGGCTTCACGTCGCTCGAGGGTTACGTCGCGGCGCGCGTGTTCATCGCCGGCCTCGAGGCGCACAAGGGCCCGTTCACGCCGGAGACGCTGGTCAAGACGTTCGAGGCGCTGCCGGATCTCAGCCTCGGCCTCGGCGCCTCGTCGGGATTCTCGGTGTCGAGCCACCAGTACTCGAACTCGGTGTGGGGCACGAGCATCCAGCCGAACGGCACGTTCCGGAATCTCTACTTCTGGAGCGCGGGTAACGCGATCCAGTTCTTCGAGTAAAGCCATGACCGCTGACCCCGAATACTCCGCGCTCGCGGACCAGCTCGCGCAGACCCACACGGTGGGTCGCTATGTCCTGCACCGCCAGATCGCGCGGGGCGGCATGGCGACGATCCATATCGCTCGCCTGATGGGCGACGAGGGGTTCTCGCGGATCGTCGCCGCGAAGCGTCTGCACCCGGAGTTCGCCGAGGACTCCGAGTTCGTGGCGATGTTCCTCGACGAGGCGCGCATCGCCTCGAAGGTCCATCACCGCAACGTGGTGCCGGTGCTCGACGTGGTCACCACGCAGGACGAGGTGCTCCTGGTCCAGGAGTTCGTGCACGGCGCGCCCCTGCACTGGCTGCTCAACAAGACGCGGCAGCTCAAGGAGCGGATCCCCGTCGACATCGCGGTCTCGAT
Organism: Haliangiales bacterium; assembly: GCA_038203335.1. GTDB lineage: Bacteria > Myxococcota_A > Polyangia > Haliangiales > Haliangiaceae > JABFXX01. The sequence continues at coordinate 8,091 of JBBRED010000240.1, read as the reverse complement.
CGCGACCCAGGTGCTCGCCGGCCTGCACGCGGCGCACGAGATGGTCGACGAGATGGGCATGGCGCTGCACGTGGTGCATCGCGATGTCTCGCCGCAGAACGTGATGATCGCGACCGACGGAACGGCACGCCTGCTCGACTTCGGTGTCGCGAAGGCGTCGATGGCGGCGCACGTCACGCGCGAGGGAACGTACAAGGGCAAGCTCGCGTACTCCGCCCCCGAGCAGCTCCGCGGCCACGCGACGAAGCAGAGCGATCTCTATGCGCTCGCCGTGGTGCTGTGGGAGCTGATCGTCGGCCACCGCATGCACGGCGCGCAGTCGGAGACCGAGCTGGTCGCGACGATCATGAACGGCCAGCTGCCAACGATCGCCGAGACGCTCGCCCCGGAGCGCGAGTGGCAGGCGATCGGCGACGACACCTGGCAGCAGCTCGAGGCCGTGGACAAGGTCGTGCGGCGCGGCCTCGCGGTCGACGTCAACCAGCGGTGGAAGACCGCCGTGGAGATGGAGGAGGCGCTGTGCCGAGCGGTTCCGCCGGCGTCGGCGAGCGCGTGCGCGACGTGGCTCAAGCATGTCGGCAAGGAGTACCTCGACAAGCACGACCGGCTGATCGCCGCGGAGGAGGCGAGCTGGCGTCGCACCGGTGGGACGAACGTGCGCCCGCTCCGACTGCGGACGTCGCCGAGCATCGAGAGCGTCTCGCGCTCGCACCCGCCGGCTCCGAAGCAGGAGCGCTCGCGGACCATGGTCGCGCTGCTCGGCGCGCTCGTCGCCGGCGCGGCGATCGGCGTGGTCATGCTGCTCAAGAGCCCGAGCGCGGAGTCTCGCACCCCGCCGCCCGCAGATCACGTCGACATCGGGGAGCCCGAGCAGCCTCGCGTGACGCCCGCGCCCGCCGTCGCGCCCGATGACGAGCCCCCGCCCGCGCCGCCGCCGGAGGAGACCGCTGTCGAGCTGAAGACGGTGGAGCAACCGCGCCCCGTCATGACGCGCAAGTCGTCTCCCCCGTCGCAGCGTGCGTCCACGCCGCGGTCCTCCCCCCGCACGGCGGCCCGCACCGTCGCGCCCCCACCCGAGGTCCCCGCACCGGCGGTGGTCGCGGTCCCCGCCCCCGACCCGAAGACCGGCAAGCCCGAGTGCACCCCGCCCTACTACTTCGAAGGTTCGAAGAAGATCTTCAAGCCCGCCTGCATCTGAGGCTGGCCCGAAAGGAGCACGTTGATGACCGTCAGTCGCCATATGTTAGCGCTCGTCCTCGTCACCGCCGTGAGCGCACCCGCGTTCGCCGACGAGCTGTCCAAGGAAGGGTGCATCGACGCGCACAGCCGAGGACAGGATGCTCGCGAGCAGAACAAGCTCTCGCTCGCACGCAAGCTGTTCCTGTCGTGCGCGCAATCGACGTGCCCCTCGCTCGTTCAAGGCGACTGCGCGCGGTTCGCCGATGATCTGACGCGCATGCAGCCCACGCTGAGCTTCGTCGCGCGCGATGGCGGCGGCGCCGATCTGCCCGACACCACGATCTACGTGGACGGGGTGCTCGTGGTGACTCGCCTCGACGACGGCAAGGCGCACGATGTGGACCCCGGTCCGCACACGATCAAGTTCATCCACGATGGCAAGGACCAGACCCAGACGGTCGTGGTCGGCGCCGGCGAGAAGGGCCGCACGATCTCCGTGATGTTCGGCGCCCCCGCCGTTCCCGCCGAGCTGCGGCTGGCCAAGGGGCAGGGAGCTCGCGGTCCGCAGACCACGCATCCGCTGGGCAGCAAGGTCGTGATCGGCCTCGGCGCCGCGATGGTGCTCGGCGGCGGCGCGCTCGGTGTGTTCGGGCTAACCCGCGTGCCCGACAACTGCTCGATCTCCACGCACCAGTGCGCGGCGCCACCCGGCGACTCGTCGTTCGCCGACGCGAGCTCGGCGATCGGCCTGTCGAACATCGGCTGGGTCGTCAGCGCGGTCGGAGTGGTGGCGATCGCGGGTGGTGTGGCGTGGTACGTCGGCGGCAAGCACACCGACAAGGAGAGCAGCGTGGTGGCGGTGCCGTGGCTCACCCCGGAGGCCGCGGGCTTCGCGGTGATGGGCCACCTGTGAGCGGCGCCTATCCCGTTCGCGCGATCCCACCCGTGATGTCGCGCACACGCTCGGCGACGATGAGCGGCAACGCGCCGCGCGTCGGGACGCTGGTCGTGCAGGCACCGCACGAGAAGGGCATCGTCTCGACGGTCTCGGCGCTACTCGCGCGGCACGGCGCGACGGTGCTCGACTCGTCGCACTACTCGGATCCGTCGTCGCACACGTTCTTCCAGCGCCTGCAGTTCGACCTCGCCGGGCTCTCCGATCGCGTCACGCTCGAGCGCTCGCTGCGCGAGGTCGGCGAGCGATACGTGATGCGCTGGCGCGTGTGGTACGGCGACCGCAAGCGGCGGATCGCGATCTTCGCGTCGAAGCAGGAGCACTGCCTGTACGACCTGCTGATCCGCCACCGCGCGCGCGAGCTCGATTGCGAGATCGCGATGGTGATCTCGAACCACGCGGATGCGTCGCCGATCGCGCGGCACTTCGGCGTGCCGTTCCATCACCTTCCGGTGACGCCCGAGACGCGCCACGCGAAGGAGACGGCGGCCTGGGACCTGATCGATCGCGCGGGCGTCGCCCTGATCGTGCTCGCGCGGTACATGCAGATCCTGTCTCCCGAGTTCGTGGCGCGGTATCCGCAGCGGATCATCAACGTCCACCACTCGTTCCTGCCCGCGTTCATCGGCGCGAACCCGTACCGCCAGGCCCACGAGCGCGGCGTCAAGATGATCGGGGCGACCAGCCACTACGTGACCGCGGCGCTCGACGAGGGTCCGATCATCGAGCAGGCCACGGTTCGCTGCGCGCACCGCGACAGCGTCGAGGATCTCGTGCGCAAGGGCCGCGAGCTCGAGAAGCATGTCCTCGCGGCGGCGGTCCGCTGGCACCTCGACGATCGCGTCGTCGCGTACGACAACAAGACGGTAGTATTCGACTAGCGGCTAGGGTGCGGTCGCCCGGCAGCAGCGGAAGCCGTTCGACGCCTCGAGGGTGTTGATCGCCGCGCGCGTGGTGCGGAAGTCGCACGTCGCGCCCACCTTCGGCGTCTCGTACGAGCCGCCGCGCAGCACGGCGATCGGCGTGTTGTTCGACGTCATGCCGGTGATGTCGTCCGTCCACTCCTTGAGGTTGCCAGACATGTCGAGCACGCCGAACGACGAGGAGCACGACGCCGCCGCGCCGGTATCGATCATCACGTCGTCGTCGGCGCCGCCCGGGATGCCATCGTAGCTCTCGGTGTTGCACGCGGTCGGGACGAACGGGTTGCCATACGGATACACGGTGTTCGCGCTGCCCTCGCACGCGGTCTGCCATGCGGGGCCCGTGCACAGCACCTTGCCCGCCGATGCACACGCGGCCTGGGCGCTCGTGAACGTCACGTTGCGCCACGGCTTCACGCTCGGCTTGGAGCACGCGCGCGAGCTCGACGAGTTCGACGTGGCGGCATCGGGACGCGAGGCCTCGTACGTATCGATGTAGTAGTCGGCGCCGCCGAACACGACGTGCGTCATCGCATCGATCACCCGGTCCGGTCCGACGGTGTTGTCGACGATGCCATCGCAGTTGTTGTCCTTGTCGTCGCACAGCTCGGGTCCCGGCGCGGCGCCCGGCGAGGTGATCACGCACACCGCCGGGTTGTCGAGGTTGTTCACGTCGCACTGGAACGTTCCGGCGCCCTGGCACGCGCCGATGCCGCTATCGGCGCAGAAGTTGCCGAGGTTCGGCTGCCCCTCGTCGAACGCGCCGTCGCAGTCGTTGTCCTTGCCATCGCAGCGGGTCTCGCTGACGACCGCGCCGGTCGTCGGATCGGTCTGCACCACGCCGGGATACGTGCAGCGCCAGCCCATCGCGCCCATGCACTGCGCGGTCGGGCCCGGCGAGCCGCACTCGCCGCCGCTCTTGCAGATGTTCGGCGGCGTGCCGAGGTTGTCATCCGCCACGCCGCTGCAGTCGTCGTCGAGGCCGTTGCAGATCTCGTTGCCAGTGACGATGCAGAACCCGGCCTCGCAGCCATTGCTGACGATGCCGTCGTTGTTGTGCCAGCCGACCTCGCACGCGACGATCGTGCACGCGTTGTTGCTGCAGCCCTCGAACGCGTGCGGGAGGTTGCACACCGTGCCGCAGGCGCCGCAGTTCTGCGGATCGCCGTTCGTCGTGTCGTAGCCGTTGTGCGGCTGGCCATCGCAGTCCTGATCGAGGTCCGCGGCATCGCACTGCTCGAACGTGGGGAACACCGAGCCCTGACACACGATGGTGCCGCCGATGCACTGCCGCGTACCGAGGGTGCACTCGCCGGTGTTGCCCTGCAGCGGACCATCCACGCCGGCGACGCACGGTCCCGGGCTCAGGTTCTCGTCGAAGTTGCCGTCGCAGTCGTCGTCGCGGTTGTTGCAGACCTCGGTCTGGCCACCCACGGTGCCGACCGCCCCCTGGCACTCGACCACGTGCGTCGCGACGTTGCAGTGGAGCGTGCCCGCGACGCACTCGCCGACGTCCGTACCGCAGCGCGCGCCGCCGCCCGGATCGCCTTCGTCCATCAGGCCGTTGCAGTCGTTGTCCTTGCCGTCGCACTGCTCGGGCATCGGCGGCGTGCTGCACACCACCGCACCGTTCGTGCAGACATTGATGCCGCCGGCGCACTCGCCGACCGCGGGACCGGGCACGCCGCCGAGATCACTGCACGGCAGACCGACGGGTGCGGGCAGCGAGCCCTCGTCGACGTTGCCGTCGCAGTCGTCGTCGAGCTTGTTGCAGACCTCGGGGCCGGTCGGCACGCACGTGCTCGCATCGGGCGCGTCGATCGCATCGCCGCCCGGCCCGCCGTCGTTCGCGTCACCGCCCGGGCCACCGTCGCCGGTCGCGCAGTTGAGGCAGTAGTTGTTCACGTTGCACGACATCGTCAGCGCCGCGCCGGCCGCAACGGCCGCGATCACGAGCGCGCGGATCACGCGCGACCTCCGGTGCGCCGGCGGCGCAACAGCAAGGCCGCGAGCCCGAGCAAGAGGCCGCCATCACCGCCCGCGTTGCAGCCGCCACCGCCGCCCGTGGTCACCCGCTCCTCCATGCCCGCGTCGGGCAGGAAGGTCGCCGGGTCGTAGCAGGTGCCACCCTTGCACACGTCGCCCGGATCTGGGCACGTCACGTCGAACACCTTGCACGGGTCCGGCTCGCACATGCCGTTGTTGTTCGCGTTGCACCACTGGCCGTCCTGACACGTCACGAACTGGCACGGATTATCGACGCACTCGCCGGTCTCGTCGTGGCAGGCCTGACCGAACGCGCACTTCTTGCCGCACGGATCGGCCTCGCACGTGCCGAGGCGGCAACGCGTTCCATCCGGGCAATCGACACCGCCGCAGCTGCCGTAGCACTGGTTGTTCACGCAGTACTGATCCGGACCGCACGTCACGCCGGCGCACGGGTTGTCGACGCACTGCCCGACACCGTTGGTGTCGACGATGCAGCTCTGGCTCGCGGTGCAGCGCCCCGGGAACGTGGTGCAGTCGTTCGGCTTGCACTCGCCCGTCGCGTCGATGCAGACGTTCGTGCCGCCGCAGGTCTGCTGGCTGCACGCCGAGACACACAGGTACGCGTTCGCCTGGTTCGCATCCTCGATGCACTCCTGCTTGACCCCTGGCACCACCGGGCAGGTCACGCCGAAGCACGGATCTGCGACGCAGAAGTCGTTCGGCATCGTGCCCTTGCACTTCTTGCCGAGCGGGCACGGGAACTCGCCCGGGCTGCAGTGGAACGCGCACTGGCACGACGTACACGCGGCGCCCGAGGGACACAGCGCGCCCTCGTCGACCTGACCGTTGCAGTTGTCATCCTGGCAGTTGCACGTCTCCTGCGCCGTCGGCATGCCCTGGCAGATCCGCGCACCGTTCTGACAACTCTCCTTCGCGTTGCACTGGCCGGCCGACGTGCACGGGCAGTCGTCGGCGTTGCCCGGGATGTTGTCGGCGCCATCGGGATCCGCGCACACCCAGTCCTCGTCGATGTTGCCATCGCAGTCGTCGTCATTCCCGTCGCAGCTATCGTCGTTGGGCGACTGCGTGGCGTTGCACACCTGCACGCCGTTCTGACAGACCAGCGCGCCGACACCGCAGTTCGTCGAGCAGTCCGCGGGCACGCAGGTGCCCATGTTCGGCATGTTCATCGGGTTGTCGCAGGTCGGCGTCATCGGCGTGCCCGCGCATTGCGCACTGGTCGTGCACGTCACGGCGGGCGTCTCGTCGATGCGGCCATCGCAATCGTTGTCGAGACCGTCGCAGATCTCGATCTGCGGTGTGACCTCGCCGGTGCACGAGCCGAACGTGCCGGCGCCGTTGAGCGGGCACGTGCGCGTTCCAGGGTGACAGATGCACGCGCCGGGCATCATCGCGTTGAGGTCCTCGCAGCCCGTGTTCGTCACGTGATCAGCGCCCGGGTTGTTGAGCGGATCGAGCGCCGGGAACCCACCGGTCAGATTCGAGCACGCGCGCGTGAAGCCGTCGGCGTTGCCATCGCAATCGTCGTCGAGGCCGTTGCACGTCTCGGCGGTCGGCGTGGTCGCGGTACACGCGCCGTAGCAGCAGTTCGCACCGGTGCACGTGCTGCTCGGGTCGCAGCCCGCGGTGAAGCTGCAGTTCCGCACGCCCTGACACACGCCGGTGCCGCACGGCACGTCGGTGTCCTCGTCGATGGAGCCGTCGCAGTCGTCATCCTCGCCGTCGCACTGCTCCGCGCCCTGGACCACGCACACGCAGCCGGTGAGGCCTTCGTCCACCTTCGCATCGCAGTCGTCGTCGAGCATGTTGCAGATCTCGGTGCACGGTCCGAGGTCGTTGCCGTTGCCGTCGACGAGCCGGTTCATCGCGTTGCACGTCACGCTCGGTGCGGTGCACACGAGGCCCTGCCCGTTCGCCGCGCAGGCGAGCACGCCGTCGCGGTGGCAGGCGCCGTTGGCGTTGTTGCTGCAGGGCAGGCCCTTGCCCGGGAAGTCCTCGTCGATCTTTCCGTCGCAATCGTCGTCGAGGTTGTTGCAGGTCTCGAACACGATCGAGCCGGAGACGATGGTGGCGAGCGCGTTCGCGAGCGCGTTCTCGTCGCCCACGAGGAACGCCGAGCCGGTGCCTCCCGACGCGGCGATCGCGTTGAGCTGCGCGGTCTCTGACGGCAGCGTCGAGAACCCGACGACGTAGGTGTTGATGCCCTTCGCACGCAACGCCACCGCGGCCGCGACCGGGTCGCCCTGGCAGCTCTCGGCGCCGTCGGTGAGGAGGATGACGCCGTAGCTGCGACAGCCGCCGGTGGATGCGAGATCGCAGCCCTTGATCGGCGTCAGGTAGTCCTCGACCGCCTGCAGCGAGTTCGCGAGCGGCGTGGGTCCCGTGCCGCGGAGCTCGCAATCACCACCACCGGCGAAGTTGCAGTAGTCGCCCTGGGTCTGGGTGTTGTTGAAGTTCGCCTCGGTGCCGTCCATCCACATCAAGTACTGGTTGATGTCCTTGCCGAACCCGACGATCACGTCGGCGCCGCGCCGCGGGGGGCCGCAGTTACCGGCGTAGTTGATGCACTCCTCGCCGGGCGAGTCCTTGAGCACCGCGATGTTGCCGCCGGTGCCACCGTTGACGGTGCACGCCGGTGCGGGCGCCGGGCCGGTGTTGTTACCCGGGTTGTCGTAGCTGCAGCACAGCGCGTTGCACTCGAAGTTGTGCGCGAGCTGGCAGCTGCGATCGAGCGACTGATCCTGGTGATAGCGCGCGAGCGAGAAGTCGATGTCGGGGTACGCGGAGATCACGTCGGTCAGCGCGGTCTTCGCCTTGAACAGGCGCGAGTCGTTCGCGATGCCGTCGGCGTTCTGATCGCGGCCGAGGTGACCGGTCGAGCCGTCGCCGAACGTGGGCACGCCCGGCAGCGTTCCGAGCATCGAGCCGGAGGTGTCGAGGATGAGCGTGAACCGCGCGCGGCTATCGGTGACCGGGCCCTGGCACGCAGGGACGTCCGGAGGGCACTGCTGCGGCACGCCGTTC